>NZ_CP089291.1:3188445-3522093 GCF_022818495.1 Fodinisporobacter ferrooxydans | reverse complement strand
TGCCGCTGAAACACTTCATGGATGGATTTATACTGCAACCCTTTTGGTCCCATCGTCAAGACCAGGGCATCTGTCAATAAGAATGGCAATACCGCTTCCCGATAGATCAATTTGCCGCAAATATTCCCGCCCAGCGTTATTTTGTTGCGAGCGGTCCGGTCTGCAATCTGTGCAACCGTCTCTGCAAGCAGTGGGAACGAATGGTCGCTGGAGAGTTTTGTCAATGATACTGTCGCCCCAAGCACCAGCCATTGATTTTGCCAATCAATCGAATTGCATTCCGGAATCCCTTTTAAATCAATGACTGCATCTGCTGTAAGCGAGTTGCGCCGCGCTCTGGTCAAACATTCGGTTCCTCCCCCATAATACAGCGGCTGCATGTCTTGTGCCGCAAAGGTTTGGTAGATTTGAACCGCTTCTGATAGGGTATTTGGTTTAAAATACGCAAAATCAAAAGGAATCATCTGCCGCCTCCTCTTGCCCGCCAAATGGCTTCAGGAGTTAACGGCAACCAGTTCAAATCGATGCCGCAAGCCCTTGATAAACTGTTTGCAAGCGCCGCCGGCATGCCAATCACGCCATGTTCTCCGATTCCCCGCAGGCCATAAGGAGCCTCCAGATGGGGGGTTTCTACAAAATCGACCAGGTATTCCGGGTGATCTCCGTAGTGATGGACCTTATATGTCCGCAACTGGGGATTGAGAATTTTGCCTTCTTCACTATACACAAACGCTTCACGACCGGCGAAACTTAACCCCATACTCATGCCGCCCATGATCTGTCCGCGGGCCAACTTGGGATTGAGCACGTTTCCTGCATCAATGACGGAAACGGCTTTTAAAATTTTATACGTACTATTCTTGAGATCCAACTCCACTTCTACGCCTTGTGCGCCAACTGTCCACTCCGGGCCTGGTATTCCTTTTCCCGTCTCCTTATTTAACGTTGTCAGATGGTGAACGACATAACTGCCGCGGCCGATGACCGGATGGCCGACTGTGTTTCCGTTTGGATACGTATACCCGTGAACGATTTCGACAATATCGATGCCATCTGCAGGATTGTCTTTGCGAAACACCCGGTTTCCTCCAACCTCCAAATCTGCGGGTTCTGAACGCAAAGCAAAGGATGCATTGTATTTGAATTGTCGAATGGCGTCTTCAGCGGCTGCCAACACAGCTCTGCCGACAAGAAATGTACTGCGGCTCGCTACCGTTTTCCAATGTTCTGCCGTTGTGTCTGTGTGTACATCCATGACGACATGAATGTGATTCACATCCATCCCGAGTCGCTCCGCAGCGATCTGTGCCAAAGCTGTTTTGGTCCCCTGGCCGATTTCCACCGCGCCGCAAACAAGATTCACGCTCCCATTGGGATGAAAGAGCAAGACAGCGCCTGCACTGGCATTCGTGGGCGTACTGGAGTTTTTCCAAAAGGAACAAATTCCTTTGGCGCGTACCCGATGATCATCAATTTTTTCATATCTGCCTTGTTCCCAATTCATCATCTGTTTGATGGATTCCAGGCACTTTTCCAAATTTCCAACAGTACTGCATGTAAGCAATGTCTGGGTTGGACTGGTATCTCCCGGTCGAATTGCATTTTTCAGACGCAGTTCCACTGGATCGATATCTAATTTGGCAGCAAGCATATCGATCGCCCGTTCGATCACAAATGTCAATTCCGGATGGCCAAATCCTCGAAAGGAGGTGGCGTATGGATGATTGGTATAGACGCAAAACGAGTCGCAATGCACACGGTCAATCCCATAGGGACCTGTACAGCTGACAGCTGCCGCCTGGCTGATAATCACTGCCCGATCCGAGTAAGCTCCGCCGTCAAAACGATATTGAATGGCTGCCGCGACAAATTTTCCTTCTTTTGTAGCGCCCAGTTGAATATCTGCATCCAGTCCGATATGAACAGGTGATGTGATAAAATCCTGTTCCCGTTCATTGGCCAATTTGACAGACCGCCCTCCGACTGCCCAAGAAGCGAGTACGGCGAGAAATTCCAATTGTACAGGGGCTTTTCCGCCGAAAGCGCCGCCGACAAACGGTGTATGCACATTCACGTTTTCGATGGGAATTTGAAAATAATGACTGATCAGGCTTCGAATAATAAATGGGGACTGGGATGCGGATATCAGCGATATGGTATGGTCTGGCGCGATTTCGGCGACGACACAGCGGGGTTCCATGGCGGCATGATCGGATTGCGGAAAAGACAGATTTGCCTCGATGACCACATCACATTGTTTCCATCCCTCCTCCATATTGCCTTTGCGGATTTTGGTGTGGTTCGCAATATTGGTGTTTGCGACAGGATACACATCACTATGTACATGATACGTTGCCAGATTCGGGTGCAGCAATGGCGCATTGGCGGAAAGGGCGGCTCGAGGCGAGTTTACGACTGGCAATGGAGCGTATTTGACATCGATCAGGCTGGCTGCCTGCATTGCAATATTTTCCTGATCTGCTACTACGATGGCAATCGGTTCCCCGTGATAGCGTACTTTATCAACGGCAAGCGGCGGTCGATCTTCCAACGGCGATCCTGTCAGCAGCGGAAAATCTTCCCCTGTAACAATGGCCCGCACGCCCGGTACATTCCTGGCTTTCTGTGTATCGATCGAGACGAGAGTCGCGTGTGCATAAACGCTTGTCACGAGTTTTGCATGGAGCAGTCCAGGTTTTAAAAAATCATTGGTGTATTTGGCACGACCGGTGACCTTCTCCGCCCCATCTTTGCGTGGAACACTCATACCGACAGCCCGATATACATCCACGTACATCGCTCCTTTCCAGCTTGAAAACAACTCCCTTTCTTATATGACAAAATCCTTCTGAAAACCCACTATTTACTATATATAGAAATCACCGAATGGGTATACTATATAATTACACGAAATCCATTTCTTTGGTATGCTTGGAAATGAAGGGGGTATGATGTGTGGAATCGGTTGTCTGGGAAGTACTTGTTACTGTTTTAAGCATAGCCGTTTGTTTTTCGATCATATTGATCGTTTATCTGAATGTTTCATATCGCCGCTCCAATCGGATTGTCAGTCCAACGATTGTCAGTCCGACTGCGGTCGATCAAGTCATCGAATCACTGCCGGTTGAGCGGATGTTTTAATGCATTTCGCAGAGCAGTCATGCCATTTTTTCCTCGCCGATTGTGGCCGCAACGTAAAGTCTCCGTTTTTGCAATCATACTTAATGTCATGTACAAGAGCACCGTTTTTGCAGGAACGGTGCTTTTTTTCTGCCAACTCAAACGTTCCAATTATTGCAAGGAAGCTTTCGGCTGGAACAACTTTTCTGATTTGGCTACAATGACTGCAGCCAATGAATTTCCCACTACGTTTACAGCCGTTCGCCCCATATCGATAATAAAATCAATTCCGAGCAGTAATGCGACACCTTCCAACGGAATTCCGATGGATTTTGCAGTCGAAAGCAAGATTACGATGGCCGCAGACGGCACACCGGCCAATCCTTTAGTCAATACCATTAAAACGCCGATAATCTCCAATTGATGGACAAATGTGAGCTGGATGCCATAGGCATGTGCCAAAAAAAGTACGGCAATCGATTCATATAATGTCGCTCCATCGAGATTAAAGGAATACCCCACAGGCAGTACGAAGGATCCGATCGATTCATCGACACCATAGCCTTTCAGCCTTTCAAGGAGCGGCGCCAATACGATTTCCGAACTGCGGGATGTAAATGCGAGCAAGATAAGGTCCCAAATTTCCCGCAAGAGTTTTATATAGGAGACTTTAAACACGAGAGCGGCCAACGGCAGCAAAAGAAAGACAATGATGAGAAATCCCAGATAAGCGATGCCAACAAACTGACCGAGCAGCCAGATGCTTGCCCAACCATAATTGGCGATATCAAATGCGATAAACCCAAACACTCCAATGGGAGCGAAGCGTATAATAAAGTCTAGGACTTGAAACATAATGTTCGCAACAGATTCGAGAAATTGCTCGACCGGTTTTGCTTTTTCAGCCACAGCAGCCATTCCCAAGCCGAAGAATAACGCGAAAAAAACGAGTGATAAAAGATTTCCTTGGGTAAGCGATGCAAATAGATTATGTGGAATCATGTTTAGCACAAATGCCTGAAAATCGATTCCTTTCGCAATCCCATGGAGCAAATTGCCTTTTGCACCTGCGAGATTTACACCGGAACCTACCTGTGTCGCATCTGCTAAAAAAATGCCGATAAATAAAACAATCGTAGTAATGACCTCAAAATACAGGATCGTCTTCCCGGCAATTCGCCCGATCCGGCGAATCGATTGCATCTGACTGATACCTAAAACGATCAGCGGGAACACGAGCGGCAGTATCGCCATTTGAATCAAATGAATAAATGCATCGCCCAGAATTTTTAAATGAATGCCGAATGTTTTGCTTGCTCCCCCTACCACAATCCCCAGAATCATGGCAATGAGGATCTGGATGCCTAATGGAATCTTTCTCAGCATACCTACACCCCTTTTATGCGGATTTCTGCAGATATCGATCCTTATTGCTACGGTATGCTGAGAGGAGGAATCGTAATACAGGAATATTCTTTGGCAAATCATGTTTCAAGCAATCGGAGAATATCCGGCAGATGCAATTTGGTGTGTCGATACCCCACTTCAATACAATGCATCACTTTTTTAAAATCCAAAGCTCCGACGGAACCTACGTTGGGATGAAGTGTAAACATTGCATACGTATGCTCCCGCTGCATCTGTGCTTGTAATGTCAGGTTTACAACATGAAAAAAAATGGAGCGGAATGTAGTAAGAGCCCCTTTGCGGTTTTTGACAAATGGAGCAACCGGATCGACGGAAATGACATGAAGCGCTCCCATTTGCTTGACCAGATGCACCGGACAATTGATCAGGACACCACCATCTGCAAGCACAAATTCGCGGATTCGAAGGGGCTGAAAAATAACGGGAATGCCGCAGCTTGCACGGACTGCATCTGCGATGGAAACATCGCTCAGCGTTGTATATCCGGCGATGGCCTGATTGGAAAAAACGACCGGCTTTCCTTCTGCCAGATCGGTAGCAACGATGCCACAAGGAATTTGAAACGCCGATACTTCCTCATGATTTGTCAGTTGCAAAAGAAGTTCTTGCAATCGATATCCTTTCAGACATCCATCGAGATACGGCTTGTATCGGATCAATTTGAGGAGGATTCCTTTCCAGTCGATATCCAAATGCTGACGGTTGAGACGGGGAACGATTTCGATCAGTTGGTCGACTGAATAGCCATATGCGTATAAGGCAGCGACCATGGCACCGGAACTGGTGCCGGCGATATGTGTAATTTGCACGCCCGCTTCTTCGAGGGCACGAATGACGCCAATCGCTGCAGAACCCGAGACCCCTCCCCCTGCAAGCGCCAGACCGATCTTCACAAGAAGCACCTTCTTTCTGTTGGATTGCAGATTATACTTAAGTATTGCATTTCAAATAGGAGAACACAAATAGAGCGGGTCAACCTACATCTCCGAAAGAGATGAATTTCGGACTAGACGCGTTCCTTATTATCGAAATTTTCTGGGATCCGTGGTATAATTCCACCTGTAATCTCGATAGAGTTTTGATTAAGAGTGAGAGGTGATAGATTGCAACTGGTGATTGGACATGTGGGGAAAGTTTACACTGATCATTCGGGTAACGAAACAGTAGCATTGACGATCCAAACACACAGGTAGATGCGGACAGTGTGAAGAATCAATATAATTTTTACAAGAAGAACAATTTTGTGCAAGGAGCTGTTGATGTCAACAGAATGATTGACGGTTCAATCTGGGGTACCGCCAACAAAATTATTTATTATACGATTTATTTAACTCGAAAGGCTATCATTTTACTTTTCCCTTGGATACAGTATGTATCCGATACCGCGAATCGTTAAAAGGCATTTAGGATTACGACCATCGTCCTCTAATCGATCCCGTAAACGTTTAATATGAACATGTAAATCATTAGGGCCAATCAAAGTCTCTGGCCCCCAAACGTTCAAAATCAATTGATCTGTGGATACAGGGTTCCCAATATTCAGTGCCAAGTATTGAAGTATACGGAACTGAGTAGGTGAAAGTGCGACTTTAGCATTGTCTTTATATAAAGACCAGTATTCAAGATAACAATCTTGTCCAATAGAGATACGTTTTCCGTTAATAATAGTCAAGTAATCAATCTACTCCTCTCCCTATAATAGAAATCAGGGGTGGAGACAGCTGACGGCAGCTGACTGGCAATATGAGATTCTTATTTAGCCCCTGTAGCTTTGTGACCCCTGCTTTCACAGGGTTTGCCTTTAGCGTTTTTATTTTTATATCACTTCACCTTTTACCATTTGCATTGGAAATGTAAAGACAAGTTCGTCTTTCGGATAGTTGGTAATTATTTCGTGACCTCTTTGTCTCAAAAGTTCCACAATTTCTTTACGTGCCCGCCATGGAAGCATCGATAATTCCTCTTGAAACCATCCCACCCCGTAAATAAAGTGTTGGATTACCTTATCCGGATCATGAAATAGTGTAATTAAGGGAGCTTCGTCTTTTATAACATTATGGAAACCGGCACTTTCAAAAGCTAATGGTGCTTGATTCGGAAATAATAAAAAATCTTTCGGAGGTTCTTTTCGTTGTACCGATAATTCCAATAAAGGGGAAAACCACTGTTGAAAAAACTCAACATCGAGCCGAGCTTTTAACGGATGGAAGCTAGCTACAATACCATTCGAATGGGTAACCCGTTTCATTTCCCGTAAGGCCACTTCGAGGTCAGTAAAATGTAGAAACCCTACTCCAATTACTGCATCAAAGGTCCCATCATCAAAGGGAAGACATTCTGCTTTCCCTTTCCGAAATTCAACCCAATCAACATCAAGATTGCAGCGTTTAGTTTCAGCTCGGGCAATCATTCGTGCTGAAGGATCTATGGAAATTACGCGTCCGGTTGGACCGACTAGTTGGGCAAGTCCACCATCAAACGTAAACTCACCATCTGCACATCCAAGCTCTAATACCTTCATCCCAGATTTAATTCCTGACCACTCAAGAAACCGTTGTCTTAAAGAAATGGATTCAGGCCATATTGCATGTGCCATCGTTTCATAATCATCAAATAAATTAAATTGCGAAATGTGAAGCCAGTGCATCCGATGTTCGAGATATCCAGATTTATTTAATATTTCTCCTGTTTTTCGAAATGCTTCATACCCTTGGTCGCTCATTTCGACGTAGCGACGATTTTTACGAATTACAATTTGATAGTTCTGCAATAGTGTTCCAAGTACAAGTTCATCCGTTAACGTATAATCAATCCATGGCCGATGCCAGTGACCTAACAAAAACTCCTTTTCCGGAATGGATTTATAATATGCCAACGCATTTTGGTTTTCATAGCTGGTAACCAAGCAGTAAATTTGAACAAATGTACCAAGACCATATTTTGTTACAAAGTTTTCAACCATTTGAATCACTTCTCGAGACAGATTTTCTTCAACATCTAAATATCCAGTTCGATCATTCGCGAGAAGAACGGCCGTTGAAGCAATTGTTTCGTATAATGCCGTTCTTGGTAATCGTTCATGAACTGGAAGTATTCCAAATGCCTTAATTCGTTCTTCTTCTGTCCAATGTATAGCTGTAAAATCGAGTGCCGCAGAATCAATAATCTCAAAAATAATAGGATCAAAACGACCAGTTCCATCTACACCCGCTAACCAAGGACTTATAGCTAGTCCAGAAGTACATAAATCTTTAAGTTGTTTGGTTAAATCATTAAAAAAATACATTATTTACCTCCGTATAACATTCCAATAAAAACCTTTAAAGTTAAAATTTTATTATCTTACTTCCAAAATTATTCGTCAAATCAAATAGTTATCCTCCTAAAAATATTAAACTGTCACAAATTTGGGAATTTCTGTGTTAATGTACCTTACCGTATGAAAATCGTTTTTTAAAAAGAAATATGGTAGTCTTTTTCTTAGAAAGGGGTGGGAATTTGGTAAATATTCAATTCTAATAACTTATACTTACATATTTTGTATCGCTATCATTAATGGAGGTTAGACTATGAAAAAATTTGTTATAGGAGCATTAGCAACATTAGCGATTGCCGCGCCACTAACTGCGTTCGCAAGTACAAGCCCACTTATCGTCTGGCAAGGTATTACTACATATCTACCGGATGCATTTGCTTTTGATGTTAAGAGTGTTGAGAACGTTCAGATGGATTTAGTTCAATACCCTACTGACGGAACTTCGGCTGGAACTGCCGATATGGTTTACGATATAGGAGATTATGCAAATGGTTATTGGCAGGAAATTTACGGTAACTACACAAATTCGGATGCCTATGTTACTTGGTCTAATGTCCAACCCAGTAATAGTCACAGTTATAACTTGGAAGTGTATAATAAAGCCTATTGGACTTATGGTACACCAGGATTAGCAACAGATGGAAATGGTTATGTATATTATTAATTCAGGGATGAAAGGAGATTTATAATAACATGAAAAAGTGGATTAAGATAACTACAATTGCAGCTTTACCAATTGCTGCTGTTGCTTTATTTGGTTTTGCAAAAGGAATTACTGGTCCTTCTTTAAACGGGCACTCAATTCAACAAAAAACACTTACCGCAAAACAAAGAGAAGAAATTGTGAAAAATATACAATCGATAACAATGCCTACAGGTATATTTGTGAGAACTGATAAGCCAGGAAACTTTAATCCTAATCAAGTTACTCATAGTGAAGACGAAGCACTAAAAAATCCAAACATTCAGGAAATTGTACTTCCTTACGGTACTTTTGTGAGAACTACTAAAGAAGGATTAAAGCAACACCAATTAGAATGGCAAAAACAACATCCCGGTGTAAGACCTTAAAATACATTTCACTTTCTTAATCCCATTAAAAATGTATTAAAATCGTTTTTCTAAAATAAGTATATATTCATCTGAAAATTTAGCTAAAAAGGGGGGTGAAAACCCATTTTGATACGTGTTTCTTTTCTCCTCCCTCCCATTTTAATAGACTCTCGGCATTCGCCGAGCTAGATGGGACAAGGATTTCCTCGTACCATCCAAACTTCTATCCTCCCACTTTCGTAGGGAGATTTTTTAATTTAGGAACATTCCAAGCTGGAAATTAAATGTTGAAATATTATTAAAAAACACTTGACTTTTCAGAAACACCCCAATAACCGTGCGATGAGGGATTTATTTTCCCTACTACCAAAGTATGGGGTGTTCATTTTAAAGCCTGGATTCATTCCTCACGCGTCTTATCAGGATTTCGTTCTGGAACAGCTTCGCATCAATTACGGGCCGGGTATCGTCATCGTCAATAAAGACTGGCCGCTCGTGCTCAAATTCTGGAATACTGACCTTTCGTATATCACGACCTCTACTCCGACCGGGGGCCTGAGCCTCGCGATCCAGCTTCCACGCTTCGCTCCTTCTTCATTTTCCTGATGACAAATCCGGAAAAAGGTCTTACCGAATGGATTAACGAAATGAAACGTACGCCCATCTATGCCATTCTTAGCGGTTTCGCCTTAGACGTTATTCCAAGAGTAGGAACCTTCTACGACTTTTTCAAATGTCTCTGGCCCCAAACCAACAAACACTTGAAGCCGACGAAGCAGAAAAAGCGCCTACTGCCACGCCTGGAAGAATCAAACGTTTGGTTTAGTGGATGATTCTTCACACTGCTAAGAAAACCAGTTTGCCTACCGATCGGCTACTCCACTTTTTTCAAACGCAAATCCTTACGGTTTCGGCGAATTTGGGGTTGCTCGGGGATCTCTCGGCACTTAGTGCGGCCGGTGATAGCACACCAGTCGCCACTGCCGCCTACCTCCGAAGCAAACCGACTTGTGATTGTCGTACCCGCGGCATGGCTGAATGCAATCATGATCGCATTTACTCCCAACCCGACTGCGACTCGGGATAGGATAGCGCCAGAGAACGATACTTTAACGGATACCATCTGTACATGATCTCTGCGGCGGACAGTAAACACGATTTGTCTTTGTACCCCAAACTGCAGCCTGCTTCCCGGCACGACGCTGTAAGTCTGGTCCTAAGTACAGTTGAATTCAAGCAACGTTTCACCTTGGGCACGGTAGACAAGATGCTTCTCGATGCCGCTCATGATACGGAATCCATTTACCTGCTGTTGGAACACCAAGGTATGGAGCCCTTCATTGATTTGAACGTTCGTTCTGTGAAGAACACACCAAGAAGGAGTTCAAATGATATCCAAATCTCACCATCGGGCATTCCTATTTGTCCCAATGGAACCCTTATGAAGCTCAATGGAACGGATCACAAGCGGCCATCGTCGCAAGTGGAGATATTCACCGACTTGCGGCTGCTCTACGGCCAAGTATAGTCGTACCTTCTACACGAAAACCAGCGATAATCCAAGGTCGTTCACGAAAACACCGTGGAACTCGGAGAAGTGGAACCTCATTTATGGCCGCCGCACCTCCGTTGAGCGTTCCAACAAGCGGGAGAAAATCGATTACAAGCTTGAGTCGAGCAGGCATCGTTCCACCATGATATGGTATATACGTATCTATGACATCATGATTTGCCAACACATGGATGCGTGGTACGTGACCCAGAAGGAGCAGTGGGATCAACTCAAGTCGATGATTTGTCCTCATGTAGCCTAATTTTTTTAAAAAACGGCTTCAAAAAATTCTGCCAGTCTGCCCATTTTTGGAAAATGATTTTCATGATCCACTTTTTCCAGTCTAACTTTGATGATTTTCATTTAATCCCCTTTTTCGACCATCCCGAATGCCGAGATGCTATTTAATGCAATCAGCGTATGGAACACTGTTTACCTTTCACAAGCAGCGGACTTCAAAAGGTCTACTGGAACGTTCAAGTATGAACTGCTACTGCACATTTCGCCTCTTAGGAGGAAACATATCAACTTTCTAGTGTGAATACAAGTTTGATATGAAGCATACCACCACATTAATATCATTGCGACCACTGAAACAACTATCTTCCGACACTTAGAGACACAAAAAGCCGGGCAACCTTAGCGTACAGGGAAACCGGCTTTTTACTGAATTTGATTGCTTAGCGTACGTTTTTCGCGTTTTGTTGGCGGTACCCCAATCTTAAAGAAGGTTGCGGCGCAATTGGGAAAATAGGGGAAACGACAGCAAACAGTCGGGATTTCACGGTGATTCGAAATCCCGGCTGTTTGCATACATATCTCTGATCGAATTCGCTCGAATCGAATTCGAAATGACCATTCAAAACAGCGATCAAAAAATCCGTTTGCCAAGTATGATTAGATCCCGCTCAATTCCATCCAATTCTGCAATATTCGGCAAATGTGCCCATTGTTCGAAACCGAATCGGGCAAATAGCTGAAGACTCGGTTCGTTGTGACCAAATATAAATGCCAGCAATGTCTTAATCCGGAGCCTAGGACAAGCATCAATCGCTTTCTGTATACTATATTGGCCAATTTTCTTGCCTCTGAAATCTTGATGAATATAAATGCTGATTTCTGCCGTTGCGTTATACGCGGGTCGCCCGTAAAAGGATTGAAAGCTCACCCATCCGCATGCTTTCCCATCATATTCGATCATCCATAAAGGGCGGAAAGCCGGAGAATGATCGCTGAACCATTTTTCCCTGCTTTCGACTGACACAGGTTCTGTATCGGCAGTTACCATCCTGCTTGGAATGGTTGCATTGTAAATGTCGACGATGGTTGGCAAATCGCTGATACCGGCATCCCGAAATGTAATGTTAGTGAACATGAACAAGTCACACCTCTGTATAAACTGTTGAACTGACTGAAAAACGATTGGACAATGATCCGGATCGCCTCTTGCTTTCAATGAATGTTGCGGTAGAGGCCGATGACCTTCCCCAAAATTGTCACGTTGGCATAACGCAACGGCTGCATCGCAGGATTTTCCGGCTGTAAGCGAATGTGATCCGCCTCCCGAAAGAAACGTTTTACCGTTGCTTCTTCATCCTCGGTCATGGCAACGACAATATCGCCATTTTGTGCAGTTCGCTGCTGGCGAACGACGACCATGTCTCCGTCGAAAATGCCGGCGTCAATCATGGAATTCCCTGCTACATGCAGCAAGAAAATCGATGGTTCATTCCGCATACTGGCCGGTAACGGGAAATAGTCTTCGATATTCTCGACAGCTGTAATGGGCTGACCTGCTGTCACTTTTCCGATGATAGGCGCCATGATAACCGATCGATCCGTCTCTGGATAATGTTCCCCGACAGCTGTACCGATTTCCAGGTTGATCACTTCGATCGCCCGCGGTTTTGTCGGATCCCGCCGCAATAGTCCCTTTTGTTCCAAACGCTCCAAATGTCCGTGGACAGTTGAACTGGAGGCCAATCCCACTGCTTCCCCAATTTCCCGGACAGATGGCGGATAGCCTTTTTGCTTCACTTCCTGTTTGATGAAATCCATGATCTCTTGTTGGCGTTTTGAAAGTTTCACCAAATCTATCATCCTTTTTTAAAATCTATGTACTAGAATTCTCAAACACCGCATATGTTTTAGCAATCAAACAAATTCAAATCAAATCAATTCTTGCGCAGTGCAATAGGCATGGGATCATTTGATTGAAATCTTGTATAAAAATGATCTTGTAAAATTATAACATGAAAACATGCATTCGTCCAAACATACATTCGTTTTTTTGGACAAACACTCACGTTCGTATTGACACGAACATACGTTTGTATTATTCTCATATCAGAACATACGTTTGTACAGGGGTGATCGGCATGAATACACACAAAAGAACCATCGCAAATCCGATGAAAAAGCGGAAAATCTCTAGAAGAGTCGCATTATTCACTTTGATCGTATCGGGAAGTATTTTGGGAATGGGGATTTGGAGCGGGCATCATGCACAAGCAAGCAATTCTTTTGATTTACATAAAAAACATTATGTAACGGTTTTGCCGGGGCAATCCCTTTGGAATATCGCACAGCAGATTGTAAAACCGAATGAAGATATACGAGATGTCGTTTACAGATTAACGAGAATCAATCATCTTTCTTCTTCACTCATTACACCGGGTATGAAATTATTAGTGCCGAGTAAAAACGATTGACAAATAAAAAAACACCCGTTTTCGATCCTTTGCATCTTCTCAAATGCTTTTTCTCAAAAACGGGGTATGCGGAATATTGGCAGTATCGGAATAATGGGTGAAGGCTTGATCTATTTTAATACATTGTTAAATACTGCTCTCGCTCCCACGGATGAACAGCAGTACGGAACATATCCCACTCGATAAATTTCGCTTCTAAGAAGTGAGTAAATGCATGGTCACCCAGAGCGCTCCGCATGACTTCATTCATAGAAAGTTCATCCAGTGCTTCTTTTAAATTGGCTGGCAAACTCAAAATACCGGCACGCACCCGATCTGTTTCATTCATCACGTATATATTGCGATTGACAGGTGCCGGTAAAGAAAGTTCGTTTCGAATCCCGTCAAGTCCTGCCATTAACATGACAGCGAGTGCCAAATATGGGTTGCATGACGGATCCGGATTTCGAACTTCAATTCGAGTGCTTAATCCTCTCGATGCAGGGATCCGGACAAGCGGACTGCGGTTTTTTGCAGACCAGGCAATATAACACGGAGCTTCATAGCCCGGCACCAATCGTTTATAAGAATTTACGGTCGGATTTGTTATGGCTGTAAACCCGCGTGCATGTGCCAGCAAACCGGCCAAAAACTGTTTGGCAACTTTGCTTAGTCCGAGTTCATCTCTTTCGTCATAAAATGCATTGGATTTTCCGCTAAACAATGACTGATGGCAATGCATGCCGGAACCGTTAATGCCGTAAATTGGTTTTGGCATAAATGTTGCATATAAACCATGCTTGCGTGCGACAGTTTTTACGACCAATTTAAAAGTCATAATATTATCAGCAGCAGTCAGTGCATTGGAATAGCGAAAATCGATTTCGTGCTGTCCTGGGGCTACTTCATGATGGGATGCTTCGATTTCAAAGCCAAGGGATTCCAGTACAAGCACAATTTCCCGGCGGCAGTTTTCTCCGAGATCTACAGGAGCCAAATCAAAATATCCGCCCTGATCGTTCATTTCGGTTGTCGGATTGCCTTGTTCGTCAAGTTTAAATAAAAAAAACTCCGGTTCGGGTCCCACGTTCATTGACGAGAATCCCATATCATTCGCTATTTTTAAGGCGCGTTTTAGAATTCCTCTCGGATCTCCGGCAAAAGGCGTACCATCCGGCATATAAATGTCACAGATGAGTCGTGCAATCTTCCCTTGCTCATCTCCCCAAGGGAAAATGAGCCATGTATTATAATCGGGATATAAGTACATATCGGACTCTTCGATCCGAACAAATCCTTCAATGGATGAACCATCGAACATAATTTTATTATCAAGTGCTTTTGTCAATTGACTAACGGGAATTTCCACGTTTTTGATGACACCAAGTAAATCGGTGAATTGCAAACGAATATACCGCACATTTTCTTCTTTTGCCATACGTAGAATATCTTCACGCGTAAAGTTTACCTGCACATAGATTCCTCCTTCCACAATCGTTATCATTGTGTCATATTTTTGGTAATCAATCAATTTTTTATTTCGTTTTCTTTCATAAAAAAATCCACAGCGAAAGGATGCTACCATTCCCTGTGGATTGTAGTGGGCAATCTGGTCATACAATATCTGCTGAAACAAAGGAACCAAAAATACATCCGACTGCTTCAACAGATCCATTCGTGGATTCGCTTCATTGAAGCGACATCAATGAAAAAATCGAGACAATTCCCCTTGAATAAGAGAATTTGCAACTCCAGGCCGATTCATTCTGGCCGTCAATAATTCTTGTTTGAGTAAATCATGCAACTCCTGCTCGGAAATTTCTCCTGTTTTTTCCTGCTCTTCTTTGTTCGGTAAATCTGAATGCGCTTCCAAAGGTCCCAAAATCCTTTTGATTCCGGAAATATTCAACCCTTGATCAATTAGCTTCTTGATTTCTAGCAAGCGTTCCACATCGTTGAAGGCAAACAACCGTTGGTTTCCTTCCGTACGTACTGGCTGAATGAGCTCATGTTGTTCGTAATATCTTATTTGACGAGCGGTAAGCTCTGTAAGCTTTTGAACAATGCCAATGGGAAACAATGCGAGATTGCGGCGTAATGTGTCGCTCATGCTCGATCATCCTTCCGATCTCTTACCTTATATTTGTTAATACAATATATTCTTGTGTACTTTATATCATATACCAGTTCATATAGAAATGTCAAGAAGCTGTCAGAAATATTGACAGCTTCCATCAAACATCAAACATCAAACATCAAACGGCACGAGTCAAAGAATTAGAGTGAATAGAGATCCTCCAATACTTGCAGGATCGTCAATTTGCAATGCTCATACGTCAATCCACCTTGCATGTATCCAATGTAAGGTGGGCGTATTGGACCGTCTGCACTAAGTTCAATGGAGGAACCTTGTATAAATGCACCCGCTGCCATGATTACTTCATCGGAGTATCCGGGCATTGCCCAAGGCTCTGGGCGAACATGAGAATCTACCGGCGCCGACGATTGAATGGCCTGACAAAACGTGATCAGTCGTTCTCTCGCTCCAAATTCAATCGCCTGGATCAAGTCCGTACGAGTCGCATTCCATGCGGGAGATGTCTTCATTCCGATCTGGTCAAATACATAAGCTGCCAATACAGCTCCTTTCAATGCTTGTCCAACCACATGGGGTGCGAGAAACAAGCCTTGCAACAAACTGCGGTTCGTTCCCAGAGTGGCACCTCCTTCTCCGCCAATTCCCGGGACGGTCAAACGCCCGGCAGCCTGTCTGACATACGGTTCTTTCCCCACTATGTAGCCCCCGCTTGGAGCAAGACCGCCGCCCGGATTTTTGATCAGAGATCCGACGACAAGATCCGCACCCACTTGTGTCGGCTCCAATGGCTCGCAAAATTCTCCATAACAGTTGTCAACAAAAATGACCACGTCTTTATTGACGGAACGGATCACACGTACAAGTCTGTCGATATCTTGAATCGTCAAAGCTGGACGCCAATCATACCCGCTGGACCGTTGAATTCCGATCATTTTTGTCTTTGGTGTGATACCTTGCAAAAGTCCGTCAATATTGGGTGTTCCGTCGTCTTGCAAAGGAACGTACGTACTATGTATGCCAAAATCGGCCAAAGATCCCTCATTTGCAGTGTTCTTTGCGTCACCGATGACGTTTTTCAATGTATCATATGGCTTACCGGTTGCATATAAAAGCTGGTCTCCCGGACGCAGCACACCGAATAATGCCAATGCAATGGCATGTGTTCCAGAGGTGATATGCGGCCGCACAAGTGCTGCTTCCGCTTGGAACACTTCGGCGTATACCCGCTCCAAAACTTCTCTCCCGGCATCATTATAGCCATACCCGGTGGAACCTGTGAAGTGAAAATCCGCCAACTGATACTTATGAAATGCCTGCAAGACTTTTTGCTGATTCCACAATGCATTTTGATCGATTTGCCGATATATGGATTGCAGTTCCTCTTCTGCTTGCTCCACCATTGTTACGATATGTTTTGAGAAGGGAAGCTCAATGGAAAATGAATCTGTCACACGGTTCGATCCTTTCTATTATCAAGCATTTTATATAAAGCTATTGTACAAGTGAAGCGATTGTTACAAGTGAAACGCTCTATGGTACCAAAAACGGAAGAAACTTCTGAGCTTTTGTTTTTGTCATGTTGACTCGTATCTGCATATGCGATTCTTCGTACGTTTCTTCCAAAACTTGACCGGATGCATGAATGGTCCGGACTTGGCTGCCCATTTCATACGGGAGTTGAATCAAATATTCCTGGATCGATCCCTCCAAAAGAACTGTAAGTTGTTCCGCCAATTCTTCCAGACCTAGTTTTTCTTTTGCGGAAATCTTTTGCATGCGATCTGCATTGGGGTCGTATAGTGCTTCTTTCCCATATTCATGAGTTTCCAATTGGTCGATTTTGTTAAAGACCGTAAGAACTTTTCGATCCTGTTTCTTCAAATCATCCAATACCTGGTATACGGTTGCCGCTTGCTCCGGCCAGTCCGGATCGGAAGCATCGACAACGTGCAGCAAGAGATCCGCTTCCACTACTTCCTCCAAAGTGGAACGAAAGGATTGGATGAGATGATGAGGAAGATCTTGGATAAAGCCAACCGTATCGCTTAAAATGACATCTCCCAAAAACGGAAGCGTCAATTTTCTGGTCGTTGTTTCCAATGTATCAAACAATCGGTTTCTGCCTTCTTCTGCATCTCCCTGCCCGTATTGCTCAAGCAATGTCTTGAAAAGTGTGCTTTTGCCGGCGTTTGTATAACCGACCATGGCAACCGTATAGATGTCACTTTTCGAACGGCGGGTGGTGCGCAGCGATCGATGGTTTCCGATTTGTTTGAGTTCCTGCTCCAATCGATGAATTTGATCACGGATTCTTCGCCGATCCAACTCCAATTTTGTTTCACCAGGACCTTTTGCTCCGATGCCCCCGCCAAGTCGGGACATATCCATTCCCTTGCCTAGTAATCGGGGTAATAAATATTTCAGCTGAGCAAGTTCCACTTGCAGCTTCCCTTCTTTGGAACGGGCTCGCTCCGCAAAAATATGCAGAATTAATTGTGTCCGATCAATGACTTTCACTCCTATGATGTATTCCAAATTCTTGATTTGCACAGGTGTGAGTTCTTGATTGGCAATCACTACGTCTGCTTCCAGCAAATCCGCCATACGTTTCAGTTCCTCTGCTTTCCCTTTTCCGATAAAAAATGTCGGATCCGACACCAGCTTGGACTGTACCATCTCTCCCGCCACGACCACGCCAGCCGTTTCTGCCAAATTGTGCAGTTCGGCAAAGGAACGATCCCAATTTTTTTCTGACTTTTGTGTTTTTAAACCAATGAGAATGGCATGTTCCGTCTTTTCTTCTACAATCGTATACATGTGCCGTTTACACACGTCCTTTATGATTCATTTCATTTGTCATGAATAGAATCATATCAAATGACGCCCGCGGAAAAAAGTGCAAATCAAATCTCCGAACCATCTTTGCGGCAAAAATGGCCCGGAGTGGATTGTAAAATGGAGATTTATTGCAGTTGCTGGCTACAGTTGGCTACATAGGTTCATGCGGCGACCGGCTACAGATCGGACAGCGGTTTTCCCGCAAGGACTGTGCGCGTAAAAGCAAATGTGTTTCCGTACGCCCAATACGAATTCCTTGCTTTTTTCCCATGCGTTTTCCAAAAGAATAGGCAACGAGAAACACGAGTAGAAAAAAAATCAGCCCTACTAAAATGTTATTGGCTGCGGGCACGGTTTTGTCTCCTTTCCAACAAACTAAGCAGTGCATGCACAACTGGAGTTGCGAGCAAAACAAACACCGATTGGAGCGGAGATAAAAGTACGGCAATGGCAAACGCGATCAATAAGACAAAGGTAACTTCGAGAATACCGAAACGGACGGCGAAATTCCGTTGCCCTGTTTTCACATCATCCCGTATATCACTTAAATCATCCAATAATTGAATGACGATCATAATCGCAATGGACCAAAATGCAATATTCCAGCCGACCAACAGAAGCATAAGCACAACGGCTATGGCACTTTCTGCCCATCCTCTGATTTGTGACGGCATCTTTTCGCGGAAATCATGCCCCATCCCGATGATGTAGCTTGCCATAAACAATGACAACGTTGTCGGCGGCTGTAAATAAATCGCAATCGCGAGAATCATCAGACAGTAAGGCAATGTCGCTCTGCCCAAACGTACCGGCAGCGTTCGTTTCCCTAAAAATGTATCATATTCGATATCCAATGCATCATCCATGACTTTTATGACCATTCCGACAAGGACAAGAGCGGCAAATGTGGAAATGAAGCTATACCATGCGCCATACATATTCCTTCACCTCGCGAAATCCTTTACGGTATAACGCCGAGATTGGAAGAAGAGATTTTGGGTTGTATTGTCGTTGAATTTGTTCCAGTTTTTCATCGGCACCCGGCAAATCTACTTTGTTCACCAGCATGGCATATCCCACACGTGTTTGACCAAATTCGGCAATTTGTCGATCCAATTCGGTTAAAACATCGTCTGCAGCTTCCGAGTCGTTTCGTGTCGGATGAACATCCACCATATGCAAAATGCAGTCCGCGTATCGCAATTCATCTAAGGTTTGCGCCATTGCATAGCGAATTCCTTGATCCGGATGAATGCCAGCAGCAAGTCCTGTGGAATCGGTGAGCAAAAACTGTCTCGTCCCTTTTCCTTGCGGCAATTCCAAGCGAATGGATTGCAGACAGCGCGTCCGGTGTTGCCCAATGCCCGACAATTCATGACGGGCCTGTGCCGGTTCATAGCGTTTTTGGCGCCGGCTGCCATCTGGCAGCGTGAAATACACATCGATTTTCGAGAGGCCGATGAATTCGGCAAAATTGACACAAAACAGTGTTTTCCCTACGTTTGTACGACCAATGACAAGACAAGTCTTCATGCTGTCACCTCCCCTAACTCCAAATCCTGTTCCTGTATTGTCATGAGATCTTCACGAGTTGGATTGGGTGCATCAAGCAAGCGGACGGCATGCAAACGGATCGCTCGTTCAATGACATTTCGGACCATCCGGGCATTGCTGAAGTTTCTGCTCCGCTCTTGTGTTGTCGTCTTCAGATGTTGCCGCAATTTTTGCTCCGCTTCCCTGCTCAAGCGATATTGCCGCTCACGGAGCATCAGTTGCGAAATTTCCATTAACTCTGTATCGCAATAATCATCAAATGTCAACGTGATCGGAAATCGGGAAGGCATACCCGGATTGATGCGCAGAAACTGCTCCATCTCATAGCCATAGCCTGCCAAAATCAAAATAAAGTCATTTTTATTGTCTTCCATGGATTTGACTAGACTTGTAGTTTCGGTGTCGATTGGATAAAAATTTTTGGTCGATTGCCTGAACAGGGTCTGGTGCACCCGATTCATTCATAACCTTTAGGCCTTCTCCCCATTTCGCATAAATCTCTACCTTATCGTCATAGAGGATAACACGATTTATAAAAATCCCTAAAATTTCACGTTTAAGTTGATCAGTGAGATGCTCTTGTTTGGTAACGTATTTATAAAATTGTCTTAGCTTACTCTTTAGCAATTCGAAGCTATCGAATTCCTTAAGCAGGTTGTTCAAGGAATTTTGCAATAAATCGACTTCCTCTTGAACTTCCATAATTTCTTTCATCACATCTTCCATTTTGCGATTCATTTCTTCAGGGGTAATCCACTTCTTTTGGAACATAAAGATTAAGCGTTCCTTTTCACCTTCACGATCCTTCAAGGTACTCTGTAGCCTTGATAACTTATCCTGCATTTCTTGAATTTCATGTGGATTGCCTTGCTTTTCCAGAAAAGTTTGAATAATCTTTTCCGGCTCTTTCAGGTGATCAATGACCCAATTCCAGATCAAAGGATCAATAATGTCAGTTCGCCAGTTACTCCCTTTACAACGTTGATAGTACGATTCACCGGTTTTTTGTACCCATCCTTTTGTAGATTTCCTTGTGCAAGCGTAATAATAATATTTATTGTTTTTTGTAAAGGAATGTCCCCCCGATGCCACCGAAGCCCCACAGCGGCCGCAACGAACCAGACCCTTTAATAAATGATGCATGGAAGGCCTTCCCCGATGTCGTTTTTCACGTTTGTCTAGCTCTTCTTGCACACGGTTCCAAGTAGGTTCATCTATATACGCGGGAACGGGTATTTTGAACCATTCTTCTTTCGGTTTTTCAATTTCCACCTTCTTTCCGTTTTTCTGTATAATTTCTGATTTCCCAAAGTAAATGAAACCCTTATACGTTTCGCAGCGAAGTACTCTGCTCACGGTCGTTTGATACCAAACATTACTCTCCGGAGGCTTATATCCTAACTTAGCAAGCTCTTTGGCTATCTTGGAACAAGTCATTTCCCGACCGTCTTTCCCATTGAGAATCCAATCTACCATGAGTTGATAAATTTCCTTTTCTTCCGGATTTTCAACGAGTTTGTCAGTTTCCTTGTCAAAATCATAACCAAAAATCTTACGGATCCCTGGTATCTCCCCGCTTTTCAATTTTTGTCGGCGCCCGCGTTTGGAGTTGGCAAGGATTTTTGACTTGTTGTATTGAGCGATTGACATATGAATGTTATACATAAGCGCTGATTCTGGATTATCAGGGTCATAATCAAACTCTATATAATTAACATCAATCCCATAGTTGGTGATCTCATAATAGATACTCATTCCTTGGAAAAAACTACGGCTGAAGCGATCTGGATGGAGGCACACAAACTTTCCGCCATTTCCTACTCCATCTTTTATTAACCCCAGTACGAAGTTTAATGCCGGACGATCCGGATCATCTCCACTTTTCCCCATTTCAACCACAATCAATATTTGTTGATCTTGAAAACCTTCTTCTTTGGCCTTGGAATAAATCGACTCTATTTGTGATTCTAGTGACCAACCTCGTTCAGCTTGGTCTACGGTAGAAACACGAGCGTAACCTATCAATCGAACATGTTCAACTAAAGCTGTAAGTTCCTCGGTCGTTAGTTTCGGTATATCTTTATCAATATTAAATCGATTGTACTTGTTTACTTCTGTAGGAATCGAATCGACAATCTTCTTTACAAGCAACACTCACTCCCCCATTCTATGCAACTTTTCGGTGTTGATTGTAAAATTGGACATTATTTGTCAACATCCTGCTCCGGGTTCAACTTTTTCTCTAGCAAATCCAAGTGATTGAAAACTCTTCCCAACCAATCCATTACTTGATCTGAAAGACAAAGTTCATCCAGCGTAGGTGCTTCGGGGTCATTTGACGGGACAGTTACCACATCATATTTAGGTAGTGGCGTGTTAGCTCCCAACATATCCCCTCCTTGATGCTTATATAAATGTTTACTCGGGTCAAAATTTGTCCTATTACAGATAGGGATTGTCCTTATGGCGTACAGTACTTTGGGAAACAAAAAAGCAGCCATCCAATAAAGGACAACTGCTTTTTTATTCGCGTTATTAAATTTTCCTGATATCATAGTAACACCCAATTTTACAGATTTGGTGCTGTTATGATGTCAAAAGAGTGCCAACATGGTGTTACATTAATATTTTGTTTATTTTGTTTGTTTTGTTGGATTTAAATTTAAAAATGGTATATAATAGGAATAGTTGGAGGTGATCACCATGCTTATGGAACATGATCATGAAAAATTATGGGATGCAGCAATATTTTTGGCGGAACATGACCGCTTATCAGAAATGGAACCCATTATAAAAGTCTTACTTGGCGAAACCCTGAATACCTTGGAAAAACCGACTTATGTAATTCATCAGTTAGACATAGCATTAAGCAGCATAGATTCAACTGAAGATCTATCACATCTAAAGACATTGGAAACGACGATTAAACAATATATGAAAGCTGGGGATCTACAGTCAGCCCACAAAGTGCTGATTGAATACATCTCAGCTGTTGCCGTAAATCGAAACGACATTATCGCGTCTTTATTATCATTTAATCCTGAGTCGATACAGGATTCCGATGAGGCCATTGAGGGCTTTTATCGCGTTGGCGAGGTAGCAAAAAAATTAGGAGTGTCAACACAGACCGTGAAACGCCATTGTGAAGAGGGTCGTTTTCCTGGTGCAACGAAAACACCCGGTGGTCATTGGAGGATTCCAAAATCATTATTCCGAACTACTGATGAACAGGACGCGAAAGCTGAGAAAACACTTCGCCGTCTAGATGAAAAAAACCGGGCAGGCGGTGAAGTAGATGATGAGTTCAATCTCATATAAGCTGCCAAAGGCATTTTTAGATACAACGGTATTATGCGGCGCACTGCGAACAGATGGGCTCAATCGACAATTGTTGTTCTTGGCACGGGGTTCCATGTATTATCAACCGGTGATTTCGAAAGTATGTCTATTCGAAATGTACAACGTAGCACTTACTCGTGGGTTACAAGGTGTAACATATTCCATTGAGGACCTCGATGACTTTATGGAAGATGTGGTTTATCCCTTACTGGAAGAACATAATGTCGTAAATTCCCGTGTCGGGAGATACAGCTTTGTTTCAAGGCTCCATGCAAATCGGCCAACCGGAGAGGTTTTAGTCGAGCTAACGGGGCGTACTCATGAAGAAGCAATAACAATCATTAAAAGTCAAGGGATGAATCAACCGTTAACCACCTACGATCCTGATGATCTGCATGTATGGTTAGCGGCAATCGACGAAAATTGTGACTATATTGTCACAAGCAACACCCATCGTTTTCCGGAACAAATTGGTCGTATTCGTCGAATTCATCCAAGAGAATTTATATATGGTATTTTAACAATTGAATAATGGTAAAAGTGAATTATTTAATAGTGTTTTAGCTACTGCATAATATCCAAAAGTTGATGTCGTTTGATGCCCAGGATCTGATATCTAAAGTCGCTAGATATGCGAAGCGATTAAGACCGCTAAGACTTCATATAGACTTGAGTGATGTCTCCATTCCTACATTGCCCAGAATCCCGTGCTGGGCCTGCCATACAGTGGGCGATGCAGTGCAGGGGACGAGCCCCTTACGTTTCCCCTTAACGGATGCAGGTAATGATAGTAAAGAAAACTTACAGATTTGCCTTTCCGAAGAAACACAAGCTGACTTTATTATCAAGCGGAATCTTCGAAAAGAGAAACTAGAAACCAAATGGCAGACGGATACGGTTATGGAGCATTTGGTGGCTATACCCGCTGCGCAGTTGTCTTCCTCATCATCTTTGTCCTATTTATCCTGATTGTTCCTTATGGAGCAGGATACTAATCGATTTCCATGTAAACATTACGGCAAGCGTCTCCACCATTTTTAAAATGCGTAACTCTGAATCTGACCGTTCCATAGTTGGAGTGGTCGATTCTTTTTTTTTGCTTGAAAAACAAACCCGAATCAACGCATGAAATCCGAACCAGTATGATGTAAGTTGTAATGAAGTTTACAATACCAGCCTGCTGTTTTAGATACGAAATTATATATACTTTACAATATAAAACCGGGGGTACTCTTCGTCACTACGTTCGCCCAATCGTGTAAGAAATTTTAGTGTCTCCAAATAAAAAATCGTAAATTTGGATCGATCAGTCTTTTGAAACCCTTTATGAAATAAGATGGAATTAGTGAAGGTAGCTTTTAAGGAGGACCTGAAGAAAAATGGGTATTGGCTCACTATTAACAAAGATCATACTCCCGGTAATCTTTACAACTTAGATCAAACATACGATACAACGCGCGTAAGAATTATTGGAAAGATAGTTGCAATTCTTTCAACGTTTCCAGGTTAATGGAAACCCTGCAATTGAAGTATCCGGATTCTTATCCGAACTGAAGGATATTCCTTTTCTTTATTGCCTTAAATTTTAGGTGCCCTTGAGCGATCGTCAGGGGCACCTACTTAAATCAAGGTCCAACGAGAAATTATGTTTTTTGATACTTAATCTGTACTCGGCTAAAAAATTTTTGTAAGTTTCATCCAGTTAGATTTACCGATGTATCAGCTATTACGTCGAAGGTTTTATCCCTTATCAAATTTATTCTATAGTTCCATCAAGAAGACGCTTGAGCGATTCATAACTTTGTACCCCCATGACTCCGCGATTGCCAACTATAAAACAAGGGATTCCGGTTATTCCCATTTGCCTCGCTTCTTCATGCTCTTGAATAACCAACGAGCGATAACGCCTTGTTTCAAGCGCTTCCCGAAATTTCTCCGGATCCAATCCAATTTCCGTAGCAATGTCCACCAGTACATTTCGATCATTGATGTTTTTTTGCTGTTGAAACTGAGCGGCAAATACTTTATCGTGATACACATTTCCCTTTCCATACTCTTCCGCGAATTTGGCACCTTCCAGTGCAAGTCTGGAATGGGGACTTTTATCGTTCCATTTCATCTCGATGCCATATTGTTTGGAAAGCGCTTCAACGCCCGCTTTTGCACGGGCCATATATTCCGGTGGTTTCGGTGGGACTTCTACTCCTTCTGGCCTTAATTCAAACGCCTTCCATTTCACTTCGATATTTCGTTCCTTGGCCAACTGGTCAAGCGGGACTTTCCCGATCATACAGAAAGGTCAGAGAAAATCCGAGTAAACCGTGATTGTATCGGCCTTCATTTTTTCACCCCAGATTGATTTTTGTTTTTCAAATTCAAATTTATTTTGTTTTCTTGTCTATTGAAAACACCTGATTAGGTACAAAAGACGTACCTGGTATTACGCAACCTTCCGGGCCACAAACTAACCCGCCTAGTTTTTCCGCTTCCTCCGCTTTTTCCTTCTCCAGCTGTGTCTGCTGCCATTCAATATCAATCGTCGGCGAAAATTTCTCCGGATAACGGATATACCAACGTTGTTTCCGGATGAGGAAATTGTCCGGATCGAGCAATAACGCATCGTCCAATTCCCTCAACGCTTCGTCCTTCTTCCCTGTCTTCAAGTATTCATTAGCCAGCTTGAATTTCGTCTCCGCGAGTTGTTTCTCGATTGATTGCGTTTGGTTGGTTACATGGTACGCATCTTCTAGCTCGATTGGAGTCTGTGAACCATTAATCAATCGTTCAACGGCTTTTACATGTTCCGGTTCTGTAATCCGAAAACCTTGTTTGGCAAGAAGAATGACACCGTCTTCATTTAAGAAGATGCCATTGGGAACGATCTTAAAACCGAAGTGGTCGGATAACATATTCTCACGATCAACCACGGTAGTAAAAGATTTATTTTCCGCATACTGCCGAACAGCATCAGCGCCTTGGATGTCAACGGCTACGGACAAAATTTCAAACCCTTCGGCATGATGCCGCTCATAAAACGCCTGCCAACCTGGCAGTTGCTCACGGCATCGTCACCAAGAGGCCCACATGAAAATCAATACTTTCTTGCCACGATACTCTTGAAGCGATACAAGGTTGCCGTCCAAATCCGGCAAGGCAAAATCGAAAATTTTTTCTCCTAAAGCCATCTAAACCCCCCCTTATGCTATCATGAATTTTACTTCTCTTATAATGTATCAAAAAACATCATCATGTATATGTAATATTTCTTACAAAAGTGGTTTGCCTGAACGCAGTTTGATTGGATAGTTCGGTGACGTAAAATATCTTTATGATAAAAGTAGCAGCGCTATTTAGGTTTTCTTTTCTCCCTGTTGATAGGTTATCAATAACTACAACTTCATATTTCCTCTCTATCAATTTATCAACTATATGTGATCCAATAAACCCGGCACCGCCAGTTACCAATACTTTCATTTTAAATCCCCCATTATTTTGTCAATATTCATGAGTTAATCATCGAGCAATTTCGTTACACCTTGAATCAGTTGTTCTTTTTGTTCTGAAGTTACCCCATCTTTTGTGATCTTAATGTTTACATAAGGCATTTGGGTCATCCTTTCCTATATAAGTTAGTAGAAACCCTCGATTTCATCGCATACCGATGAATGACGGAAAGCAGCGAATACGAGGAATTATAAATCAAATCCCTTTATCGGTAACACCAAGGGGCCTTTCATAAAGTTTCGAGTACGCCCCCTCTGCAAGTATTCCACATTTAATGTCTTCTTCTCCGGATGCAGTGCTTCCCCCTTGAGGATGTCCCCGATCACGATGAGGAAGTCACCATTGTCAATCATATTCACCGCTTTACAGTCAAAGTAGGCAACAGCATCCTTTAAAATTGGGCAGCCGGTTTCGGCATACATGAATTGATCCTTCCCTAGAGCATCGATCGTTTGATCACCCGAGAAGAAATGATCCTGCAGTTCCTCCTGGTCTGCGGCGGCCATACTCAAAGCAAATACACCACTACTTTTTACGATGTCTGCTCCTTCAAATTCTTTAGGAAAGCAGGTTAACATACGAGGAGGTTCGTGCGAACATTGTGTCGACCAGCAGCCGAAATGAAAATGAGCCCTTTTTCCATCCTTGGTTGAAACAAAAAAAACACCTCGTGACCTTAAATCGTAAATAGGGCTATAGAGATCAAATTGTTGTTTGGAATCCATGTTGTTCCCTCCATCAATATTGTTGACTTTTTTTGACCTTCTCTGGCAGTTTTTTAAACCATGTCATTATTTTATTGAATGATCACCGAATTGTATGTGAGATGGAATACAGAACTGCTTGCTATATGATTTTACTTACCACTCGCATAGAGGTTTCCTGTCACCCTACAAAGAATGTTCTTTCCAAACAGGCCCATACGAATATTTTCGTTGTGTTTTGTTAGGAATCTTACATATTTTCTTGTTTATTTGCCTTATACTTTTGGAAAATGAAGGTGCATTCTGACCCTCGGATTAGTAGTCGAATCGTACCTCAGTATTGCCAAAAAACACAGCTTACTTCACTCATACAAAGCTTATAAGAAGAGGTGTTTTACTTGAAAAAACATTGTCCCATCTGTGCGGAACTCAGGCATGCAATGGAACGTCCCTATTGCGAGGATTGTATCGAAGAGAAATTAAAAGCATTCACACCTCTCTCCCAGTTGTCTTCAAATCAACGCTCTATGTGGTTTTTACTCATTATTTCCCAACTTGCCACAATTATGATCAACATCTTCTATCCATCGACTGCTTTGCTCGTTCTATATGCGCTTCCAGTGATAATCTTTACGTTGTTGGTCATGAATGTGTATCTTGTAACGGTCTTTAGTGGTATCTCGATCGCCATCTGTACCTTCTTATCTCCGGAGCCATTTATGTGGGAAGGAACGATCATCCCATTTCTTAGTTATATATTCATTAGTCTGCTCATAAGACAGCTCGTGATTGTATCAAAACGCAATCATGAACAGCGCATAGAATACGAGGAACTGTTCATGAATACGATTCTCTCCTTCGCTAGAACTGTCGATGCAAGAGATCCTTATACGGCTTTCCATTCAAGAAATGTTGCGAATTATAGCCAAAAGATTGCATTGGAACTCGGGCTTACCCATGATGAAATGGATGCTGTCTATCTGGCTGGTATCATTCGCTCCACTTCCATGACTCTTTATGAAGTACAGGAATATCAAGCGTTTGACAGACACCGAAATCCCACGTCTCGCCTTGACTAGACAATCAATCGCTTCTTTGCCAAAATCTTTTTCCCCACCCCGCGCGAGGGAATACGCTTCATCGATAAACAAAATGCCGCCGAGAGCTTTTTTGACATGCTCACGGGTTTTTTGCGCCGTGTGGCCGATGTACTCCCCGACCAGATCGGCACGCTCCACTTCTACCAAATGCCCTTTTGACAATACGCCCATTTCCCGCAGGAGTCGGGCCAGGATTCTTGCAACCGTCGTCTTTCCGGTTCCCGGATTGCCTTTAAAGATCATGTGCAATACAATCGGTTCTGTCTTTAAATGGATTTCTGCCCGTTTCTGCTGGATCTGTACAAACGCGAACACTTCTTTCACAAGTGTTTTCACTTGTTTTAACCCGATCAGTTGATCCAATTCTGCCATGATGGATTGTAATTGTTCCGCATTGGAAAGGGGTTCTTTTTTTACCGGTTTGGTTTCATTGCGTACTGGCGCAGTCGAAAGTGATTGGCCAGGTTTCATGCGAATCGCTGGATCCGTTCGCTCGGAGTGCAGCCGTTTAAACGCTTCTTGCAACGCAAGATGACCGGCTTTATATTCTTCAATGACTTCGTTTCTTTCATAGCGGGAAGGGATTTGCTGCCCTCCTTTTGCCACGGTTGTCACCTCACTTTTCTCAAGG
This sequence comes from Fodinisporobacter ferrooxydans, assembly GCF_022818495.1. GTDB lineage: Bacteria > Bacillota > Bacilli > Tumebacillales > MYW30-H2 > Fodinisporobacter > Fodinisporobacter ferrooxydans. The sequence goes on along the minus strand of NZ_CP089291.1, from coordinate 3,493,166 downwards.
TTGCTGTAGTATACGCAAGTGAGATAAGATGGGTGAATGCCTACTTTCTTTCAGGTGCCAAATAAAGAGGAATGGAGAACAGCACAAAGCTTAATAAAAAATGGGACGATTCGTGCTATAATTTTTAAAGCAAAAAAGGAAAAGAGGAATTTTATTCCTGAATTATTCATATATCGAGACCGAAGGTCTCATAAACCTTGTTAAACCTGTACATTGACAACTTTTTTTATTTCACTTAATCAGTGAATAACAAAAGGAGACCAATCTTTGGTATTGTTATAAGTGCAAACAAACAAAATACCAGGAGGTCTCCTTAAAATTGTATAATTTTTAGATTTAATTGTTTGAAGCAACTTCCTGTTGTTCTTTTTTCTGTAATTTCATAGGACGTTTTGCCCAAACTACCATAAACAAAGCAAACATTACTAATAGAATTTGCGGGACAGCACTCTCCCAAGATGGGTATAATGCTATGAAGTCAACACCAGGAAGAGGTGCCGTTGTTGATGGTAAAGCCCCTGCCAATTGCAAACTGTGGATTCCCATCCCCGTAAATTTCAAACATAAATAGAACACAATGAAACTAGATATCATGAAAGCGGAGTCAAATATTGAATCATCCGATCCAGCAATTGAACCGCACCTTGATTATTGCCCGCCGCAATCATCGCATTGATTGTTACCATATCTCGTTCCGAATCGCTATAAATACTTGCCGACTGTGCAACAACAACGCCTTCGTCGAGGGATACCTCGTTAGATCTTTGTCCCCAGAACCTTTGGACCGCGTGGAGAGGTACTATCCGGATCAGGTTCTTTCGTAATACCGATATTGTCAAAATCAATTGTATTTGCAGAATTGTATACCAGAATGCCATCTCCGCCAGCGTTCACCCGAAATGTCCCGGCGTTAGTCCGTTTGCCATCCTTCAATAACCAAGCCTGGTATACTTCTTGTCCCCTAAGTGGCAAAGCTCCGTGAACCTGTATGACTATTTGCATACCTGTCGCTGTCTTCGTGAGATATGCGGCACCCGTCATCGCGGAAGTCGATTTCATTGCATATAACGAATAGATTCGATCCAAATCCATCGCATCGGCTGGTTGCAATGGCATATCAGCTTGCAGTCTCTCCTGATACGAGTAAATATTCCAGAGGGAAATTCCTTGCGCTAGGACGAGTCCGGCAACAACCGCTACAGCAGCTTTACCATATGGATGACTGATAAACGTCCTCCACAACGTTTTTTTGTCTATTTGACCAGAGCCTTTTATTGTATCGGATGTTTGGTCGTCAATGGCAGGTCTGAAATCACTCTCTCCCAAGGAGGATCTTGCAACGGGTGCTTTCGATTGAAACGCATGGTACAATGTCTTTGCTTTCAAATCATCGGGAATCTTCACCGGCTCTACAGTATAAGGCAGCGCTTCCAAAACAGGTTGTATGTCTTGAATCTCCAAACGACATCTCGTACAGTTGATGAGATGCTTTTCAAACATCTCACGTTCTTGTTCCGATAGTTGTCCGAAAGCGTAGGATAGACACTGCGAACACATCTCATGATGTAAATCACGGACCAAATCTCATTCCTCCTTACCCGTTTTCGTTATCCAGCTCATGTTCACGTTTTAGTCTCCCAATTTAGTTTGCTTTTCAAAGTTTTAAGGATCGTATGCAGTCTGCTCTTAACGGTACCTAAAGGCAGATCCTTCTGCTGCGCAATTTCGGATAACGTATTCCCCTGCCAATATATCAATTGCAGAAGTTCGATTTGCTCCTGCTTTAATGTACGCAAACTCGTTTGTATCGCTTCCCGCAATTCTTCTTGTTCGAGATTCCCCAAAAAGTTTTGGTTCTCATCAGGCAACGCGTGCAAATCGATGGAAGGTGTAAGTGCAAATCGATTTTGTCTCGCTTTTTTTCGTAGTCCGTCTATCGATGCATTTCGAGTCAAAGCCAATAGCCAACTGGAAAACTTGCCTCGTTCCGGATGATAAAGCCTTGGTGATGTCCATATTTTCATAAATATGTCTTGTACGATTTCTTGACTTAATGATGGATCTTCGGTAATTCGCAGCGCAAACGAATAGGTGATGGAGACGTATCGTTCATACAATTCCTCTAACGCTGTGCCATCCCCTCGTTCCATAGCGTTTAACAACTCCAAATCAGACAAATTCGTCATGTTGCGGACAATGACACCCCTTTGAACTGCAATCAACCATTCAGAATACCCCTATCAAAAATACGATTGATCGTTCCGTTCGGTTTTCCAAAAGTATAACAAAGAAACAAAAAATATTTTATAAAATATGCGAACCGTTCGCTTGGACACGTCGTTAATTAGATTGAAACAACCAATCAAAACTTAAAGGAGCGTGTAAAATCATGAAACGGATGGCAGCATTTGGATTCATCGGGGTAGCCACAGCGTTATCGACCTCAGTCGCTTTCGCAGCAACACCACCACCTGATTTTCAAAAAATCGGATTTCCGACAGTCGTGGCAGAACAAACGATTGACCCGACAAAAGCAACAACAGTTTCACATGACAACATCAAAATTGCAATTCCATCCGGTGCATTCAATCGACCAGTAAAATTCGAAATACTGGAAGGACCCTTGACGAACTTCCAGAACAAAGCACCCGCAGGTGAAACTGTTTTGATGGATTTTGCGTTTAAAGTCGTAGATCCAGCCACGAACACAATAATCGGTAAATTCAACAAGCCTGTCGTATTTAGTTATACTGATGCAAATATCAATGTAAATAGCAAATATTATGATACAACGACCGCCGGTACATTTGTGTTAAACAAAATCCCAGCAAAAATCAATGGAACGACCTTGTCACATCCGATTCTTGGAGCACCTGTTGGGTGGGCTGTCACATCTCCTTCTAATTCTGTAAAACAAGCCACTTCACCTGTAACTGGATTTGCATACGGATCTTACGCGGCAACCGGTGCAGCCATCCTCTTGACGGGAGCTTCCATCTTGTACTTGAACCGCCGTCGAGCTTAACACTGAACTCTTTTTTTCACGTAACGAAAATGACAAAACGTACATTCATTCGCTGGATCGGAGCTGGACTGCCGGTCGTCGGTACAGCAGTTCTCCTTTACCCTCTATTCTTGTTGGCGTATTCGCATATTATGTCGTCCATCCTGCTGCATCAAGCGCAACACATCATATCAGATGCGAACACGACGGAGCCGAATTATCTGCCCGTACAAAAATCCGACAGCATACACCAGCCAAATCGTCAGCCCAACACCCGCATCTCCGGATTGTACCCGGTACCTGCTCCCGCACTTTCGAGGATACCGGAAAAGGGCAAAGTAATTGGGGAACTTTCGATTCCTGAGTTACACCTCAACGAGCCAATTCTCGAAGGAACGGATCAACCGGAACTTGCCAAAGCTCCTGGTCACTTGCCCTCCAGCGTAATGCCAGGGCAAATCGGCAAAAGTATTATTGCAGCACATAACGTAACGACGTTTCATCAGATTGACTCGCTCAAGCCAGGAACCAAGATCCTTGTAACAACCGAACAAGGAACGTTTACGTTCTCCGTTATGAATCAACGAATTTTACACGTAAACGACCCTTTGCCAAACACAGCATATCCGGCGCTCGACCTGGAAACCTGTTACCCATTAAACGCATGGCATCTTACTGATCAGCGGCTTTTTGTAGAGGCTGCACTCGTCAAAAGCATCCCGAACTCGTCACATTAGAAGTCCTTCTATGTGACGTTTTCTTTCAACATTTCAGAATCCATGAGGCCAGTACAAACACAAGCGGGATTCACGGTATTACCGAATTACAGTTTCAATGATCAACCAAGCATGAACGCTTTTTTAATACCGGGTGGATTTGGAACACGACAAGAAATGCATAATAAACGCCTCTACGATTACATTGCTGTTCTCAAAACAGTATCCATATCGCATCCGGTTCATCAAAATTTCATTCAACTTATTTCAAATTCCAAGAAATTCCGTCAATCTTCACGATGAAATACAATTGGCAAGTTCCAGCAAGTTGTTGACCGTATAATCGGGACGTGCTCCCAATTCTTCTGCCGTCTTTCCTTGTCGATTGATCCACCCAACCGTGAATCCAAAAGATTTAGAACCGGCGACATCCCAACCGTTTGAGGAAACGAACAAAATTTTGTCTTTTGATAGGCCAAGTTTGGACACTGCCAATTGATAGACCTGTGGATCCGGCTTATAGATTTGTAAAACATCAACACTTAGAATCCCCTCAAAGTACGCTTGAAATCCGGCGTTGTTTACAACAGACTGTAGCATATACTCCGTCCCATTCGATAAAATGACAAGCTTACATTTCTGAAATGCTGCCAGTGCCTGTCTGACTTCCGGATAGTGCTCGAGTGTCAAATACGCGTTGATCAATGATTCGATCGTATCGTTGGTATACTGCAACTGCAGTTGATTCAGCGCAAATCGGAGTGCATCCCGATTCACCTGTTCAAAATTCGCATACCGGTGCATTAATGAACGAAGCCATGTGTACTCGGCCAATCGGGATGCGGTTATGCATCGCAAAAACCAGTTCCTGAATGAGTTCACCAGCGTGCTCCCCAACCATATGTGCTCCGACAATCTGCCCTTATTTGTCTGCGATCACTTTCACAAACCCTTCCGCTTGACAATCGATAACGGTGCGATCCACATCATGGAATGGGGCTGTATATACGTGTACCTGTCCGTGGCGGTCTTTTGCTCGAACAACAATCAAAATTTTATCTGTCACTTTTTATCTCACCTTTCTAACCATAATGATGTTTTAAATAATATTTTTTTATTATTCACTGCTTACGGTTTGTTTTCTATAACCTATCTTACAAACCGAAGTTGGCCACTCACAATATCGGCACACGGTCTATTTCAACCATTTTGCAAAAAAATCCCGGTAACCCTCTTTCATTTTGACTGTAGAGAAATGATCGAACGCATATTGGCGATTTTCATCGGATACCTGAAGCGGATGGGCCAGAGCCATATTTAATAAGTCAAACCAATTTTCCTCATTTCCCGCATAAACATGTCTGGAGGAAATATGACGATAGCATGGATGCTCCGGCTTCACAATCAATTTCCCCATCGACAAAGCCTCCGCCAACGGCATGGCAAATGTATCAAACCTTGAACATGACCAGTAGACCTTTGAAGTATTCATTAACTCAAAAACTTCATCGCGGGATAATCCAAAACGCAAGTGTAAGTTCGATGGTAGGGAAAACCGTTTCATGCTTTCCCTATAGCGCAGTCCTCCAAATACCATATAGATCTCGACCTGAGGATTTTGGCGGGCGTAATCGACCACAAGATCCGGACGCCGATTGGATTCATCCCGCCCAATCCATACGACTCTGTTTGGTACTATTTTGTTCGGATCATAATGTTTCATGGCTAATTCATCTTCAACTCCGATCGGAATGACAGTGACATCATTCACACCGAACTTTACGATTCGTTCTTTTAAAAACTCCGTTTGCACGATAGCCTTTTCCACCATCTGATAAAAGGGAGTCATCATTTCCGAGTTGGCCAGCTCCGGATCCGGGAAACTATGTGGAAATAGGACAGCATTTGGAATAAATAGCTTTAAAAATGAAAAACCGGCGACGGTATAAATCACATGCTCAATTTTTTCGGATCGAATCTTGTCAAGAACGATATCATAATTGACCAAATCGCTTTTTTCAAATTCATAGCCGGGCAACACTTCAGTGGAACTCACATGTCTTTCAGGAGAGATAAAAACAATATCCACACCGATTTCGTGACCGATTTGTTTTAGTCTGTCAGCCCAAACACGAGGTCCTTGTGCCTCTCCAAACTGAATTTTTCTCATTACCAAACCGACTTTTTTCATTAGAAAATCTCCCTTGTTTTTAAATAACAAAACAAATCATAAAAAACAGTTTCTCCTTGCATCCTTAACATTTCCTCTTCACGGCGGCTATTCTTGAGATCATCGGAAATGTAAACCAACTCCAATAAACGGTTCAGTAAATAAAAAGTCCTATATCCGTCCAACAATCGGGAGTCCATGTATTGTTTGGAGAATAAATGAAACAATCTGGCTCGTTCTTTGGGAAGCAAGGAAGCTCTTTTATCCGGGTAGCATGCATGAATTAATGTATACAAGTCTTGAAAAATGGAGTGATACCCTGCATTCTCCCAATCAATTGCTATCACATCATCATCTCGAATGATAATGTTTCGGGGATGATAATCTCCATGAGAGAAGATAACGGGTTCCGATGCCGGTCCCATGATATCAACGAATTGCCAAATATGAGCAATCATTAGTATTCTGTCTTTCGGCCACAAGAACACTTCACAGATTTCTTTCAAATCCGGCCCTTTCATTAAACTGGCATAAATGGAGTTTGTTGTTATTGGTAGAATGTTGGTTTTAAAGCTTAGTTCATGAATCTTTACTATCAACGCAAATGCACGCTCATAAAAGCTGGGACAAACCTCCAAGTGCGGTCCATGAATATATTCCATCACCAGATTGCTATTACAATCATCCAAACGTTCAATTCGAATGAAGCGGGGTACCGGAAAGTTCTTATTGGTTAAATAGCGTAGAACTTCCCCTTCATTTTCTGAACGAGTCACTTTATGTATGTACGTCCCATCAAATTTAATTTGCACCTGATTTTTGAAATGAATCAATCGATTCCTCCCTCCCTTTTGATACAGTATCCAATTACTATTATGCTATGTGCTTTTCTTTCGATTCCTACCTGGATGTTATGGTAACATTTCCGATACTAAGGAAAAATTGCCCAACTAATTTAAAATAAGGATACACACAAACAGTTTATCCAAATTGCAATTTACAAAATATGAAAAAAGTTCCTTTCTTTTTTCTTTTAGCTGTTCAAAATACGTATCTGTATTCGGCTCATAACCCTTTTCACGAAGTACCTTGTTGCTGTACCTCCAATCGAACCCCTACTCTTTTTCAATTGTTTTGAGTGCTAACCCCTTATTAAAGTGTAAGTCATAAATCATCTCAAAATTCTTATCCCTTTTTTCTTTGGCCACGTCAATTTGATAATCTGTATTTCCCGCAGGAGTCGGGCCAGGATTCTGGCAACCGTTGTCTTTCCGGTATCCGGATTGCCTTTAAAGATCATGTGCAATTGTTCCGCATTGGAAAGGGGTTCTTTTTTTACCGGTTTGGTTTCATTGCGTACTGGCGCAGTCGAAAGTGATTGGCCAGATTTCATGCGAATCGCTGGATCCGTTCGCTCGGAGTGCAGCCGTTTAAACGCTTCTTGCAACGCAAGATGACCGGCTTTATATTCTTCAATGACTTCGTTTCATTCATAGCGGGAAGGGATTTGCTGCCCTCCTTTTGCAACGGTTGTCACCTCACTTTTCTCAAGGTTGCTGTAGTATACGCAGGTGAGATGAGATGGGTGAATGCCTACTTTCTTTCAGGTGCCAAATAAAGAGGAATGGAGAACAGCACAAAGCTTAATAAAAAATGGGACGATTCGTGCTATAATTTTTAAAGCAAAAAAGGAAAAAAGGAATTTTATTATATCTTCTGGGGGACATTGGAGGATTCTTCGTATTCATCCACTATTGGAATTAGCAACTCGTTATCGATCATACGACTGAGCTGTATGTACCAGGCTTTCAATGTAGCAAATCTTACTATTCTACGAAAACTTATAATAAATCCAATATTTATCCACGATCAATCATATCCAAAATTTCTTCTGTTGTATAAAAATCCCCATTTTCAATGTCCTTTTCAGCCCGCTCAAGGCTTTTTAGCAATTCAGGATTGAATTCAATTCTCCTTCGCACGTCAGAATCCGCGTCTTTGATGGTTGCAACATGCGCATCAAATTCTTCTTTAATCAAACCAATAATTTCCATTCCGCCTCTTTCATCACGCGGATTAAGTCTTTCACCGGGATAACCGCCTTGTTACCGACGATTTTATCGAGTTCTTCTTTCATAATAAAATCCATAGAGATAACCTTCCTTACTTAATTATACGCCATTTTATGATTCTATTCTTCTAATAACTCAATGCCTATAACCTTCTCCGCGTTTCGCAATCGTTCCGAAACCTAATCTTTATACTACTTGGAGAAGGGTCACCGTTGGCATGGATGACCAACGGTTCCAATTACACAACCAGCACCCAACTTCAACAAGGTTCGTACAGTTTTAGCCCGACGATTGTCTACATAGGTTCCTTACAGATCTACCAAGGAAAATCCAAGATCAGCTCGATTCGTCAATAGATTCCTTTGAAGCTCACCCACCTGTAAATCGTGCGGTGAGACACCTTTGAGAGCCGCCATCGCTGCAGCCGTACCCGCCGCTTGACCCGTAGCCATGCAACTCGGAGTAAGCCATGTTGTGGAGTGGGCATCATGTGTGGTGGACATGCATCGGCCCGCCATCAGAAGGTTGTCAACTTCTTTCGGAAGCAAACACCGATACGGAATATCGTAAGCACCATCGTCGCCAATCCAGGCGGAATCCACTCCTTTTCCGGATGGATCGTGTATGTCAATCGGATAGCCGCTGCGGGCAATCACATCCTCAAATTTCCGACCTTGAATGACGTCATCCCGATTTAACTGATACAATCCAACTGCACGCCTCGTTTCCCGAACACCAATTTGTGTACCAACCTGGGTGATACGTGCGTTTTCAAAGCCTGGAATCTGCCGGTTCAAGAATTCTGCTATCATCACCACCTGCCTGCGCCCTTCTACTTCCGCTTTCGTCAAATCTTCTACTTGTGTTCCGTCATACCCGGAGACGCGTGATTGGTTAATTAATACTTCATCCTCACGTGGCCCTATAAAGAAAAGGACTTGGTCACGCAATATGGGCAAATCTGCCTCTTTCCAGTGTTTATAAAACCCTTGGACACCAGTCAAGGGGATGCGATCAAGATCTGCTATCAAGCTTTTCTTGTAGAACTCATCGGGGTGTTGCTTCATGTAATCCCGAATTGCATCAATATTGACATGATTCATACGAAACTTCATGGTCATCGGTTGCGTCTTATGATCGCTTTCTCGCCCTTTCAGTACTTCCGTACCTGCCCAATACGCCACATCCGCATCACCGGTCGTATCGATAAAAATTTTACTTTTCACCGTTTGCATCCCGGATTTGTTTACGACCTTAACGCTTGCAATATGTCCATCTTTCGCCTCTGCCTCCGCCACATATGTATGAAGCATCAGCCTACATCCAGAATCCAGCAGCATTTCTGCTGCAACAAGTTTGAACATATCTGGATCAAACGGAGTCAGTGTGTGAACGAACCCAATTGTGTCTCGCAAATGGCCAGGGGATGCATTCCGGCGTACAAGCTCATCCACAATATCTTGTGCTACTCCACGTATCACCTGTTTGCCAGCCATCGTATGGAACGTTTGCCAAGGATATACGAGACTAATGGTGGACATGCCGCCGAGAAATCCATACCGTTCAATAAGTAATGTACTTGCGCCCATTCTTGCGGCGCCCAGAGCGGCTGCTATACCTGCAGGCCCACCACCAAGTACCGCGACATCTACTTCTAACTCATTCATACGAAAAATCCTCCCTTGTATAAGTGCTGTGTGAATAGTTGTGCGGCGAGCTCAGTCACCAGCTTAGGCTTGATTTTTTCCAGCGAAAGAACGGATGCGGCAAGGTGATGGGGCTTTCCTGGTAAGCAAAGCCCCATTTACTGCACTCGAAGAAGTGGTACAACTCGTGCCCGATAAACAATTCTTCGACATCCATAAACGCCCACTCTGTCACCGAGTTTTGCCTTACTTCATTCCAAAACTCACGAATACTCGTTTGAAACAAAGTAATCTCCCGTCGATCAACGTCGATCAACGTCGATCACCGCGTATAACAAAGCGCTTTGGATGTTGTTCTCCTTGCAACTCAAAATCGAAATGTGATGGTCTGCCGCAACGCTTGAAGGCAGCCTTTCGCCAGCGATGTCACGATAATCCTCAACGCAATGTTCCACCCATTGCACGATAAAGGCTGCGCAATTGCGGCGTTGTGTCGGCGTCATACGCTTTGCATCGGGATCATGATCCATCATGTACTCGTACAGAATATTCCAAGGCTGAAAGAACGGATTCATATTACGCCACACCCCGGCGGCACAAGATCAACACAAGCTGTTCATTCGTTGAAGTCGTTTGCAATTCCACAGTGGCTAAACTTAACATCTGTTCGACGCTTGGCAATCCGGACAAATCGATGATTCGGTTGGGACTCAGAACGAACAGGTCAGGCAGCTCTGCACCGCCGTCACCGTAAGTGGAAACGCTGTTGACTGCATCCGCCAAGGTTATAGACAACCTCTCAATCGTTGTAGACACCACCGAACCCTGTGCTCTCTGCAAACGGATCACTCCGCCGTTGTCTATCACTCGAATGGGCTTTTTGACCCTTTGGATCAGACCGAACAAATGCTTCTTGCGGACTTCAGACGTATAGGTGTAAAAGCTCTCTGTGCGTCCGGCAAGCTTCACCTGCTCTACAGAAACACCAAGTGATTGTGCAGCCACTTGTTGCAACTCTTTCTCTGTCAATTCGGCAGTTGCACGATTTTTCGTTCGCAGTTCCGTAGCACCGATCGCAACGGCACGAACTACATTCCGCTGGGGGTCGACTTCCACTTGGATTTCTACGGTTTCCGGTGCTGCACCGGCTCGAAGTACCTGCTGCAATGCCTCTTCCCGTACACGCAGAATATCTTCATTCGTAGGTCGTGGAATCGTTCGCTCGACGACATCCCGGACCATGGCGAGCGCGACACCAATTGGAGATATGACCTCGGCATTCCTTGCAATAACGTGTGAAAGTCCCATGTACTTGCTGAGATAAGGAACGACAGCCGCACTGCCTCCGCCGCCGCCTACGAGCGTGATCTCCATGCCTTCCAGTTGATAGTCTGCAAGCATGGCGCGTATAACCTGTGCGTTCTTTTCTGCGGCTTTTTCGTGTATATGCTTAAGTATGTCATCGATCGGCACGCCTAGGAAGTCTGCCAGTTTCTGCAATCCAAGACGTGCCTTATCTGCATCACCATACGCATAGTGTTCAGGTTGGACATATCCGCTGGCATTTGCGGCACACGCAAGGGTCAAAGCCACAAGACGCCCATCCGGGAGTCGGAGAACCGCGTAATCATCCGGATCACCTGGCCGCGGCTGAATGCGTTCCACGGTTGCGCCATCTATGTTCGCCTCGGTGTAAGTCGCATACTCCAGACCTGCAATGTGTGCACTGCGAGGACCTATATCCACAATGCGCCCGTCCCCAACCCGTATCATGCTCCCACCAGCAATCCCCACTTTTCGTACGTCCAGGGAAGTCACATACGTCTTGTGTCCGCCAATTTCCGAATAATCCACCATCACTTTCCCGTCACGGATCACCGAGATATCGGTACTCGTACCTCCGACTTCTAAAAACACCCCATTTGAAACACGTTCATACATCAACACACCGGCTACCCCCGCTGCTGGTCCCGACAACAATGTAAGAATGGGACGCCTGCTCAACTCTTCCACACTCATGACACCCCCATCACAGCGCATAATCATCAGCGGCGACATGATACCTGCTGTCTTTACGCTCAATTCTGTCATGGTGGCCGTCGCCATCATCTTAGGGAGTATGCTCGCGTTTATGACTGCTGTACGAGTTCTCGTACGAAGTCCGTAAAGTTTGGAGATTTCATGCGTCGCAGTGGCAGGAATTCCAAGCTCTTGGGAGTAATTTTGCACTTCCAATTCCACGCTCGGATCATCGACACTAGCGACAACTTGGGTACACGTGTCTCCATTTGTGGCGGTGTTTCGAGACTCTTTACGGGTTTCGCCCATGTAAAACGAAGACGTGCACGCTTAAATTCAATGACTGCAAAAATCAGCAGCATAATAGCGGTGGCTGCAGCGAGAATTAATGCAAATGTGCGTACCGTGTCCAAGGAAACGCCTGTAACCTTTGTATAGAGCTGCCAATTTGATAGGTTGACTTCCAACCCGATTGCCTGTGCGAATAAGTAAATACCCACTGCCGTGATTGCTGGCAAACCGATAGACATAAAAATCGGAATTACGATGCTTGCTACCATGATGGTTGCCCCTAATCCACCGATCGTGGTAAATAAGAGTCCGACAGCGATTGATAGCAAAACCACAATGAGGAATGGGCGATCTCCACCAAGCTCTGCAGCAGTCTTTACCATTGTCTTGGAAATGCCCGTTTGATTCATGATTTGCCCCAACCATGCACCAAAAATCACAGCGATGTAAGCGGAAGCAAGCTTGATGGATCCTTGCTCAATCACCGTTGTGAGGAGCCCGGTATCCTGGCCTTTTACCATATGGATCAACGGCATGCCGCCAATTATTCCAATGCCAATCGCCAGAATGGGCAAAGCAAGTACTGTTGGAATCTTCCTTAAGAACATAAATACTGCAATGACTAAAAATAAAATGATAATGCCGATTGCCTGCCACATCTATAGTTCCCCCTCCGCACCTTAGACTTGATTAATCGCTTGTCGAAACTCATTTGTTCGTTCAAATACCGACTGCGGTGCATCACCCGTTACCACAGCACCAATCATGATTGGCTTACACCAGCTTCATGCAACAATGGCACATCACTTGCTTTGACAGCCCTCTGTGTAGGTACCAATATCGGCTTCTTCACGTTGTCCGCGATCGCGCGGTATTTGAGTAGGTCTTGAACACAAAGCAACTGCCCATATCCTTTATGGTCGATAATGCCCACCTCCAGTACATCTACTGGCAAATGATTTACGGCTGCGAGCTGATCAGCGGTATATGAACTGTCTATCGCAATCATCTTGGCGACATCGGGAATGGAAAGAAGTTCGGCACGTGCGTGATGCCCGTATATGGAAAAAAATGAAAAACCAAGTTCTATGAAATCGGATAAGTCATTCCCTAGAGCTTGTGTAGACGCCCCTGGTACAAGTCCAACGGGAACGCCTGCTGTCTGAACGATCTGCTGCAGGGTCTCGCTTTGCTCTGAGATTGAACTAAACGCCTTGCCACTCGCAAAATGTTCGACGTTTGCGTGCACCTTAATGGCATCTGCCCCACCTTCTACAGCGGCTTTTGCCATTTCAAGGTCATTGTTGGGTAGACTGACAACCAAGACCATCTTTTTGCTGTCAAACAACGCAGTGAATGAATTTGCCATGTTGCTTCCCCTCCCTTACTGAATTACTTCTCTCCAATCCATGTTCGGAATGCAAAACCTGCAGCACCAAGCAAGGCTGACGATGCCAAACCACCCGACAAAACCTCCACAGGCTTACGTAACGATTTTCCCTGAAGCAATTCGGAAAGAGCCCTTGGCCACAAGCGGTACGCATCCGACCCCAATACCACCCCCTCTACTTGTAAGAGTGCCAAGACCGCGTCTAGTGCCTTACGCAGTGCACTTACAGCATCCTCACAAATGTGTTGAGCCAACTCATCACCGCACCTTGCTTGCTGCACGACATCATCCACACTCACGTGTGTCGATAACAGTAACAATGGATCTGCCTTGTCTGCCAATTCAAGCAACTTGTCAGCTAACACCCGGTGCATAATGGCCCAACCACCTACCAATGTATCAAGACAGCCGCGCCGACCACAGCGACATGCCACTCCTTGAGAAGCAACTTCGATGTGCCCAATATCTCCAGTGAACCCCTGCAATACAACTTTTCGTTGCAGGACCAGCGATGCATCCACTGTCTTTGCGAGGTTAAGATAAAGAAAACTGTTCAGTTCCTTACACACACCAGTGTCCAACTCTGCCAATGCCATACCGTTAACCTTTCGTTCCATGCGTACCGGAATTCGATACTGATAACGCAATGCTTCCGCAAATTCGATTCGCTCTGATGAAAGCGAGGTTGAAAAGAGCATCTTTGCCTTGCTGATATCCAGATCTTCGGGTACCGTGATGCCTACACCCACAACACAATGCTTGTGAGCGTCTCTCATGAAGCCATGGACTGCCACCATAATTTTTTCAAGAAGTGAAGAAATTTGATATTCCTCAATTTCTATTTCAACAGTGCGCAGGGGCTCGTAATGTAAATTAATCAATGCAACCGTTGCTTCATTCGGTGCGGTTACATCGATCGCAATGGACATGATGTTTTGCCGATTCAGATCAAGGAGAATTGGTTTACGACCTACATGGGACTTGACCTCTCCGCTCTCCAACAGCAGGTGTTCCCCCAACAGCTGATCCACGATGTTCGTTATACTCGCAGGGCTCAAACCCGTTATATCACTCAAATCCGTACGCGACAAAGGACCATTGGACCACAGTGCCTGCAGTATCGCGTCACGGTTTTGCCTTCTTAATTCAGCTGTCCCCTTCGCGCTCGACTTTCTTAACATGAAATTCGCCTCATCATTCTAAACATTCTTTAAATTTATTAAAGCATAGCTAAGGTCGTTTTTTCAAGAAGTAAATTAATATCACAACTCACTACGCACAGTATCAATTGCATGTGTAATTTTCTCATGAGTTCGTCAGGATTCCAAATAAAAAAGAGGAAATACACGGAAGCTTCTCGAATTCGTGTTAAGTTAAAATAAATGGTGAGCGGGTGAGGAATTGCACCATTCTTCTGCGCTAGCAAACCCAACATGCCAAATTACGCAATTATAAATTAGGAGAAAACATTACTTTTTAGTGGGAGGACATTCATGAGAACAATAAGGCTTGGAAGCAGCACATTAGAAGTACCGGTCGTTGCAGTCGGATGCATGCGTATCAATTCACTGGACAAAGCAGAGGCTGAGCGCTTTGTCCAGGCTGCACTGGAGGAAGGCGCGAACTTCTTCGACCACGCCGATATTTACGGCGGCGGAACATGTGAGGAAATATTCGCGGAGGCCATTCAAATGAACGATGATATTCGCGAAAGGATCATCCTGCAATCGAAGTGCGGCATTCGGAAGGGAATGTTCGACTTTTCCAAAGAACATATTTTAGGGTCGGTTGACGGCATCTTGAAGCGGCTGAAAACCGATTATCTGGACGTTCTGCTTCTGCACCGTCCGGATGCGCTGGTTGAGCCAGAAGAGGTGGCGGAGGCTTTCGATATTCTTGAAAGCTCCGGAAAAGTGCGGCATTTTGGCGTTTCCAATCAGAATCCGATGCAGATACAGTTGCTGAAAAAGTCAGTGAAGCAGCCGATTGTGGCAAACCAACTGCAACTAAGCATCACAAACGCCACCATGATCTCCAGCGGAATCAATGTGAATATGGAAAATGATTCTGCCGTGAACCGAGACGGCAGTGTGCTCGATTATTGCAGACTGAACGATATCACAATTCAGCCTTGGTCGCCTTTCCAGTACGGATTCTTTGAAGGCGTATTCCTTGGAAACGATAAGTTCCCGGAATTGAATCAGAAGATCGATGAAATCGCGGAGAAATATGAAGTGAGCAACACGACCATCGCCATTGCCTGGCTTTTGCGCCATCCCGCACACATGCAGCCGATCATTGGTACGATGAATATAGAACGGTTAAAAGATTGCTGCAAGGCAAGCGATGTGTATCTGACACGGGAAGAATGGTATAAGATCTATCGCGCGGCAGGCAATGTGCTTCCGTGAACACTCGTTGGCCCGTTGTTTCAAACTACCGAGTTAAAAACAATACTTACCCTCCAGTACGAATCATGTAATAACAAAACGGAGTTCCATAAAGGAGCTCCGTTTTGTTTCCAGACAGATTCGATTATCGATATGGTTTCTTAAAGTTAATTTACTATACGTAAGTGTTCAAAAAGTGATAGCAAGACACAATGAGTTGCAAAGCCATTGATCTGATTCAGATAGTCATGCTTCCAAAACCGCCGTCGACCCGAACCAAAGTGCCGGTGACAAAGCTTGAAGCTTGTTCTGAAGCTAGCCAAATCGCTGCTCCCTGCAGTTCTTCCGGTTTCCCGAAACGATTCATCGGCGTATGTTTCATAATGGACCCGATTCTTTCTTCACTTAAAATTTTCCGATTTTGTTCGGCCGGGAAAAACCCAGGGATAATGGCATTGACACGAATGCCATATGGAGCAAATTCCCGTGCCAAAAACTGCGTCACGCTGTTGAGTCCTGCTTTTGATACGGAATACGTAAATACTTTTGACAAGGGAGTCATGGAAGAAACGGATGAAATGTTAATAATGCTGCCTTTCCGTTTCTGCTCGATCATTTTCTTCGCAAATATCTGGCAAGTTAGCACGATTCCTTTTAAATTGACGTCCATGATGTCATCCCATTCGTCCATCGAAAGCTCAAAAATTTCGTCTAGATTCAGCGCTCCATAAAATATCTTTTCGCGTTGTAAAACCCGATATTTTGCACCTTCGATTCAATCCAAATAACCTTTCAAAATTTCGATATGCTGCGGTATCGCCAGATGTGCCTCTGCTATTTCCGGATGCCATTTTCTTTCCCACTCAACGGTGAGATAACGATTATAACCTACTTGTTGAAGTTTTTTTACCACCTGTTGAACCGGAACTTCACCCAATCCAAACAATACCAAATCCCAACCATCCCCGTTGCGTTTCGCATCTTTTAAATGGACATGCCGTAACCGGTCTTTCAGGTTTTCATATGTTTCTTCCACCGTTTCTCCCATCCGATAGGGATGGTGCGTATCCCAAAGCGCCCCGATTCGATCGCTGGAAACTTGTTTCAGTGCATCCTTTACGAGATAGGATGAGGAAAATTCATCATGTGTCTCCAACAACACGTCAATTCCTAACTCCTCTGCACGGGAAACCACTTGATTTAAAGAATCAGCCACTCGCTGTACACAATCCGCATGATGCTGCGGATCTGTGTTGCTTTTATTGAATACGCCTCCGAACGTGCGGACAATCGGCACTTCCATAGCTGCCGCCAATTCGATATAGGCCAATAAATCATTGACATTTTGTTGACGTTCCTTTGCATCGCTCATGGCAAACCGGGTAGATGCACCGATTCCGACAATGTCCAATCCGTTTTCTTTTGCTAGCCGTACAATGTTGCGGCGCGCGCTAGCAGCGATGTCCGGGCGAATCACTTCCCCGTCCAACAATCGCAACTCGACACCGTCATACCCATATTTTACAGCGTTTGTCATGACTTCTTCCATCGACCATTCCGGACAAGCCAGATTGGAATAGGCAATTTTCATCGATAACACCCCATTATTAGTTAAGTGGCAAATACACCGTCTCGCCTGTCTGGGCAGATTTGTAGATGGCCAAAATAATTTCCAAACTTTTTCTTCCCTCAATTCCATTTACCAGCGGTTCCCGATTGCTTCGAACCGCGTCAATCATGTCTTGAAATTGGAATCGGTGTGCAGAAATCGCCGGTGTTGAAGCTGTATCATTCTTGTTGCATTCTGACTCTTGGGCCAGATTGGTCGCCTTGATTCTGTGATGCACACCTTTCACAGGCGTTTCGATTTGATATAAATGTGTCAATTGATCGGATTCAATGACTGCACTGCCGTTTGTTCCAAAAATCTCTAGCCGTGTCGATAATCCGGGATATGCTGCAGTCGTTCCTGCAATTGTACCCATTCCCCCGTTTCGAAAGCGAGCAATGGCAACTGCCACATCCTCTACTTCAATCCGCTCATGGTTCTTTGTCCCCATGTACGCATGCACACTTTCAATCGGTCCCATCAGATACTGCAATACATCAATCGTATGAATGGATTGGTTCATGAGAGCTCCTCCGCCATCAAACGCCCACGTGCCCCGCCAATCACCGCTGTCATAGTATCCTTGCGAACGATACCAATTGACTGCCGCTTCAGCCAAAAACAGTTGTCCAAGCTTGCCTTCTTCAATGCTTGCTTTGACTCTTGCCGTCGCAGGGTCAAACCGGTGCTGTGAAATGACGCAAAGCTTCACACCCGCTTCTTTGCATGCTTCAATCATGGCATCCGCCTTTTCTATGGCAATGTCAATCGGTTTTTCTACAATCACATGCTTTCCCGCCTTGGCCACTTCGACCGCAAAATCCGCGTGCATTCCACTCGGTGTGCAAATATTGACAATTTGAATATCCGGTCGTTTCAGCATTTGTCGAAAATCTTGATACCACTCGACTCCAAACGTTTCCCCGCTGCTTTTCGCCCGCTCCAAAACAGAATCTGTTACAGCCACCAGCTTTGCATCCGCAATCCGGCTAATTTCCTCCGCGTGTTTTAAGCCGATAACCCCACAACCGATCACTGCGAAACCGAGTGTTTCTGCCATCAAATAATCCCCTCTAACTTTTTCCTTTCGAATTTTTTCCATTCGAACTTTTTTCATTCGAACTTCTTCCGTTCGAATAGCATTTTGTTTCTTATCCTTTTGTTCTTGCGTTTCCTTTTGTACTTGCGTTTACACAAACTGTCGCAAAAATCGCGCAGCCGCTTTCATTTCCTCGCGAATATTGCCCCATCTGCATTCCACCGAGACGGGTCCGTCATATCCGATTTCTCTTAATATTTTGAAGTACTCATGATACGGATAGCTTCCACTGCCAGGATACAAGCGCCCGGAATCAGCGACATGCACATATCCCAGATGTTCTCGCACCTGATAAAGATCAGCTAACGGCTCCTCTTCCTCCATGATGTGATAAAGATCGGCCAGTATTTTTACTGAGGTTTTGTTGATTTGTTTGGCGTATTCATTTGCTTCTTTCAGGCTAAGAATGATATTTGTTTCTTTCCGATTGAGAAACTCGATGTTTACTTGAATCGAATAAGGTTCGGCAATACTTGCAAGCAAGCCGATAAAATCTACGAGTTGCGCTTTTGCCTGCTGTCGTTCAAAATGTTCCGGAACATTTCGGGCAGCGCCTGATCCAAATGAAATATGTCGTCCCCCCAACTCGGCCATCCGATAGAAAACAGTATCCAAGTACGTTCTGAGTTCAGCAAGCGCTACATTTGGACCGACTACATGCATGCCCCTTGGCAATAATACGTTAAAACTGGGAATGGGGACGTTGCAGCTTAACAACCGCTTGCGTTCTCTCTGCCAAACGTCTTCTTTTTCCATTGGCAGCGTTGATTCGACACGTAATTCCGCAAAATCGAAACCGCTTTCCGCAACATGAGAAAGATGCTCTGCATCCACGCAACAACCCAGCAACATAGGAACCCTCCACTCATAATAAATGTACTTTGAAACATGATAAAATTTGTTGTCCGATTGATGGCCGATCGATGTTCCATCAGCCCTTTACCGCTCCGCTTGCCAAGCCTCCCATGATGTATTTTTGGAAGAATAGAAAGATGATCACAATTGGCAAACCGCTTGTCAGGCTTGCTGCCATCAACTGGCCCCAATATACGTCTCCTCCAGCTTCACCGCTTGCAATATATGCCTGTAAACCAACAGCAACTGTATGTGTTGCGGGTGATGTCAACACACTCGCAAACAAAACGTCGCTCCAAGCCAGCAAAAACGAAAATACGAAAGAAACTACCATTCCCGGCAACATTAACGGGAATACAATGTGCCTGACAACTTGCCAGCGGGTACATCCGTCAACCAATCCTGCTTCTTCCAGTTCAACCGGAATGTTCGCCATATAGGATAACAGCAACCAGCAAGCAAATGGCAATGCAAACGTCATGTAAGTAATAATCACTGTATAGTACTGTCCCACAAGGTGAACATTGATTGCGTTTTGAATGATGACGAGGATGACAAATAACGGCAACAACATCATGACTTGGGGAATCGTCTGCATCGTAATCAAGGAAAGCAAAAACGTCTTTCTTCCTCTAAATTGAAAGCGGGCAAGAACATATGCTGCGCCTAAAGCGATGATCGTTGACAGGATGCCAGTAAAGGCGGAGATTATAATACTGTTTTGAATATTTTGCGCAAGGTTTACCGTTTGCCACATTTGGACGTAATTGTTCCATGCAAAATGCGTAGGCAAAAGGGAACCGGAACCAACTTCCGAATCCGGTGTAATAGAAATCAGAATGACATAGGAAATCGGCAAGAGTATCATGATCGCAAAGATACAAATCCCAATCGCTCGCAATTTGTTCCATACCCCGCGCTGTGAAGTTAAACGTTTTGCCGGCATCAAGATTCCTCCCCCAGCCGCAACATACGAATATAGAAAAATGCCGGAATCATCATTAATACGAGTGTAAGCAACGACATGGCGGCACCCAGGCCAAAATTAAACGTTTGGAACGATGTAACATACACGTTTAAAGGCAAAACGTCCGCTTGCGGTGCAGGTGGCGTTCCGAACATAATAAACGGCAACGTAAAATTATTAAAATGGTTCAATGTCGAAAGCAAAAGTGCCAATCCCAAAATCGGACGGAGTGACGGCAATGTAATGGAAAAGAAACAACGAATGGGTGTGGCGCCATCCATATGAGCGGATTCATACAGATCGTCCGAAATTCCCTGCAATCCCGCCAAAACCATCAAATACACAAACGGCCACGAAGACCAAATGTCCGCAATCACCATCGCCCAAAAACTATGCGGCCCAATTAACCAGAATGTATTCTTGCTCGCCAAATGGAGCGCCGACAAAATCCTGTCAATTAAGCCCCACCCGTTCATAAACAGCAGTCGCCAGGTAATTGCATTTACGAATATCGGCATGACATAAGGGATCAGGAACATTGCCCGCACCCATCTTTGTCCACGGAACGGTTTATTCACCAATAATGCTGCGATGATTCCGATTGGGGTAATACCGATCGTAGTCAGCAGGGAAAATGCGATACTTACCCAAACACTCTGAATGGCAGAAGCACCCAGTGCATTTCCTTGCGTAAATGCATTTACGTAATTCTTCCATCCGACAAATGGAGCGTGTGTCCAGTTGGCAATCGTATACTGATCCAACTTGGTAAAACTGGTGTAAACAGCTACTAAAAATGGTGCGACAACAATGATGATAAGAAGCAATAATGCCGGAAACATCATCCAATAAGGAGGGCTGTTCCTTTTTTGCAACTTGCCGACTCCTGGCCCCACACGTGAAACGGTGTTTGCAGCTGAAGATGTGATTGGCTCAACCTGTGTTTCCCGCACATTTTCCCCTCCTTCAAAGAAAAGTTGCGACATGCCTTTGCGGGCAAATGCCATGGCCGTTTAGCTGGAAATCTGCATGAGGATGGAGCAAATGGAGGTGGGAGGCTTCCCACCCCATCTCGTACTGATTACTGCTGCAAGGATGACTGTACCTGTGCATTGGCCGCTTTTAACAGATTGGCAATGTCCGCTTCTTTATAAGAGTTTGTCGCAATCTCATTGGCGATTTTGCTTGCAACACCTCCGTAGACGACTTCAAGATTCCCCCATGCACCGGTAAACGGAGTCGGTGAAGCATTCTTTTCCGCATCAATAAATGCTTTGATGAGATCTGTATTTAATTCCGGATCATTTTGATAGGCATCTAAGTTTGCCGGCATATACCCGTACGTTTTGAAAAATTCCTGTTGTTGTTTTACATCTGTTAAAAACTTCAAAAATTTTAACACTGCCTGGTAGCGTGCCCCCGTTACATAATTCGGTATACAAAAATATTGACCGGATACGATCGTTTGCGTCGGCACGCCACCTGCGGGCAAAGTTGTCATGCCGTAGGGAATGGTCGGCATAGGTGCAAATGCATAATCATTTTTTACAACCGATTTGCTTAATGCGGGTACCATGGTAGGTGCACGCATGATTTCCATACCGACATGCCCATTTTCAAATGCTTTATCGGCGTCTACCGCTTTATACGTGAGATCGTTGGGTGACACGATATGGTATTTTGTCAGCCAATCAAACCAAAATTTTAATCCATTGATCGACTCCTTTGAATCCAATGTTGCTGTTTTGAGATCCTTGCTGATGAAATCACCACCGAGTTGTTTGGTGAATCCCCAACCGATTTTCCAGGGATCAAAGGAATCGGACGGGTCAATGACAGTCCCCCATTGGTCTTTGGATGGATTTGTCATTTTTTTTGCATCATCCACAAATTCCGTCCATGTCTTTGGCGGAGTTTTGATTCCTGCCGCAGCAAACATTTTCTTGTTGTAAACCATGCCAAATGGCTGCATATATTCGGGTACGGCAATGTATTTGTCAGGGCTTGGGCCGGACATTGTCATTTGTGCCGGGAAGAACTTCTTCTGTCCGCCCAGCGTGTTCCAGTCTTGTTGGCTGAACACATGAAATCCATTCGTCGCATATGCGGTCGGAATTAATGTTGACCCAAGTTCGAAAATATCCGGTCCTTGTTTCGTCGCCAAAGATGTTTGGATCGACGTGTTTTCTTCGGCTGCTGTACTCCATGCGGAAAATTTAATATGAACTCCGGGATTCGCTTTTTCGAATTCTGGAATTAATGTGTTTTTGAACAGATTTTCTTGTGCTTTCGGATCTGCGTTGTATCTGCCTACATACACGGTAATCGTTATGTTTTTACCGCCAGCCGAGTTTCCTTTGGCGGGAGCGGACGAACCGCTTGTTGCAGCGGAACCGCAACCGGCTACGACTAATGTGCCGCTGAGACTGATCCCCGCCAATGCAAGAATTTTTCTTTTTGAAATCGCTTTCAATTTTGCCATAACACATATTCCCCCTATTGTTTGTATTGTGCAATCACATTACGATTTCTCATATACAAATCATAGATAATTGTTTCCCCGCGCCCCTCCCTTCTCACCTATTTTTTGCAAAACTATGATTCTACTTTTAGCTTATTGATGAAGAGTTTAAAATAAAACTCATGTTTCACGCCTGTAATCGACTTTTCATGCTTCGGCTTTGCGCTCCTTGTGTCTTACTTAACCGCTTTTTGAACATGCACTTGTAAGATGTTGCTTTGTTTGTCGAGGGAATGGACCGAGGATTGCGCTGCATGTTTGCTTCCTGTATGCTGTCGGTGAAATTCCTAGCTTTTGCCGAAAATATCTGCTAAAATGCGCTAAACTTTCAAATCCGGAATCCATTGTAATATCCGATATCGACATTTCCGGCTCGGTTTCCAGTAAATACTTGGCCCAATTCAAGCGACGGCTCATGAGATAATCCATCACTGTACTTCCGGTAATTTCCTTGAATACATGTGACAAGTAATATTTGCTGATGTTTAAATTTTGGGCAATATCATCGAGGTGAATTTTTTTCGTAAAATGCAAATCGATCCATTGGATCATTCGTTCTACATGCTGTTCTTTTTCAGATGTATGATTGGGAGAATCTCTTTCATCCAGTACACATAATTCATAGATATGAAAAAGAAGTTCTACAAGCAACGTTTTGATTCGCGCTTCACTATATCGTTGGGGATTCTGTTTCGATGCATCACTTGCTTGTTCCGCGATTCTTTGCATTAACTCATCGATTTTTTTCAGGGAGAAGTCATCAGCGGTCCGCAGCAAACAGTTTCGCCGTTTCTGGAACGGACTTAACAACTCCGGCATGTTGATCAATTTTGTAACAGGACGGATCCAATCAGGAGAAAATTGAATGACACTTCGTTCATACGGCACGGGTGGCAAAGGAATCGCACGATGCAGCGTCAGACCATTCATTAGAATCAAATCTCCCGGCTGCAAATCATAAACACGATCATGAATCATATATTTGCAATTTCCACTATGAAAATGATAAATCTCGAATTGATTATGTGAATGTAGACTTGTATGAGGGAATTTTTCATCTTTTTTTCGAAAACATGCCGTTATCCAGTGTTTCATTTTCGATCCCCACCTAAAAAGTATCGACAAAATTATTGAATATCGTCGTAAAACTTTTTCTCTAGTTCCTGAAACACTTGATCGTATGATGCTTTGCCAAACTCCAGCTGTTGGGTGATCCGTTTATAATCGGGTTCCTCGAAATTTCCCCATCCTTTGGGACCTGACGCAAATGGATTGGCATCTTTGGCGGTCTTCTTTATAAGCTCCAGCTGTTCTTTATCTGCGTCCGTAAAATTGGAACGCAACGCATCCAACACTTGATTCGATACCGGAATCCCCCTTGTAGTCCCCAGAATTTCCGCAGCTTTCGGATCATGAATAAACCAATTAATAAAGTTCTTTGCTTCTTTTATGTGCTTGGAGCGAGGATTCACCGCCCAAAACATCGATGGCTTCAAATAACCGCCGGCTTGTACTCCTTTTGGCATCGTAGTCAATGCGAATATGCCCGGTCGGATACTGTTGTAAGCAGGAAATTCGGCTGCGAACATCGGCCGGAATAATACCGTTCCGTTTAATAATAAGTCTTGTTTTGGATCATACTGTTTTTCAGATGTCTCCACATTCGGCGGTGGAACGACGCCTTCTTTCCGCAATTCCGCAAATGTCCGCTCCCAATTGGCCCATGTGTGCTCATCAATCGCAAACTTTGCTGCTGCAATATCGCCTTTGCCCATGGCCAATTGATAGGTTTGATAGACTCTCGCATCCGCAGAACTGTCACTGATTGCGAAATGACCTTGCTCAAGTTTTGGTTGAATTTTCTTTGCTAGCTGAAAATACGCATCCCAAGTCCAGCTGGCTCTCGGAAGGGATATGCCCAGTTTTTCCAAGGCAATTTTATTATAGGCGATGCCATACGCATTATTTCCTAAAGCGACTGCATATAACTTGCCCTTATATTTGCCCGAATCCAGAAGCGGTTGATCGATGTCTCCCGTGCTGATTCCTGTCGACAAATCAGCCAATCGTCCACGAGCTGCATAGTCCGCGAGATATGCTGCATCCATTTGGATGATATCTGGAGCTGCGTTTGCGGATTCCTCTGTCGCAAGTGTCTTCCAGTAATCATTGTATGAGGAATATTCGGCAGTAAACGTTTCATCAGGATGTTCTTTTTCATACAATTTGATCGCTTTTAATGTTACATCATGTCGAACCTGGGAACCCCACCAGGCGATCTTCAAATGGATTATGTTTTGACTCGAGACACTTCCTCCTTCTGTTTGTGTGGAAGTAGTAAGTCCGCATCCGGCCAATGCCAATCCTAAGGTTGAAAAAATCATGAATGCTTGGATATGCTTCAGACAGCATGTTCCCTCCATCGTTCCCCCTATTGAATACCTGATATACTTATTGTAATGCGCTTTCTTTTCATTTTATATACTACGAATGAACAAAATATTTTAAAATATAACAATTTTTAATGAAAGGTTTATCTAATGAAATCGGTTGGGTTCATCCCCATATATTTCTTAAATAGGGTACTAAAATAAGGCGTGTTTTTATATCCGACTTTTTCGGCGATCTCATATACCAAATAGTTTCCTTCCAGAATCATTGCTTTCGCTTTTTCCAACCGAACAAGCGTCAGGTAATGATTAAACGATTCCCCTGTAGCTTTTTTGAAAATCTGATTCAAGTAGTTTTTCGATATATATAATTTTTCTGCTATTTCGCAAATCGTTATATCTTTCGCGTAATGTTCTTGAATATACTGAATCACGAACTCGACCATTTTCTTATGTTTTATATTTTCATTTCCTGATTTCGCCAAATCGTTATCATAAAACGGTTCATACATCTTAAGACGCTGTTTGATTTCTTCTTGGAACACTCGTTGTACCGCTTCCTGTTCCAATTGCCGGATTGCGTTTTGAATCACTGTTTTGATCGTGGAGATTGTCACTGGCTTTGACAGGTAATCATCCACTTGCAACCGGAGTGCCTGCCTGGCATATTCAAAATCCGAGTAGCCGCTTAAGATGATCAATTTGCCTTGATAGTCTTCATTACGTAATTGTTCAAGCATTTCCAACCCGCTCATCACAGGCATATAAATATCCGTCAATACAATATCCGGTCGTTCGTTCCGAATGACATCCAAACCTTTTTTTCCGTCGAGTCCTTCCCCAACACATACGGCATTCAATTCTCCCCAGGGAATGGCGCGTTTCATTCCTGTAAGGACTTGCGGATCATCATCAATGATTACTATTTTCCACATATTGCAGTCCCCCAAAATTCTGTTTATCCGTTATCTTGGGTAATCGAAACGATACTACCGTACCCATGTTTTCAAGACTTTCCATCTGAATGCCAAAGGAGCTTCCAAAATACGCTTTTAAACGTTCGCTGACGTTGCGTATGCCATATCCCCCCAATTGTTTATTGTCATTGCGATTGTCCGCTCGAAGTCCAATCCCGTTATCGGCAATCTGTACATGCAAAAAATCTTTATCTTCGGAAATCCGAATCAAACTATGGCCCTCATGCCGGTCGTGAAATCCATGTAAAATTGAATTTTCTACGAACGGCTGCAAGGTAAGTTTGGGGATATAAAATTCTTGAACTTCTGACGGTACATCAAATTGATATGTAATTCCTTCGCCTAAACGGATTTGTTGAATTTTCATATAACATTCCAGGTGCAGCAATTCCTCCCGAATCGTTATCAAACTTTCTCCATTGGATAATCCAATTCGAAACATCTTGCCCATTAATTCCAGAACCATGCTCATTCGTTCCTCACCCGCAGCAATCGCCATCCAATTTAATTGGTCCAGTGTGTTATATAAAAAATGCGGGTTTATCATGGATTGCAGTGCTTTGATTTCCGCTTCCCTTTGCTTCTGGTATTGGTTATCCAACGAGTGGTATAGTTCCAGAATACGATTGACCATATGCTTATATCCTTGAAATAGGGCGCCAAACTCGTTTTGGTAGTCTTCCGGCAGGCGATTTTCGCCAAATTCCCTTGGTATATCTTTCATATTTTTGATGAGTTCAAATATCGGGCGAGTAAATTGTTTCGATATATATAACGTAAAAAGCAAGGATACGATGATGGCAATCAACCCAAATCCCGTAAAAATAACTGCCATGCGAAAACTCCCATCAGCAAGTTTACGCAATGGCGTTACTTCGATTAAAATCCAACCCGATTGAAACGAACGATTCCATACAACCAGTTGGTCATTACTACGTGTTACTCCATTTTCATTTTGTTCCTTTTGATCCCCCAATGTATCGATCTGATTGAGATATACATTGGCTTTTCGGATAAAATCCGGATCTCCGGCACCGACAATCAGATATCCACCAGAATCTAAGAGAAGTACATTTGATACGATTCCCTCACCCTGAAACATCTTTTTAAAATCATCCGACTTTAGATTGATCACCAAAAATCCTTGTGTAACACCAACAGAATTATAAAGTTTTCTGACAAAACTAATCACAGAAACCTTTCCATGATTCGTAAGAATTTTATGCTCGCCAATCCAGGAAAAATCTGAATTTTTAACTTTTTGATACCATGCCAATGTTTGCATGTCTTTCAATCTGTCGTACTGTATAGACACTTGTTGTCCATAACTTGGCGGATTTTCCAGATATATCGTTATCGAATCGATGATTGGCTCGCTAAATGTAATATTTTCGATACTATTCGTCATATTCGTTACCGTTTGATTGCGTTTATATGTGTCATCAATCCCTTTCATAAACGTATGCAAAGCATCATTTCTTGCTATTGCCAACGATAGATCTTCAATCGATGTCATTTCAATTTCCAATTTCTTATTTAATTGACTCAATATGCTTTTTTGAAATGAAGTCGTATTGATTTCCAGTTGATTCAACGAAAGGTCATAACTCACCCAACTGACAAAAATGGTTAAAACAACAATGATTCCTGCAAAACTGCCAAAAAAAATATAACCGATACTGTAAGATTTAAACGGATTACGGATACGAATCTCTCCTTTTCCAATCAAAACGAATTGAAAACGGATACATATTTGCTGTGTTTCCAGTATATAGCGAATGTTTGCATGTTTTCAATTCCCTGAGTCGAATCCCTGTGGCGATTCGATCAACGAAATAAAAAAAGCAGGCTCCCCATTTCAAGGTTTTGCCTGCTCTTGCCTGCTCTTGCCTGCTTTTTTATTCCGACTGCCCAAAACTATGCATCATCCGTTTGGAGCCATACATGTTTACTATACTACTATTTTTGCTTGTTCCGTGTTTTGCAGCGGCAATTTTACCAGTTCACCGGTTCTTGCAGATTCATAGATAGCCAGAATAATTTCAAGCGGACGGATGGCTTCTTCCCCATTTACCTGAGGTTCACGATTTTCATCAAGTGCGTCAATCATATCTTGTATTTGTGCCAGATGGCCTTTATGTGAGATCGCGGCTGGATCCGCGGCGCCTGTTTCATCTTTCTTGCTTTTTTCTGCAGCGACCTTGCCTCCGTAGTTGCCAACCTCTCCTGCTTCATCGCGAAAAACAGCATGCACCAACGCATCATTATCAATGACAGCGCTGCCATCTTTGCCAAACACTTCAATCCGTGTTGTAAGTCCCGGATATGCGCAAGTAGTCCCCACAATTGTACCAATCGCACCATTCCGGAACCTTACAGTAGCAACCGCAGCATCTTCGACCTCAATGCGTTCATGTCCCAATGTTTCACAATGTGCATATACGCTTGCAACCGGGCCCATCAGATACTGCAATACGTCAATTGTATGAATTCCCTGATTCATCAAAGCGCCGCCGCCGTCCAATTCCCATGTGCCGCGCCAGTCGCCGCTGTCATAGTACGCTTGTGACCGGTACCAATTGATGGCGCCCGTACCCATCAGCAATTTGCCAAAACGGCCGTTTTCGATTTCTTGCTTCACCTGAACAGTTGCCGGATCAAACCGGTGCTGTGAAATGACCGCCAATTTTACATTTGCTTTCTTACATTCCTCGATCATCTCATGTGCCATATCAAGAGTTACATCCATCGGCTTTTCAGCAATGACATGTTTTCCGGCGCGTGCCGCCGCAATCGCGTGCCTTCCATGCATTCCACTTGGCGTACAAACATTTACGATATCGATGGCCGGATTTACCAACATTTCCTGCAGATCCGTATACCAATCGCAATGATATGTTTTGGCGATCTCGCGCGCCCGATCCGGAATCACATCACATACCGCAACAAGTTTTGCCTGCTCGATATGTTGAAGCGTTGCTGCATGTGCTTTTCCAATCACACCCGCACCCACAATGGCAAATCCATATTGTTTTTTTGCCATTTCATTTTCCCTCCCAATCTTTTAACCTATGACCACTCTTCGCCGATTTGTGCCAACAACCCCTTCAATGCGGAAGTTGCCGTTTTAAACAATTCTGGTCCGCTAAAACCGGAAAATGAACCTGCTGCTTTTAAATGCGGTTCCAGTGATAGAAAACCGGAGTAGCCTTTCCTTTGCAAAGCTTTCAACACGTCCAAAACTTCACCGTCGCCTTCGCCTGCCGGAACGACTTTGCCTTGATCGAATAAAGCATCTTTTATATGTACATATTCAATATAGTTTTCCAATAACGGAAATCCGTTCGCAAACGGTTTCACTCCGCATTGCACAAAATTGGCAGGATCGAATGCACAACGCAAATGGGGAGATTGGCATGTTTCTAAAATGTCCAGACAACGTTCCGCAATATCACCGTAAATTTCCTTTTCATTCTCATGCAAAAGCACAACTCCGGCAGCTTCTGCCCGCTTTACAAGCGCTTGCATTCGTCCTATGACTTCATTCCGATACTGTGCAGGATCTTCCCCTTGCGGAATAAAAAATGAGAAAATTCGGATATACGGTGCGTTAAACATGTTCGCCACATCGATTGCCCTGTCAAAGTCAACCAAATGTTGTTCAAAATCATCCGTGATTTTAATTTTGCCGATCGGAGAACCAACCGAAGACATTTGAATCCCGCGCCGGTCCATCTCTGCTTTCACTTGCTGCAATTCTTCATCGCTCAGCTTCAAAACGTTTTTTCCCCATGCTCCCCGAAATTCGATATGTTTGATTCGTTCTGATTCCAGTATATCGAGCTGAACCTTTAGATCCGGTGAAATCTCATCTGCAAAACCGGTGAGTATTACCATATCCATCATCCTCCCTTCATAAGCGCTGGTTTTATTATAATAAGAAACCAGCTATGAGGATTGATTGAAATTGTGAAATTTTACGCTTCATTTTACTCTGCTTGCTCAGTTTCCTTGATCCCAAAAATCAAGCGGATTGACTTTGAGATCGGGTGTTACATGGCCACTCAAGAAAATGGCGACTCGTAATGGGTGTCATGTTCTCCGTTTTCTTCTGATAGTAATATACAAACTTTTATCGAGCGTCCCGGAACCATATTTGCGCGTTAACGGATGCAGCCAATACACGACTGCCATCAATAAAAATACAACAGCACTTACAAAGAAAGGGGCGGCAGGACCGAACGCATCGTATAAAGTTCCACCCGCCAGAGGGCCTGTTGCACTCCCGATTCCTTCGACAGTCATAAAAATCCCCCACATCGCACCGCGTTGATCTGCAGGAATGCTAAGAGACAAAATCGTATTCCAAGAAGGCAAAATTAACGCATATGCAAAACCAATGATGCAGATCAATACCATCAACGAACCGATGGTACGAAACAACGGGAGAATCAGGAGAAGAAGTCCGCTTATAACAAAACCCGCGATCAGAAAATAACGGGCGCCAAACCGATCGACAAGTCTGCCGATGGGAATCAAAAAAAGAACGGTAACGAGTCCTCCTGTAGTCAGTAGAATGCTAAACCACATTGTCGGCAAGTGCAGAACGGAATTTGCGTACACAGTCAGTATGGGAATTAACAATGCAAACGCAAAGGTTTGCGCAAACATGCCCGGAAAAAAGGAGGAAACAGACTTGATCCGTTGTTTCAGCGTTCGAAAGTATTGCAAATTTGTTTGATCCGTCCTATTTCGTATGTGGGTTTGCCAATTTTGAAAGAACAAAGCCAATAAAAATGCAACGCCAAGACAGCCAAATAGCACAAAAAAGGCGATGGAATACGCAGTGCGAGGTATTAAATTAATTAAAATAGGACCTAGTCCGGCACCGACGATCCAAAACTGAAACATGATCCCCATCATCGTCGCACGATCTTGTTCAGGCACACGATGGATCGTGCCTGTAATTACAGAAGGCCAGGTGGGGCTAGTGCCAACTCCCAACAATCCAAGACCCGCAAACACCCAAAACGTCGTATGTGTTTGTACTACGATATATAAAGAAACGAATGCAATTGTTATACCAATGATGAGTACAAGCTTTTGTCCATATCGATCGATCAGCCAGCCTGCCAAAGGGCGCAGCAAATTGTCGGTGAAATAATGAACGGCGAGGGCAGCACCCATTACTGTTTTGGACAAACCCAAGTTCTCTGTAAGGTAAAGCGGCAAAATCGCAAAAAGCAATGCACCGCGCATAAATTCCATAAGCAGCAGTGTTGTCAAAAGCGTAAATATGGGCTTTGACAAAATGAGATCACGCAAGTTTTTTTCCATCGATACTGCTTCCCCCTTGCTAAACCTCTTGAATTTCCAGATTTCATTTGCCCCCTGCAATATACGTTAATCGCTTCATCTCCCATCGTATCAATCGGAAAATAACCGACATCCGTCAATGTTCGTCCTTTTGTAAATTGTCTTTTGATATTTGTGACTTTACCAAAGAGACAAAATGCGTTTTTAAATCAACAAATCGAACCAGAGATTTAGGTGATTGGTTTGCCCTTAATTTACCCAGACAATGTCACTTCTATAAATCAATCGACCCCGGTTTTAAACCGGTGTATATTCATGTACCACATTAGATTCCGGGAAAAGCTTAAATTTTAGCGAAGATATTGAATGGTGCAGAATTTTTCAGCGTATATGATTATAGGGCATGAGGCAAAGCTCGGGCGTCGCAGATTTAATGCTTTCAATATCTTGGCGAGTAACAACTGGAGGTGGATACATTGTATTTTGATTTACCTCAGATTCGGGTTCAATGCAGCGATAGAACGATTGAGAAAACATTGCTTCATATTCATCAGTTTTGGAAATATCTCATCAAAACGGCTCCTCCATACACAAAAAACGAGTTGTTTTATTTGCCGCATTCTTACGTAGTTCCGGGCGGCGTATTCCAGCAATTGTTTTACTGGGACAGCTATTTTATGATATTGGGATTAAAGATTTCCAAACTTCATTCATTAGCAAGAGGCATTGTAGAAAATTTTTTATATGAAATAAAAACATTCGGTATAATACCAAACAGTTCTGAACTTGCTCATTTAAGCCGATCTCAACCTCCCTTTCTTACATCCATGATTCAGGAAGTTTGGGAAGGGGATCTGGAATGGCTCCGGTACGCCTATGAGTGGGCCAAAGTCGAGTATGAGAATGTCTGGATGGATGCCAATACGCATTTCCATCAAGAAATTGGTTTGAATCGCTACTATGATCGATTAGAATCCTTGCTTAAAGTGAAAGGCGAATCATATCTTTACTTTTCCGATACGTATTTTTCCGAGCGTTTCTGGCAAGAGCGGGTGGAAGCCGAATCAGGGTGGGATTATACAGGACGGTTTTATAGGCAATGTGGAAATGTTATCCCGGTAGATTTGAATTCCTTATTATACAAATATGAAACGGATTTTTCATATTTATCCAAAATACTACATTTAGAAAATGAAGTTGTTTTTTGGAAAAATAGGGCTTCAAAACGAAAAAAATTAATGGATCAATATCTTTGGAATCAAGAATTAGGAATGTATCTCGATTACAACTTTGTCACCAAACAGCAGTACCGCTATTTTTCTCTTGCAACCTTTTATCCATTGTGGGCAAGTGTTGCTTCTCCTCAACAAGCGGCTAAAATACGAAAACATATTTCGTTATTTCTTTGTGCTGGCGGAATGGTGACATCAACCGTACCTTCCGGATTTCAATGGGATTATCCGAATGGGTGGGCCCCTTTACAATGGATTGTGATTCAGGGTTTGAAAAATTACGGTTATTTGGAAGAAAGTTTACAAATCGCCAAGAGATGGATTCGCTTATGTACACATGTGTTTTTAAAACATGGTAAATTATATGAAAAATATAATGTAGTGGATTTTAATATCCAAGCTGTAGGACGCTATCCTTTACAAGAAGGATTCGGTTGGACGAATGGCATTTATGAAAAAATTGCTGTTGATATTTTGGGATGTATTGTCCAATAAATAAAACCATCGATTCACTTAAAAAGAAAATCAAAACACAATAAAAAAAAACAGTGGACAATCATAGGATCCACTGGTAATACAGTCGAATTCAACTCTTGGGAAAGTCTTTTATAGATCAATCAAACATCACCTTTAAATGCCCGCAATGTGAGTGCTGCAATGGAACCAAATGCCCCGACGAAAAGGATTGACATTGTCACAAAACCCAGCATGATGTACCCCTGCTTTCCACTAGTACTTGTTTGAAGATTACGGTTAACATAACCGTATTTATATCATAGTAAAACATATGCGAATTGGCTGTGCGTTCCATCACTTATTTAAAATTTTTCTTATTTTATAGAAGATATTTGTTGCCGTATAAGCTCTTGAATCGAATTTCCCGACAGGACGAACTATTCTTATCAATGTATCGTCAATTTATATGGTGACATCTTCGCACGAAATCTATCATGTAACGGTTTGCCAGGAATTTGCGATAACGAGATTTTTATAGAATAGGTGATTTTTGCTATGA
Source organism: Fodinisporobacter ferrooxydans (assembly GCF_022818495.1). Classification (GTDB taxonomy): domain Bacteria; phylum Bacillota; class Bacilli; order Tumebacillales; family MYW30-H2; genus Fodinisporobacter; species Fodinisporobacter ferrooxydans. Next base: position 3,459,487 of record NZ_CP089291.1, on the reverse strand, counting down.
GTTTCTTAAAGACAGATCAGCAACAAGATTCAGCCGGGAAAACCTTGACCGGTCGTATGAATTTATTGTTTTTGCTGTTGTTTCTACTGTTATCCGCTTTGGTTGTTCGTTTAAGCTTTGTACAGCTTACAAAAGGTGAATCCTATCGGGCTCTTGCTGCCGCAAGCCATTTGGATCAAATGCCGATCCCGGCGCCGCGGGGATTTATCTACGATAGAAACAAAACATTGCTCGTATCGGATACCCCTTCCTTTACTTTGATGTACAGCGGGACATTTCACAAAACGGATCCGAAGTTTCAAACATTGGCAAATCGGATTCATCAGTTGATTCCGCAAATTTCAACAACGGAAATTGAAAAACGCATGACGGCAAATCCATGGGTGAGTGTGAGCCACCGGATCGCCACGGGTCTTACCGATCAACAGGTTTCCTTTATTCGGGAACACCAGGATCAATTCCCAGGCTGCAATATTATTATTGAACCTGTCAGGAAATATTTGTATGGGGATTTGGCAGGACATGTGATCGGCTATCTAAACTCCATACCGGCAAACCAAGTGGCGCATTATAAGAAACTCCATTACCAGGAAGACGACAAAGTAGGCCTTGCCGGAGTGGAAATGCAGTACGAATCATATTTGCACGGACAAAACGGCAAATTGACAGTAGAAGTCGACAATCAGAATCACATCATCAAAAATTTGGGATTGGATCCGCCGCCAACAAAAGGTGATGATCTGATTCTCAACATCGACGCCGGTTTGCAACAAACGATGCAAGATGCATTGAAGACACAGGTGTTGGCATTGCAAAAAATGGGAAGACCTGCAAAAAACGCGGCTGCTGTTGCCATGAATCCCAATACCGGCGAAGTCTATGCAATGGCCAGCTACCCAAGCTTCAATCCCCAATGGTTTATCGATGGGATTAATAAACACGTTGCCCAATGGCAGGCGTCGCAAAACAATTGGGCGATTCAAGGACTCTTCCCGCCGGGATCGACCGAAAAACCGTTGACTGCAGTGGCAGCATTGCAAGACGGTGTGATTAACGCTTCCACCATTTTTTTTGATCCCGGATATTTTATTTGGGATGGACAGCGATTTAACAACTGGTGGCTGTCCGGAAACGGAAAAGTGAACCTGATACGGGCGCTCGCCCTTTCCAATGACACCTATTTTTATAAGGTTGCTTACCATTATGCAAAAGGTCTTGATGGCCCGACTGCGCATAAATACGTCATGGATCGATTGCGTTATTACCAACGGGCATTCGGTCTCGGCGTTCCGAAAACGGGAACAGGTATTGATCTTCCATATGAAGCTTCCGGTTTTATGTATGATAACGGGAACCCTGGAGATCTGTTATTTGCCTCGATTGGGCAAGAGGAAGAATTTACGCCCATTTCCCTGGCGCAATACGTAAGTACGATAGCGAATGGCGGAAAACGGATGGAACCGCATATTGTAAAAGAAATCGTGGATCCGAATGGACATGTTGTCAAAACATTTCCGCCGAAAGTATTAAATACGGTGCCTGTTTCACAAGCAAACATCAAGCTCGTTCAAGAAGGGATGCAACAAGTGGTCGCTTCACCGGAAGGCACAGCCCACTCCATCTTTGTAGGTGCGAACTATACGGTTGCCGCCAAAACAGGTACGGCCCAAGTTGGCATGCAGCCCAACAACAATGACACGTCTGTCTTTATCGGGTATGCGCCGGCCGATCATCCGCAAATTGCGCTTGTTGTCGTCATTCCAAGCGGCGGAGAAAGCTGGACGGGAATCGGTCCGGTTTCAAGAAAAATTATGGATTATTATTTTGCGCATCCGATCAAATAAAGCTTTGAAATATATAATCAAATAGGTAGTTTTGATCAACACGAAAACACTCGCCATCGCTTCGCAAGCATGTGGATGTACAATCCAACACGCTTGCGAGGCTCTGCGAGTGTTTTCCATGTTTCTATATTGTTTTCTAAAACATTTTTAAAACAGCAGATGTTTGACTGCGATGAGTTTGGAGGAGCTAAAACGAACTCTTAAAAAAACTCTTGGTACAGCGCCACGACTGCATCGTCCACATCTTTGGCCTGCACCCCGAACATGATGCTCACTTCCGAGGATCCTTGATTGATCATTTCAATATTGATTTTTTTCTTCGCCAGCGCGGTTGTTGCACGGGCTGTCGTGCCAACAGAACTGCGCATTCCTTCCCCGACAATCATGACAAGTGCCAACTTGTGAACGATCGTAACCTCATCCACCTTTAATTCTTCTTGAATCCGATGAATCAATTTGTGCTCCAATACCGGGTCGAGTTGATCTTCCCTTAAAATAACGGAAATATTGTCGATTCCGGAAGGAGTATGCTCATAAGACAAACCTTCCGCTTCAAGAATTTGCAAGAGCCTGCGTCCAAAACCGATTTCCCGGTTCATTAAATATTTGCTTAAGTAAATGCTGCAAAAACCCGCATCCCCTGCAATACCAGCCACCGGTTTCGACGTGATTTTCCGTTCGGACACGATTCTTGTACCCGGCGCCATCGGGTTGTTGGTATTTTTAATGCATACGGGAATTCCTGCACGGAACGCCGGTACCAATGCCTCCTCATGAAAAACGGAGAATCCGGCATAGGAAAGTTCTCTCATTTCCCGATATGTGATTTCTTCAATCTGATATGGATTTGCGACTAAATTGGGGTTGACTGCATACACCGAATCTACATCCGTAAAGTTTTCATAAAGATCCGCTTCGATGGCAGCCGCCACGATCGATCCTGTTATATCAGACCCGCCGCGGGAAAAAGTAACGACTTCTCCATCGATCGAATAACCGAAAAAGCCTGGAAAGACGAGAATACCTTCCCGGTTGCGCAGTTCACGCAATTTGGCATACGAATCCGGAAGAATCTGTGCATTTCCCGGTTCATCGCTTACGATCATGCCTGCGTTTCCCGGATGAACGTACTCTGCCCGCTTTCCTAAACTTTGTAAATAATGTGCCACAATTTTTGCACAATGATCTTCACCGGCTGCTTTCATGCGGTCCATGAAACGCTCTTTTGTACAGCGTTCTCTTGTAAACAGCCTTTCCTGAAGGTCTGAAGCAATTTGCTCTGTCACTTGTTTGGGCAAGTTCAATTCTTGAACAATTTCATCATATCTGGAAACAACGGCTTGCAGTTCTTCTCCAGCCTGCCCCTTTTCCCAATATGTGTTTGCACACGCAATTAATAGATCGGTTACTTTTGTGTCTCCGCTGTACCGCTTTCCGGGTGCAGACACAACTACGATCTTTCTGTCCGGATCTGCCAAAACAATCGAACACACTTTTTGCATTTGCTGCGCATTCGCCAAAGAAGTTCCGCCAAATTTTGCAACTTTCATTTTACATCTTCCTTCTCTTATACCACCGTTGACTGAAATGGTTTTGTATCGATGCCGCATTGGGCCACTTATATAGTTTACAATTTTCCACAAAAACTTTGAATAAAAAAGATATGCAAGAATCGTAAAAAATTTTTGTTTGTGCCTTTTCAATAAAGGAAACTATAAAAAGAAAAGGAATATGTATACGCAATACAACGGATGAAAAGTGAGGGTTTTATGAAAAAACATACGTTCGCGTTAACGCTATTATGGTTTGTTTTTTGGGGGATCAGCATACTTTTCAATCATTTTTGGAACGGGTGGCATATCGGGATCATCAACCTGTCTTTTACCATCCTTGCATCCTTGATATCTCTGGTGATCATTTATGAAAATAGGGATCCCTCAAGAACCATTACCTGGCTTACAGCATTGTCGATCAATCCAATCATCGGCTTTCTTTTTTATCTTCTCTTTGGAAGAAGTTATCGCAAAAAAAATATATTTGCACAAAAACTGGAGTTCGACAAACGCTATTTTGAACGGGGACAAAAAGAACTTGCAAGTCAATTTTATACTCTATCGAATTATAAAAAAATATTAAAGCTTTCTCATAACATTGGGGAATTTCCGATTTCCTTTCATACGAATACAAAAGTTTTAACAAACGGGCAAGAGACTTTTCCGGCGATTCTCTCTGAATTAAAACAGGCAGCCCATCATATTCACCTGGAATATTATATTATTCGCGATGATGAAATCGGCAATGTCATTAAAGATGTATTAATAGAAAAAGCCAAAGCAGGTGTAGAAATTCGTGTTTTATATGATTGGGTGGGATGTTTTCAATTATCGGATACCTACATATCGGACTTGCGCAAATATGGAGTGAAAGTAGAACCGTTCCTTCCCGTCACATTCCGCTTGTTTAATAATCGAATCAACTTTCGCAATCATCGGAAAATCATTGTGATTGACGGCAAAAAAGGATTTGTCGGCGGACTGAATATCGGTGATGAATACTTGGGGAAAGATAAACAGCTGGGATTTTGGCGGGATACACATTTATTTTTGGAAGGAGAGTGTGTTGCGAGCTTACAGACCATATTTTTTCAGGATTGGATGTACGCAACGAAAGAATCCTTCGATTTTCAACGCTATTTCCCACGCTTCCCATCGACACAGGAAACGTTTGGCGGCGTGCAAATTGCAGCAGGCGGTCCTGATAAAGAATGGGAATCGATTAAAAACTTGTTTTTTTCCATGATTACTTCGGCAAAAGAAAGCATCTGGCTCGCTTCACCATATTTCGTTCCCGATCCCGATGTGTTAAGCGCACTAAAAATCGCTGCACTGAGCGGATTGGATGTACGGATTCTGTTTCCGGCAAAACCGGATAAAAAAATTGTTTTTTATGCATCCCATTCGTATTTTGAAGAGCTTTTAAAAGCAGGCGTGAAGCTGTATGAGTATCAAAAAGGATTCATACACAGCAAAATTTTAATTGTGGACAATGTTCTTTCTTCTGTCGGCACTTCCAATATCGATATGCGGAGTTTTCATTTAAACTTTGAAGTGAATGTCTTTCTGTACGAAACAGAAAGCACACAGCAACTGGTAGAAAATCACAAAATCGATGAACTGGATTCAAAAGAATTAACATTTGCAGCGTTTTCTGAACGTTCATTTAAAGATCGCACGTTTGAATCCTTTGCACGATTGCTATCTCCCCTATTATGATACGACAGCATGCAAACAAAAATATGCCCGTACCACTTGAATCGTGATTACAGGCATATTTTCACAATAAACTACCACCAACTACCCCTTTTTTAGGATAGCTTCCGTTCATTTAGAAATCTTTCGGTTGTCTGTCAACTGATTCTTCATCAGTGGATTTTGGACGTGTAAACCAGAATACGAAAGTTGCCAAAAATGCTCCCATAAAGAACACCACGCCTTTTGAAGGCTTGATCGGCGGAAGATTTGTCAATGCCAAATTGCTCACTTCTTCCTTGGTTTCTGGATGGCAACATTGCATTTTTGCAAGACAGTTTCACGATAACTTGAGAAAAAACGCAATGTTGCAGGGAGATATGCCACACGTTTTGGTTCTCCAAAAGGCGGACCGCTTATTACGATAGTAAACCGATGTGCGCTGACAAATGTTCCGATCACATTGATTTGGTCCAATATCAACAAAAATGCCGCGATCACATCAATGACATCAATCACGAAATTTCCGTTTGGCGTTGATTCATTGCTGACAGATCGGGCACCGCCAGTAATTGGACCAGCCAAGGAAAGCGAAAATCCCCCTTCTGTTGTTACAAACACACCACTAATCGTAATCTGACCTGTGAGCAATAAAACAACCGTGATTACATCAAGTGAACGATACAATGCTTGGATTGCTTGGATTCCCATAGGCTCTTGCTCCCATAGGCCACATGATTTACTTACCTGTATTTCTTATATTCTATTCCAATAAGATGGGATTGGCTCACAATCACAGTCTATTTTGATCGATCAATGTTCTTCGACAACTAGCCGGATCAAAATGGCTGATATCAAAATCGTGAATTATTCATAAACGTCCTGATAGATGCGCAATATTTCTTCTGCCGAAATCGGATGTGTTCCATCCAGAAACCCTTTCCCAAGGCCGCCTACACGCACTGTTTCTTCCGCCATCAGCTGCAAATCTGCTTGACGCACACCCACATTCTTTAATGTATCAAATGTTCCTATTTCCTTAAACCATTGTTCGATTGCCTGGATGGTTTCTTTCACTGCTGCCAGATCGTCGCTGCCGGTAACGTTGAATACCTGGCGTCCGAGCCTTGCCAAGCGATGCGGGCGATCGTTTTGAATGACGATCCGAAAATAGGCAGGTGTCAAAATGGCCAATCCCCGCCCATGAGAAATGTCGTAATGGGCAGACAACGTATGTTCCATTTGATGAACGGGGAAAGTGCCCCCTCTTCCGGCGTTTGCGATGCCGACAAGAGCGAGTGTGCTAGTCCAAAGCAAATGCTCTCTCGCTTCATAATTGTCCGGTTGGTCAATTGCTGTTTTGGCATATGCCACTACATTGCGCATGAGCCCTTCCGTGATTTCATCTTGTACATTTGCCTGCTCGTTTCCCGTCATGTACCCTTCATACAAGTGTGTAAACATGTCGACAGCACCATCCGCCGTGTAACTGACTGGTACTGTAAACGTCAATTCCGGGTCGAGAATGGCCGCTTTGGGAAATAATGCCGGGCCGCTAATGCTGGATTTTTCTTTGGTTTCCCAATTGGTGATGACAGCGCCGGAATTTGCTTCCGAGCCTGTTGCTGCCAATGTCGGAATCGTTACAATCGGAAGTGCTTCCCGAATCGGCAACAATTCCTTCCATAATCCGGTTTTGTTGCCGCGAATATATTCATGAATCCCTCTTCCGGAAATGGCAACTGCAGCTATGGCTTTTGCCGCATCCATGGCAGAGCCGCCGCCAAGCGCGATGATCAGATCACACCGTTCTTCCCGGGCAATCCGTCCTCCTTCGTCAACCGTCGTGGCACGAGGATTTGGTTCGATGCGGTCAAAAAGCACATAATCCACATCAGCCGCTTGCAAAGAGTCGATCACTTTATCAAGGGAACCGGTTTTTTTCGTGGATGACCGCCCCGTGACAAGCAGCGCTTTTTGCCCGTATTCCTTCACAATCTCCCCGGTACGATCCACTTCTTTTTTGCCAAAATAGATTTTTGTCGGAGTGTGCAAGACAAAATTCAACATAGTTATCGTTTTCTCTCCTTTATTTCAAGTTTGAAAATCTACAGGATACCGTTATTCGCTGGAAAATCCGTCTATTGAATACAATGTGTGAAAATCACCAAAATAGCTTTGACTGCGCGACGTATACACAGTATGTAAACACATCAATATCATATAGTAACTATATTTATTTTGTAAAGTAAAGAGAAGAAGAAAGGTCTGATCTATGCAAATCAGAGTATTTATTTTATCGTCAGGCTTCCCAAAAGAATGGAACCCATCATGATTTTTACCCGGACAATTCGTATATCAGGCACATGTTCTCGAATATAACGTTTTATTTTCGCTTTTAGCAATCGGGTATTTCGTTCATCCATCGGTTCATCCAATTGCGTCGAAAATTCTTCAACGTAGGATCGAACATACAATACCAATACATATCCATCATCTTCCGGGATTAATTCATGACGTTCAAACATTGCCGCATGGCACCTCATTTCACTTCGATATAGAACCTGCATACTTTAACCGTTTGATTGCCTTTTTATGCGATATGCATGCACGATTTATGGATCGAACTTCGTTTTGAAGCGATGCGGAATTCGCATTGCAACATGAATATTTTTGACTTGTACGGAACAAAATGACAAGTGGCAAGTACATTTTAAAATGACGATAGTATCCTAATAAAGTTATTTTGCAATTTCTATATGAGTTATTGTTATTCCATACTTGCTACTATATGAAGAAATCATGTATTATGGAGGAATGCTCGCCATCAATACATATCGAAATCCGGGGGTACATTCCCCTTGAAGCAATAAGAAAGAAGGATACGAATGGCACAATTTTCTGATCTTAATTTAAGTTCACCTGTATTACAAGCACTGGAAGAGATGGGATTTGAATCAGCAACTGCAATACAAGCGGAAGCAATACCGGTAGCCCTCACCGGCCGCGATATGATTGGACAAGCCCAAACAGGAACAGGCAAGACGGTGGCGTTTTCCATTCCGATGGTGGAAATGGTCGATTCGGATAACGAATCGATTCAGGGGTTAATTCTCACTCCTACCAGGGAACTCTGTATTCAAGTAGCGGAAGAAATTCGCAAAGTAGGCATGTTAAAAGAAGTACGCGTTCTGCCCGTGTATGGCGGTCAAGATATTAACCGGCAGATCCGCGGATTAAAAAATCGGCCGCATGTAGTAATCGCTACACCGGGTCGATTGCTCGATCACTTGAATCGCAAAACGATTCGACTGAAAAATATCCGCATGGCTGTTCTGGATGAAGCGGATGAAATGCTGGATATGGGATTTATCGAAGACATTGAAGCGATCCTTACCGAATGTCCGGAAGCAAGACAAACGTTACTATTCTCGGCAACCATGAAGCCGGAAATCAAGAAGCTGGCAGAACGCTTTATGAAAGAAATTCAGATTGTCTCTGTCAAAGCGCAAGAAGTAACCGTTCCAAGTATTGAACAAGTGTACTATGAGATCAATGAACGGCAAAAATTAGATGTTTTGACACGTTTGTTAGACATTCAAGACCCTGAGCTTGCCATTGTATTTGGCCGCACCAAGCGACGTGTAGACGAGTTGGTCAATGCGTTGATTACGCGGGGATATCAAGCGGACGGATTGCACGGGGATCTAAGCCAACGGCAACGGGATATTGTCATGCATAAATTCCGGGATGGCGGGATCGAGATCCTGGTCGCTACCGATGTTGCTGCAAGGGGTTTGGACATTTCCGGCGTCACGCATGTATACAACTTTGACATCCCGCAAGATATCGACAGTTATGTGCATCGCATCGGTCGTACCGGTCGCGCCGGGAAAAGCGGAATTGCCGTCACATTTGTAACGCCGCGGGAAGTTGACCATCTGCATCAGATTGAACGCATTACCAAGCGAAAAATTACGAAGCGGCCCATGCCGACATTTGCAGAAGCGATTCGCGGCAAACAGCGGATGGCTATGGAACAGTTGATGAATACGATCGAAAACGAGGAATTAGGCGGCTATCGTGCCATTGCCGAAGAACTTTTGGATCAGCAAGATTCCATTCTTTTGATATCTGCAGCACTAAAACTCCTGACAAAAGAAACACAGGAGATTCCCATCCAATTGTCGGATGTCACGCCGATTCGCGTGAAAAAATCAGAAAATCGCGGCAGGGAATCGTCAAGACGGATCCGTTCCGGAATTTCTGGCGGAGGAAAGATGGACTCTTCCCGGAATGCAAAAAAACATCGGGATTGGGATCGGGAGAAAGGCAGAAATCGGGACAGGGATCGCGAGAAAAGCAGAGACAGGGATAAGAAACCAAAGCGCGCAAACGCAAAATAAAGGATGAAATTACGCTAGCCCGTACCACAGAATGGATGGATACGGGCTATTTTCACTGATCGGAGGAAAACACATCCATAGCAGCCGCAGTCCGATCGGATCTAGCGAATGACAAACCTTGCCTGACTATGGCCATCGTTTGTTTTCTCCACTTCCAGCACGGCGGGAAACGCTTGTTTCAGCTCTTGCACATGTGAAATGACACCGATCATGCGGCCAGCTTTTTGCAGTTCTGCAAGTGCTTCAATCGCTTCATGCAAGGATTCCTCATCCAAGGATCCGAACCCCTCATCGATCCACATCGTATCGATGGAAATTCCGCCTTTGTACGATTGAATGATATCTGTCAATCCTAATGCCAAACTTAAGGATGCTTTGAATTTTTCACCGCCGGACAGGGATTTTACGTCTCGCTTTTGCCCTGTATAGGAATCGAATACATCCAGACCAAGCCCGCTTTGTCTCCCTTGTCCCGCCAGTTTTTCGCTCCGTTCCAGGTAAAATTGCCCATGTGTGAGTTTTTTCAAGCGGATATTGGCAGCTTGAATGATCAATTCCAGAAATTCAATTTGCAAATACCGTTCAAACGATAATTTTTGTTCGTTTTCGCCGCGAACGACATCATACAGTCCAGTAATGACTTGGGAGGCTTTTTCCTGTTCCGAAATGTCTTGACAAGTCCGTTCAATCCGCTCTTTTAACATGGTGGCATCTTTGTAGTGGACGCGGTCTGTTTCGTATTCACTGACCAAAGTATTGTATTGGGTTTCCAGTTGTTTGAGATTTTGCAATAGCTCCTCTACATTTGTTCGAGGCTTGCCGCTGAGTTCTTTTTGCATTTCATAAACCCTTTGGGTCAAAAGCAGCAACGTTGACGTAAATGTATCGATTTCTTCTTTTAACGCTTCCCGCATGACTGGCGCCAGTTTGGCAGATTGATAGGATTCCTCTGTTTCAAAACCGGCATTTGCCAGTTCCAGGCGGTACCGTTGTGTTGCTGCTTCGTTTGCTTGACATGCTTCCTGCCGCTGTCGTTCTGCATGCTGCAAATTGGCTCGCATGGCAATTTCCGACTCTCTGGCGTTCCGCAATTGTTCTTCGGCCAACTGCCATTGCTGCTCCAGTTGTTTTTGTAATGCGCGTATATGTTTTAACTTGCCCTGTAAATCGGATAATGAAGAAATATCAACAGGCAACGTTTCCTTGATGCTGTCATATTTCGCTTTTTCTTGCACCCGTTGCAGTTGAATCTCATGTACTTGTCGTTGCAATGCTGCCCGTTCCGTTTCCAATTGCTGCAGCTTTGCCTGCCATTCACGTTCCGCCTGGCGTTTAGTCTCGATCTCAGCGGTTTGTATCTCCAAATGTTTCACTTGCGTATTCATTTCCTGCAGTTGTTCCGCCAATGCGTTCACATATTCACTGGCATGTTCTGCCGGAATTTGAAAGTTGGAAAGCATATCGGCTTTTTGCTCCTGTGCCAGTTGTGCTGCAGTACATTGTGATTTTAATTCATTGTAGCGCGCTGTTTGTTGCTCCCGTTCGTTCCTTTTTTTATCAAGCATGGATTTGCTTGGAACATTTGCAGACATTTCAGCCTTCAAAGGGTGATCCAAGCTGCCGCAAACAGGACAAGGCGCACCGTCCTGCAGATGTTCTGCCAGAATGCCTGCTTGTCCTTGTATCCATTGATTTTCAAATATTTGATATTGTTCAAGCGCTTGTTCATACGCCTGACGTGCTGTCAACTCTTCTTTTTGATAGCGTCGGTATTCCTGCTGAAGCTTGAGATATTCGACAACTGCTTGGTGTTTTGCTTCCAGCTCCATGTGTTGCCGACTGAGCTTTGGCAACTGTACCGCTTGTTGTTCGAGATCGGAAAGTTCATTGGCAATTAATATTCGTTCCTGATTCCATTGTTTGATGCGATCTTCCCGTTGCTGCAATCCGCTTTGACTCTTTTGTTCCTGTTCCGCAAGTTTTTGTATGGATTGCCGTTTGTTGTGCAACTCTGCCAGTTTGGGCTGCAACTCTTCATACGTTTGAATATCCCGGCTGACTTGCTCTCGCTGCTGCTGTTTTTTTGTCTCGATTGCAGCTTGGACTTCGGCATGCGTAAGTGTTTCGACGGCTTCTTGCAGCAAACGGCTGCATTGATCCCATTGGCGCCTTTTTTCCTGAACGAGGGATCGACTCGCCAGCATGTGCTCCTCATACGGTTCGATTCGCGCTGCTTTCTCGGCCAGTTGCAGCTGTTTTTCCCTGGATCGATGTTCCGGAAGTTTTTGTTCCAGTGCTGACTTTTGCTGTTGTTTGGCATCCAATTCGACAAAGCGGTCATTGTATGCTTTGGCACGATGATACTCGGCCTCTTTTTCTTTATACGACCGGAACGTCTGATCTTTTTTCTGCTCCCACTCCTTGATCCGATCTTCATACTCTTGCAATTCCCCTTGCAAACCGGCAAGGATTTGATAGGCATTTTTATTTGCTTGCGACAGTATTTGGGACAAAAGGGAATTGGAGCGCTCAGGCAGCGCCGTTGCAATCGTTTGCATCAGCGTATCCAGTTTTATCTGCAGTTGCTCAAGCTTTGTTTGCGCTTCTTTTCTGCGTTCATCCAGCAGTTGGCGCATCCATTGAAACGATTCGGTTTTAAAAATCCTGCGCAATATTTCTTCTTTGTTCACCGTATCGGATGTCAGCAATTTGCGGAATTCTCCCTGTGGAAGCATGACAATCTGCGTGAATTGATCCTTTGAAAGACCGATCAGATCGATCACTTTTTGATTGACATCCGTGACATGAAAGCGATCGACGCAGGGAACCTCCAGACCACCTGTCTGTTCATAAAACTCGATTTTTTGCCCGCTTGGATTTTTATTGCCGTTTTTTGTATGAGGCATTTGCCGGAAAATCTTATACGTTTTCCCCTGCAATGCAAATATCAGCTCGACCGCCGTATGGATTTGATCATCCGCGAAATGGCTGCGCAAAAGTTTCGCATCCTTGCGATCCTCTCCATTCGCTTCTCCGTATAAGGCGTAGCAAATGCCGTCAAAAATGGTTGTTTTCCCGGCTCCAGTTTTTCCCGAAATGGCAAATAATTGATAGGGTTCGATATCCCGAAAATCGATCACTTGCGTATCTTTATATGGCCCGAATGCGGTCATTGCCAAACGGATCGGTTTCATACGTCCCCTTTCTCCCTTCTGAGCACATCTTCCAACACTTCCTGAAACAACGTTTCCATTTCATGGGGAAGTTCCGTGCCCTTCACTTCTTTATAAAATGCTTGAAACAATGACATGCTGTCCATTTTATGGCGTTCCAGCGTTTGCGTTCCCGGATCTGTCAGAACGGCGGTTGATTGCTTGCGCGTCACATGCATGGCATTTGGATAGACAGTGCGGACATGCTCCATGGGGAACAAAACCGCATGTGAATCAAGCAGCGTGACGAATACATAGTCTTCACACCTGTCATGTTGCTTGATATCATCCAACAAACCTGCAACACTGCGCACATCACGGCGCGGCACAAGCGATCGCTTGTCCACTTGCACATTCCCGTCGGCAGCCAATTCAACACTGTAGAAGCCCTTGTCATGATATTCCTCAGAAATCGAATATTTCAAGGGAGAGCCGGCATAACGGATGCGCTCATTTCCCACATGATGTGCTTGATGCAAATGTCCGAGCGCCACGTAATGAAAATTTTGAAAATGGCTGGCTTGTATATACTCCGCCCCTCCGATCGCAAGGGGACGCTCGGAATCGCACTGGTATTCTCCTGCTTCGCCTGACGGTGTGACAAATGCATGTCCTATGAACACATGGCGTGCCAACGGATCCATATACGGCTCCAGCATTTTTATAATCGCCTGCATGGCGTCATTATGTGTGCGTATCGTCTCATCTTCCAGCAGTGTTCGGACTTGGCCAGGCTCTGCATATGGGACGAGATAGAAATGCACCGGTCCATGTGCATCGTACAAAATGGCTGGCTGCATTTCTTTTTGCAATTTGCCTTGGATGTAGAGTCCTTGATCTTTTAAAATCGAATTCGCAAAATGGATCCGTTCCGGACTATCGTGATTGCCTGCAATCATGAGCACCGGTGTTTTCATATCAACGATCAATCGGGTCAATACATCGTCCAACAATCCCACTGCCTCATTCGGAGGCACCGCTCGATCATACAAGTCCCCTGCTATGATCACTGCGTCCGGTCGCTCAGACTTGACTGCATCAAGAAACTGATCGAGTACATAACGCTGATCTTCTGTCATGGCAAAACCTTGAACCAGCTTGCCTAAGTGCCAATCAGCCGTGTGAAAGATTTTCATGCTGTCCGTCCTTTCCTGCCCGCTTATTCTATTATTCTAGCATGTTTGCAATGGTAGCTTCGATCATTCCGATCAAGTATCGCTTTTTTTCCTTATGAGAAAAATTCTAACACAACCAAGCGTTCGCCAACTACCATTTTTTTGAAATCATAATCATTTTACTCTTGTAAATAGTTCAAATGAACTAGTCAAAAATAATTCAAATAGTCCATCCCAAAAACCCTTGCAGTTTTTAAAATTATAGTAACAGGAATGAATCATCATCGATCCGATACGAAATGAACCGCATAACGATTTACATTTAAGAGTTGTTTCAATACATTTCAGAGGATTCTGAAAGCATCGTTTACAAATTCCAAATAGAGAGGTGTAGGGGAAATGAAAATGGAAATGTATACTTGGATGGGGATTTTTGGAGTCGTTTTAATGGGTGTCAGCGTCATCGCTTTTTTGTTCTTAATCCATCCGGATATAAAAAAGATCTTTCTGATACGGTTGAACAAATGGAAAAACCTCCGGTTGAGCATAGGGAGTTTGTACCATAATTGGATAGCGAAATGGAAAGATGCGAAAGCAGTGTCCCATAGTTTTGAAAACACAAATCTGGCGAAATAGACAGATGCCGTCCCAAATGAACGGGTCATTTCATAAAGTATAGCATCCGTTCGATACACCACATTCGAAATAGAAATCAGTCGATCCGGTTGTCCGCATAACCGGATCGATTGTTTTCTCTCGTCATACATGTTTTGAAAATGGAAAGGAGAATATTTGTGCAGGACAGTGGATTTCGCAGTTTTTGCAATGGTTATGTCGGCAAGCAAGTCATGGTGCGCTTAAAAAACGGAACCGTTCACCAAGGAGTCCTACATTCGATTACAAACGAAGGAATTGTATTGCGTCCCGCAAATGGAAATCAGTTCGCAGCCGGAACCGCGCACAGCAACGGGAACATCCAACAAGCAATCTTGGGAGAATCGGATGGCACGGAAGCAACACAAACATGGTGGCCCGTCTGGTTTCTGATTGCATTTGCTTTAATTGCCGGTTTTTGGGGCTTTGGCGCCGGCGGTTGGAACGGATATGGAAGACCGGGCGTATACGGGGGATCTGTCGCTCCCTATGGCGGATACGGTGGTTACGGCAGAGGATTCATGTGGTAATAAGAAAAGCTGGCACCAGGATGCGTCCCTCCTGGTGTCATCCCTGTTTGTGCGCGACCCCTTGCGGGTTTTCGATTCCTTCCTGATAAATTTGCCGAATAATCGTGTCAATATCCGGTTCCTCGATGGTCAAATCATGAATTTCGTACTGGTCCGAGATTCTTTGAATCAACTGAGAAGCACGGATCCGGTTGCGGTCAAAACGAAACCATTTCCGCGTTCCTTCTTCCCGTATGAGTTCCGCTTCCTCGATTTGAAACGAAGCATCCTGACCAACATCGACGATCAAGACGCGATAGGTTCCATACATATCCTTAATGGTGGATAACGGCCCATCATACATGACATGGCCTTTATCAATGAGTATCATGCGGCTGCACAACTTTTCAATGTCTGCCATATCATGTGTCGTCAAAATGACGGTAACATTGCGTTCCAGATTCATCTCTTGAATAAACGTTCGCATTTTCTCTTTTGCGACAACATCGAGCCCAATTGTCGGTTCGTCGAGAAACAGGATCTTTGGATCATGCAAAAGCGCTGCAGCAATATCCGCCCGCATGCGCTGTCCCAACGAAAGCTGCCGAACCGGCGTCTGGAAAAATTCATCCAATCCAAGTACCTCTGTGAATGTCTGCATATTGATACGGTAGCGGGAATCGGAAATTTGGTACACTTGCTTTAATAGTTCAAAGGATTCAATCGTCGGCAGATCCCACCACAACTGGCTTCTTTGTCCAAACACCACGCCGATTTGCAGGGCGTTTTTTTGCCGTTCTTGGTAAGGCACAATCCCGTTGACGCGAATGTCCCCTGCCGTCGGGACGAGAATGCCTGTCAGCATTTTAATCGTCGTGGATTTCCCGGCGCCATTTGGACCAATATATCCGACCATCTCTCCGGCGCCGATCGCGAATGAAACATCTTCAACGGCTGTTTTCACGATATATTCCCTGTGAAACAAGCTTTGAAAAGCGCCCCACATCCCCGCTTGCCGTTTGGCGATCGAAAACTGTTTGGAGAGATGCTGTACTTCGATTACGTTCACAATTGCCAATCCCCCACTCTTCATCAATTCCAACACTGCCCATTCCCCTTCATTTACGAACCGGCGCTTTTGTAACGATTCAAACCCGCCATCCAAATGCGGTAACATATATAGAAAAACACGAGCCCGATCACCGGACTGATTTCTCCGAATACCTGAACACTCCGGCTCTTGGCTTTTCCCAGCAGCACGATGGCCGGAAAATAATTGACAAATGCAAAAGGAATGAGATAGGTAACAAGCCATTGCAGCAATCGCGGATAAATCGATAACGGATAATTCATCATGCTTTTGGCTGGAAACATAATGACCCAGTACAGCCGTTCGGAACGCGTCGTCCAAAATGCGGCTGCCGATATGAGAATGATCAGTCCGCCTTGAATGCATGTGCCGCCAAGGATCGCCCCGATCAATACAAATACATCCAGGAGCTGCCATTGCAAGTGCAAATGGGAAGCAGCGAGACAAAGTGCAATGATACTGAACAGCAATTGTCCAAATGCTCCCACATCAAATTTCATCGCCATAAAATGAAAAAACGGATGGATGGGGCGAATGAGAAACCGGTCAAATGTGCCATTGAGAATATATTGATCCATGCTGCGAAAATGAAAGAAAAAAATTACGCAAACGCCCCATGACAAGACAGATAATGCAAATAAAAATAAAAGCTGCCAAAACGTCCAGCCGTGCAACTCTTGAAATCGGTACAACACCGTCCACATGGTGATGGCGGTTCCTGCATAACTCATCGCCCACCCGAGAATGTTCATAAAAAATGCGTATCGATACTGAAATTGTGCCCGGATACTCGCTTGTATCATCGTACCGTACAATCGGATATTCCTGCTCATCCTTGCTGCCATCCGCTCTCCTACCCTCCCTGTACAACGACTTTTGTTACAGCCCTTCGCCAAACGAAGCGCAAGATGCCATATGTGATGCAAATCCATAGGATTTGCAGCAAAATTTGTTGGAACGCCTGTTGCCGGGAAAGCAATCCCACAAAAATCGAATCAGGTACGAAGAAAATGCCTTGAAACGGCAGCCATTCCGCCAATACTCGCAGCCAATGAGGAAAAAACCAAAGCGGCACTGTGGTGCCGGACAGAAGTGATACGGAAAAATAGAAAATATCTTCCACGCCGCCTGTTTCGACAAGCCAGAAGGTAAATAGGCCAAATGTCAACTCTATGCTATAGCGAATCAGATAACCCAAAAAAGCGGATAACAGGAATAAAAGCCATCCCGATGCCGTATGCGGCATGACCGGATGAAAGAAAAAACCTAGACTCGCATACAGCGGCAAAATCGCGACAAGAAAATAAAAGAACATGCTGCCAAAGTCTGAAAACAATACTTTCAACGGATAATCGAAGGGCCGGACGATTTCCATCGCGATATCGCCGGTTCGCACCCGCTCCTGAATCTCCCACAGGGGTGTAGCAGCGCCATGCAGCCCGGACAGTGCCTGGCTGATCAGAATATAGCTTAACATCGTATGAAAAGAAGTTCCGGAAGTCGTGAGTTTGCCTGCATAAAGACCGTACCAAATGAATCCCCACATGAAGAGAAAGATGATGTTGGCAAATAGCCGCGTCCACGCATCAAACCGGTACACGGCAGATCGTTGAAAGGATTTCCGCGAAAACTCCAGATACATTCGTAAACGTCGTGTCATTGTGCCTCCGCCCATATATTACGATATTGGCAATTGAAAAGCTTCCGCCAGCAAACGATAGGAATGAAGTTTTGCAGCAAAGTCATGTGTTGTGGTGACAATCATCCATTCATCCGTATTATACTCTTTGGCCATGGAGAGAATTTGCTGTTTGACAGACGTTGGAGATCCCACAATCATGCGTTTTCGATTTTCCAAGATTCGTTTCCGGTCAAACGCAGTATAGGGGAATTCCAATGCTTCCTGAACGGATGGAACTGCGTCAGGCCGCTTCCCTTGTTCATGCAGAAGAAGTATAAGATCCAAACTGGCAGCCAATCGTTCCGCTTCCCCATCCGTGTCTGCGCAAATGGCAAAAATCGCTGCGATCGACCGTGGTTTATTGCCTACAACAGTCGCTTGAAAGCGGGTTTGATAGTCTCTGACAACATCCGCTCCACCGTCCCCATTAATGAATTGGGCAAATGCAAAACCTGCGCCCCGTTCAGCGGCCAATCCGGCACTTTCTCCGCTTGATCCCAGCAGCCACATGTCTGGAACTGTGCTGGGAATCGGAGTTGCCTTAAGATTTTTAAAGCGATGACCAACAGGCAGCGTATCATAGAGATACCCGATCAGTTCATCGATTTGAACCGGATAGTGTTCAAAAGAAATATTCTTTCCGTCCTGTAATGCCCACGTAGCAATCGGATGGCCGCCTGGCGCCCTGCCCAAGCCCAAATCAATCCGCTCTGGATATAATGCTTCCAGTACGCGAAAGTTTTCAGCCACTTTGTACGAACTATAATGTGGCAGCATGACGCCGCCGGAACCTATTCGCAAATGTTTCGTTCGAGCGGCAAGATGACTGATCAAAATTTCCGGACTTGATCCTGCCAGGCTTAACGTATTATGATGTTCCGACACCCAAAAACGTTTGTAACCCAATGTTTCAACTTCCATCGCAAGCCGGGCAGTGTCAGCGAATGCTTCGTTTGGTGTTTTCCCGGCAGCCACCGGCGATTGATCCAATACACTTAACGTTACCATTTACGCTTCCCCCCATTTCGTTGATTGTTCCGGTTTCTCTAATCCTTTTATCATATTGCCTGACTTTTCGCATTTGTTTTGACATGATAGACAATCCAAAGGAAATTAAATAAAAAGAATGCTGACGTAAAGAAGAAGATATAGGAAATCCCTATATGTGAAGCGATAAATCCGCCAAATAACGGTCCTCCCACGCTGCCAAAGCCAACTGCTGCAGCATTAAATCCATAGACCACGCCTTGCGAGGCGTTCGGTGTCACTTTACGAATCATGGCGTTAATGGACGGCAACAACCCCCCAATACACAATCCCATCAGCAACCGCAATGCCATCAGTTCCCAAGGCGTTCGCACAAATGCCTGAGGAATATACAACACAGCCATTATCAGCAGAGCAGCCATTAAAATCCGCTGATTGCCATAACGATCACCAAGTCTGCCAAGGATCGGTGCGGCCAGAATCGTTCCAATACCGCTTGCTGCAAAAACCAGTCCGCCAACGACTGCAATGTGGCTTTGTACATGCAAGGATTGGATATACACGGTAATAATCGGTTCAATACTCTGCATGCCTGCCATAATCAAAAAGGAAGATAAAAAAAGCGCCAATAAGATAGGGTACTCTTTGACGATCGAACGAATCCCTCTTTGCTTGTCCGTAACAGGCGGATTGGCGTCAGATTTGCTTTCTTTGGAATCCCGTTTGCGATCCAAATTCCGGTGGACACGTCTTCTGAAAGAAAACCTTTCATACGTCTTGCTTTCATGCACACCCAGTATGACGATAATTGCCGCAAGCAGCAAAGCGGTTCCCGTCAAATAAAAGACGTTGCGAATCCCGATCCATTCCGCCAAAACACCACCCAAAAGCGGCCCGATCAAAGAACCTGTAACATTTCCCGTCTGCAGAATCCCCAGCGCTCTCCCTGCGTGTTCTTTTGGCGTTTCCGTCGCTTGCAGAGCGGTCGAAGTAGGTATAAATCCGGAAATCGTTCCCATCATCAGACGAAGCAGCAACAATTGCAAAGGAGATTTTGCAAATCCCATCAAAATCATGACAATTCCCATGCCTATACCGGATCGGATCAGCATGATCTTACGGCCGTAGCGGTCCGACAATTTCCCCCACAAAGGTGAAAATGTGGCTGATAAAAGCGGTGCGCCCGCGAATATCACACCGGCCCACAATTCTACATGGTGAATGTCTTTCACACCTAATTCCTGAATATACAAAGGTAAAAACGGAATAATTAAATTCATTCCCGCAAGCACAAAAAAATTGCCAAACCACAATATGACCAAATTTCGTTTCCACAGTTCAGTCGTTTTCATTTGAAATCACCAATACTTACATTAACATATTTTTCGAATTTCGAAAAATAGATTCCCCCCTAAAAAAAAGACCATCGAATGATGGTCGAATATTAACATGCAGACATCCCTTTACGGTAGATGCTGAATCCCTTTCCTAGCCAGGAACGTGTGTAGTCAATTGTTATGCCATCCATGTATGATGATATACCGGAATTATAAACAAATTGTATGCCGTCTTGCACGATACGTTCATCATGCTCATCTGCTGACTCTTCCAGAGTCATTCCATAATTGGGACCGCCTCAGCCAACTCCTGCCAGATAAAGTCGAACCATGGTTTGATCGGAAGACGCGAGAATGGATTTCAGATGCTGCATTGCTTCATCTGTTATTTGAATCATGTTTTTCCCTCCATCAATCTCGTTTTGACATCCAACATCGCATCACTGAAATGCTTTTCTTTCAACGTTCATATACCTATATGGGTATAAAAATACTATATGTAGTTTCATACAAGATGTCAATGCCGATCCGATTAAATCTGTACAGTTCCGGTTACACTTTTAAATTTATAAACGAAAACGACTGTCTGTGCATATGTATCATATCAATCGAATATTCCGTATTGACCGAAACTTCAGAAATTTACAGTATTGAAAAAAATTGCCAAACAAATAAAAAACCAAGTACCCGGTCAGGTGCTTGGTTTAGTGCTTGGTTTATAGAATTCTATCGAAATTACTTTGCAATTAATTCCGGTTGTTCAATCACTTGTTCTTCGTGAGTCAAATTTGGTTTGACAACTTCGAATTCACCAGTTCCTCGAATCAGTTTGTGCGCATAAATTTTCCTCGGTTTTAAAGATTGAACCATATACTGAATCGCAACATCAGGATCAACCGTTTCTCCGCATGTATAACAATCCAAAGCGGCAAAACCTCGCTCAGGATATGTGTGAATGGAGAGATGACTTTCCGATAATAATACGAGTACAGTTGCTCCTTGTGGTTCAAATTGCTTGGCCTGTACAGACATGACAGTCGCTCCGCAAGCTTCGGCAGCTTCAATCATCTGGTGCTGCAGCCATTGTGCATCATTTAACAATTCAAAATCTACGCCCCAAGTATCAATTGCAACATGTCTTCCGAATGTCGAGTATTCCATCTCTGAATTCTCCTCTCTTAGGGAAGGTATAGGTATTGTTGATATGTCGAAAAAGAGAATAGGACCTACGCCATTCACTAACCGGAGGAGATGTTCCATGAGTGAATCCTGGTTCCTAGAAAACTCATACGAACAATAAATTAACATGAATTTCGAATTTGGACAATAGTTTTTTTTTACGATCGAAAGATGTAATTTATTGCTAACAAAAAATAAAGGAGTGAAGACAATGTCCTCACTCCATATAGCAAATCATATTTTGATTCAATCAGCCCTCTAATAGGAATAATTCATGTGCCAATACTTTAAGTTTCTCGTCGATTTCTTCCACTCGCACCCGTTTTGACCGCTGATCCAAAAGCAAATCGATTTGCAATTGAATCCATTCCGCTTGACACTCAATCCAAGACTCGGAATACAATTGTTGAAATTGCCGCACAGGATTTTTGTACTCGTAAATCACCCGCGCCGTATTCCCTTTTAACTCCTGAATTTTGATTACTTCGCCGCCATCATAATGATACTCGATCGCATTTGTCGGATAAATACGCTGAACAATCGCCTCACCTTTGAAGGAATGAATCGCTTTGCGCACCGTATTCGCCAGTTGTAAATCTTCAATACAAAAGGATCCTTCGAACAAATAATGCGAACCGTTTGGATGGAATACGAGAGGAATTTGTTTTTCGTGATCATGCAGGATCAATTCTGTATCGCCGTTTTCATATACGAAAACTTGTGTTACAGCATGATGGCCTTCAAATAAATTCATAAACGTTTGCAATGCTTGAGGACTTAGTTCCAACCGAATGTGTTTGTAATCTGTGGCTACTCGTCGAGCCATGAAAGATCGCTCCTATTTTGACCGATTGTTTATATTATACCGTAAGTCCTCATAAAATTTCATGCTGCAAATGCTTGCAAATGCTTTTATTCTGTTGAGAATAGTGTTCAATTTCAGGAATTAGACATGGATATACTGCCTATATCCCTGTTTTTCTTCATTTTCGAAAGGTTTTTATATATTTCTGAAAAGAATGCAAGAAGACGTTAAAGCCGAAACATTTTCTCAATCATAGGCTGATTCGTCTGTTGTCGGACATACGTAAATTCATTCGTCTTGGCAGAATACCTATACTCTTCCTTCCACTTGTTTCCGTTTTTGACCGTTTCTGCAATTCCTTCAACAATCGTCTGCACATCTTTATCTGTCATAATTGGATGCAAGGATATTCGCACCCATCCCGGTTTTGTCGATAAGTCCCCGGCTGCAATCGCAGCTTTTATTTGTTTGGATTGTAGCCGTGATAAGCGCAGCAGATAATGGCCATAGGGTCCCGCACAAGCACAACCGCCGCGAACTTGAATGCCAAATCGATCATTTAAAAGCTTCGCAAACAAATTGTAGTGGATATCTTTTGCTTGAAACGACACGATGCCATGCCTGTCTTCCAGATGGCCGCCAAGGACCGTGATCCCTGGTATCTCCCGCATGCCTTTTATTAAAAGATGCAATAATTCTTTTTCCCGCTTCTCTATGTTTTCGATGCCCATCGCTTCTTTCAAGCGAATACAAAGAGCTGTGCGAATGACTTGCAGGAAACCAGGAGTCCCTCCGTCTTCCCGCATTTCGATAGCGGAGGCATACAACTTTCCTCCCCACGGATCTGTGAATTCAACCGTTCCGCCGCCCGGTTGATCCGGGATTGTATTTTTATACAATGAAGAATCAAATACCATGACGCCGGATGTCCCCGGACCACCTAAAAATTTATGAGGAGAAAAGAAAATGCCATCCAATTTTTCCAATGGAGACGCTGGGTGCATATCGATTTTTACATATGGAGCGCTTGCAGCAAAATCAACAAAACAAATGCCTCCATGCTCATGCAGCATTTTCGCCATTGTATGATAGGGTGTCTGTATTCCGGTTACATTGGAGCAGGCGGTAAAAGACCCGATCTTAACGGTTCGGTTTTTGTATTTTTCCAACAAGTATTGAAAATGCTTCAGATCGACCAGACCGTTGGGTGTCGGCTGGATAATTTCCACATCGGCAATTGTTTCCTCCCAAGAAATATGGTTGGAATGATGTTCCATGTGTGTAAGGAATACAATGGGCTTTTCTTGCAATCGTACTTGTCCCAGAAACTTCTCATGGACTCGCAAACCTAATATTCTTTGCATTTTATTGATTACGGCAGTGGTGCCATTCCCCGCATTCAAAATCACATCATGATCATTTGCATGAACATGATGTTTGATGATTTGCAGCGCTTCATGGTAGGCGTTTGTCATGGCCGCCCCGGTGAGGCTTGCCTCCGAATGTGTATTTCCCACCAGAGGGCCGAAAACTTGACTGATTCGTTCTTCGATTGGCAAATATAATCGCCCGCTCGCCGTCCAATCCGCGTAAATCATGCGTTTCTTTCCGTTTGGCGATACGAATGTATGGTGATATCCGATCGTTTGATTGCGAAAGGGTTTAAAGTAACGCTCCAATCGTCCCATTCAACCCACCCAAATTCATAAATTTTCATCATAAATTTTCGTGCGACAGACGTTTTCTTTTGTAACGCTGTAGTATACGCACAAATGGAATATTGGGTGAATGCCTAAAGAAAAAAGGATTTGGAATCCATGTCCAAATCCTTTTTCTCCATGCTTATATTTGCATAACTACCGTTTGTTTGCAATGTTTAGACATGTTTGATAATCTTCCGGAGTATCCACATCGATATACCAGTCGGAACCTTCATCTTCGATTCGCATCCCATTGTAGAATCCGGTTTGTACCATCCTTCCAGCTCCTTGATCCCCTTTCAATTGCAACAATTCCGGAAACAGGCTTGCTGCGAACAAAACGGGCGGATACGCAAGATTGCGATTGGTGAAACAAACGAACTGCAAACATTCTTTTGCTGCCCGTTTTTGCTCAAAGACTTCACACAAGCGATTGATGTGTGAAGTCGTAACGAACGGTTGATCTGCAAGTCCAATCACAATCCCTTCAGCGCCAGCCGCTTGTGCCGCTAAAACACCGCAGCGCAAGGAATGGCTCATTCCTTTTTTTGCATCTTGACAACAAACTTGCATCCATTTGTTTCGAACGGGAACGGCAAAACAATCTTCATCCATCCACTGCAGCGTATCTGTTGTTTGCGTTACAACTGCGATCTTTTGCAATTGGGATGCAAGATATTTGGATAACGACAGACTGCCGACCGTTTTCTCGCAGAAAGGTAATGCCAATTTCGATGTCCCCATGCGGTTGCTGTTTCCGGCCGCCAAGAATACTCCCATGATGAAACGGGAACTATTATTTTGTCGCACTGACAACACGCCGTAGCGCATTAATAAACCCCGTATGGTTTCCTTCATGATAAATTCCGAGATTCAATACTTCTCCATATGTCTCAAATTGGAGGCCAGTTGAGCCTAACGGAACCGGATTGGCAAGCGCTTCGTCCAAACGTCCGCTTAAAGCGGTTTGGATGCGGGACAACTGGTCTTCCAACTGTTGGATCAACGTCGCAAAGGATGGCGGCTCGCCTGTCCAATCGGACGGTTTGGTGCCATTGCCGAAAAACGTAACGTACTCCTTGGGAAGTTGTGCTTCATGGCCTGTTTTTCCCAGTACATAATATTCGGCTACCACTAAAATATGCCCGACGTTCCAGCGTATTGTGTTATTAAAACCGGCTGGCTGGATGTCGATGACATCCTCGGGAATGGACTGCACCATGCGCAGCAGACTTTTTCTCGCATGAACCAACTGTTTTAAACCATTTGTTTGACTCATTTTCTCATTCCTCCTCTTTTCCAGTGGGAAACACCCAACAAAATCATACCATAAATCGGCAGAATTGTTTGCTTTTCAAGCCTGTACTGGCTCGATCTGCAATTGTCCATTTTTTTCATCAATCGTAATATTCGATCCATCAGCAAACGTACCGGCTATGATCGCCTTTGCGAGCAGCGTTTCCACATGGCGCTGCAAAAATCTGCGCAGGGGACGGGCGCCGTACACCGGATCATATGCTACTTTCGCCATGAATTGCTTGGCCCGCTCCGTCAATTGGAGATGCAGTTTGCGATCCCGCAGCCGATTTTGCAGATCTGCAAGCAATGCATCGATAATATGGATCACTTCGTTTTGCGTCAAAGGTTTAAATACGATGATATCGTCGATCCGGTTTAAAAATTCCGGGCGAAAATGGAGCCGCAATTCCCGCATCACGCGATCTGTTGCCTCTTGCCTGATGTCGCCGGATTCATTCATTCCTTCCAACAACTCATGTGATCCGATATTGGATGTCAGGATGAGCACCGTATTTTTAAAATCCACCGTTCGGCCTTTTGAATCTGTAATTCTCCCGTCGTCCAGCACTTGCAAGAGCACGTGAAAAACGTCCGCATGAGCCTTTTCGATTTCATCAAACAGTACAACGGAATACGGTTTGCGGCGTACGGCTTCCGTCAATTGCCCGCCTTCTTCAAACCCGATGTAGCCAGGAGGCGCACCGATCAGACGGGATACACTGTGTTTCTCCATATATTCACTCATATCGATGCGGACCAATTGCTCTTCCGAATCAAACAACGTGACGGCAAGTGTTTTGGCGAGCTCCGTCTTCCCTACGCCGGTCGGCCCCAAAAAGATAAAGGAACCGATCGGGCGACGAGGGTCGTTGATGCCTGCACGCGCGCGCAAGATCGCTTCTGCGACACGTTTTACCGCTTCGTCCTGACCGATCACTCGTTCATGTAATGTTTGCTCCAATTTTAACAGTTTCTCACGATCGCTTTCCAATAATTTGGTCAAAGGAATCCCCGTCCATTTGGAGATGATGCGTGCAATTTCGTCATCCGTAACTTCTTGCCGAAGCAACATAAACTCATTCTGCGTCTGTGATTGTTTTCTTTCCTCTTCCTTGATCTGTTTTTCCAGTTGCGGGAGTCTCCCATATTTTAATTCGGCCGCTTTCTCCAGATCATAGGATCGTTCTGCTTGTTCAATTTGCTGTTGGAGCGTTTCCCATTGTTCGCGCAGTGTCTGGATCTTGTGCAATGCCTGTTTCTCGTTGTCCCATTGGGCTTTTAACGTTATCAATTGCTCTCTGAGCTCTGTCAGCTCTTTTTGCAACAGCAGCAGACGCTCCTGGCTGACCGCATCCTGTTCTTTTTTTAATGCGGCTTCTTCAATTTCCAACTGCATGACACGGCGGGATATCTCATCAACCTCGGCCGGCATGGAATCGATTTCTGTCCGGATCATGGCACACGCTTCATCCACAAGGTCGATTGCCTTATCGGGCAAGAAGCGTTCGGCAATATAACGGTGTGACAGTTTGGCTGCTGCAATTAACGCTTGATCGTGGATCTTGACGCCGTGAAACAGTTCAAACCGTTCCTTCAGGCCGCGCAAAATGGAAATGGTATCTTCCACAGTCGGCTCGTCCGCCAATACGATCTGAAACCGCCGTTCCAATGCGGCGTCTTTTTCTATGTACTTGCGATATTCATCTAATGTGGTTGCGCCGATGCAATGCAATTCTCCCCGGGCCAGCATCGGTTTTAGCAAATTCCCGGCATCCATTGCCCCTTCTGTCTTGCCGGCACCGACGATGGTATGAATTTCATCGATAAATAATAAAATCCTTCCTTCGCTCTTTTTCACTTCTTGCAACACCGCTTTTAAACGCTCTTCAAATTCACCGCGAAATTTGGCGCCCGCGATTAACGCGCCCATATCCAACGCAAAAATTTTTTTATCTTTCAGCCCTTCCGGTACATCCCCGCGCAAAATCCGTTGTGCCAATCCTTCGACGATCGCCGTTTTACCGACACCCGGTTCACCGATCAAAACCGGGTTGTTCTTGGTCTTTCTGGCAAGAATTCGGATGACGTGACGAATTTCCGCATCGCGGCCGATGACGGGATCCAATTTATTTTTTTTCGCGGCTTCCACCATATCAAACCCGTACTTCTCCAGCGCTTCATAGGTGATTTCCGGCGTTGCGCTGGTAACCCGCTGGTTGCCGCGGACAGATGTGAGTGCTTGCAAGAATCCCTGGCGGTTCACTTTGTAGTTTTGCAACAGTCGTCCCAGTGCAGAATGCTTGTCAGTGTCCAACAACGCAAGAAACAAGTGCTCCACGGAAACATATTCATCATGCATCTGTTTCGCTTCTTCTTCTGCGTTCAATAACACTTGGTTTGCGTTTTGACTGATATAAATTTTACCCGGTTCCCGTCCCGGACCGGATACTCGCGGTTTGCTTTGAATCAACCGCTCTAGCTCCTTTTGCAGCCCTTGGACATCCACTTGCATTTTTTGCAAAAGGCGTGGAATCAGTCCTTCCTCTTGTTCAATCAGAGCACACAAGAGATGATCTGCATCAATTTCCATATTGTCATGCCGCAGTGCTTTTGATTCGGCTTGTTGGATGGCTTCGATTGATTTTTGCGTAAAACGATTCAGATCCATTCTGCATTCCCCCAATACTTTACATTATAATAAACTCGCCTCATTTCATTCATCTCTTGTCATAAACGTGTTAATTTTCCGGACAAATCCCTAAATTCAACAAATGGATATGTTCGAATCGCAGCAAAAAGGAACTCTCATATGTTTGAGAGTTCCATTTCATTTAAGAAATTCCTTTTATTTGAAGAATGCTTTAGAATTCCCATGGTATCATCTGCTTTTCACGAGCAAATCGACCGCTTCCTGGATCGCTTTGTCCGGTATGATGCCTTTTTCCATATCCATGCGGATACATTCCGCAAGATTGTTTGCAACGATTAACCCAATGGCCCGGTCTACAGCGGAACGAACGGCCGATAATTGCGTAACGACATCTTTACAATTCTTGTTTTGTTCGATCATGTTCGCAACACCGTGTATTTGCCCTTCAATTCGCCGTAGTCGGTTTTTGATTGCGTCATCATATTGCACCGTGTATCACCTCTACGTCTTCTTTATCGTTCGATATCCCCGTCCCAACCAAGCATGCCGCCCATTAGATTTTTTACATTGCGGTATCCTTGGCTCAGGAGAAACTCACACGCTTTCGCACTGCGGCCACCGCTTCTGCAAACCATAATTGCTTCTGCGTTTTTAGGAATCTCGTGGATGCGCTGCGGCAATTCAGACAAACGGATATGTTTGGCTCCTGGAATCTTGCCCGCAGCTACTTCATCGTTTTCACGGACATCGATAATTGTAAGTGTTTCACCTTTCTTTAATCGTTGATTCACATCAAAGGATGTAATATTTATTATTTTAGGTTTCGAACCAAACATCGTTGTTTCCTCCCATTCATTCATATACCATATAGGGTATATAATACGAGGAAACTCTAATTTCGTCAAGAGCGCACACGCCTATCCAATTTTTTGAAACCAAAAGATTGGAATCATTTGAGCTTCCGTTTCGTATTCATTTTCGCAACTCAATTTGCGGGCGGCTGATGACTTTGCTGCGCTGAGGAACACTTTCCGTCAGCCACACATTGCCCCCGATCACAGATCCTGCGCCGATCACTGTAGATCCTCCGAGTACTGTTGCTCCTGCGTAAATGGTTACATGATCCTCAATGGTGGGATGCCGTTTTGTGCCGCGCACCAAAGCGCCTGCTTCATCTTTCTCAAAGCTTAACGCGCCTAGCGTAACACCTTGGTATATTTTTACATGGTTTCCAATTTCGCATGTAGCCCCAATGACGACACCTGTTCCATGATCGATAAAAAAGCTGTGGCCGATACTGGCGCTGGGATGAATGTCAATTCCCGTGCGGCTATGGGCATATTCCGTCATAATGCGCGGAATTAAACCAACGTCTAATTTGTGTAAAATATTCGCAATCCGGTACACCATTACGGCAAACAGGCTGGGATATGCCAGAATAATCTCATCCAGATTGCTGGCAGCCGGATCTCCATCATATGCAGCCTGAATATCTTTTAAAAGAATTTCCCGAATATCCGGCAATCGTTCGACCAACTGTGTCGATTTATCCAAACTCAGCCGAAATATTTCACAGATGCAGTTGGGATTCATTTTACAGGTTTGCGGGCACGCATGTTCGATCGAATCATGGATCAATCGTGCCAGACGCCACTGTATGGCGCCTAATACTTCCAACAACGTCACTGGATTTTTCTCGTCGACGGAAGAAGGAAAATATCCCGGCAACAGTACGCCGCGAATTTCCATGAGGATCGAGATCACTTCTTCGCGATTTGGTACGATTTTGTTTTTATTCGAAAATTCCGGATGACTCGTATATCCATTTTGCAAAGCCAATGCTGTTCTTGCCAGTTGCTGCGAACCTTCTTGTGTCAACATGTCCCGCTTCCCTCTATTCTCAGTTTCCGGTTTCAATTTCTCCCCTACACAATCCATATCAAACGATTCATACATACTACAATCAATACCAGAATAAAAAAATTTTTTCAATAGATGATTATCATTTTCAATTCCTATCTGCCCATTATGTTTCCATTACGATTTCCAATGTGCAACAAAATCGATGCGCTGCAACAGCGTCGGGTGATCGTCTAAAAAGATGTAGACCAGGAAAGGGGGATTGACAGCTTGCAAGTCATGTTTTGCAAACATTTGAAACGATTGTATCGCATCTTTCTTATCGTGTGTCAACATCATCGCATATTGATCCGCCTGATGTTCCATCGTCCGGGAGATTGCGTTTTCCACCGGCAGGATGGCAAACGAGAGCACGGAATACAGCAATAACAACAACGGCAGAGCGACAAAATCATGCGGTCCATCGATATGCAGGCTTTCTTTGAAACGCTGTACGATCCACAGATAAAGTCGATAAAACACCCATAACACACCATAACCTATGAGCAGACCCACCACAATTCCGATGTAAATGTGGTGCAGCACATAATGGCCGATTTCGTGTGCGGTAACAAATACAATTTCCCCTTTTGTCATCGAATGCAATAACGTATCCCAATATACTACTCGCGTTTGGCTGCCAATTCCTGTTACGTATGCGTTCAGTTCATTTGTTTGTTTTGATTTATTCACCACATAAATTTGATCTGTAGGAATGTGGGCTTTTGTCGTCAACGATATGATTTCCGCTTTCAATTGTTGGTCAGGCAGTGGCTGAAACGTATTAAATATGGGATCCACGACGAGCGGCTGGATAAACATGAGGAAAATCGTAATGGGAATTGACAACACCCAGATCGAAATCCACCAACGATTGGGTTGTTTTTTGATCAGCCAGAAAACGCCCAAAAATAACGGAACTTGTGTAATCAAGTCAAGTCCAAACGATTTTAACAAGTCACCCAACCAAGAACTCGCGGTTTGGCTTGATAAATGATACAGATGGTCGATCACAAAATAAAATCCATTGATCGGCAAATGTACGATAAAAAGCAGCGCCAACAGACCAATCACATATAGAATCCTTTGGAATGCTTTCACATGTGTCATTTGCTGTGTCATGTATTTCATTCTTCCCGAGACTCCGCTAGTGAGCACAACGAAATAAATGATCCATTGCAATGGTTCAAAAATAAAGAAACTCACATACTGCAAACGAGAGACCGCATTTGCTTCATGAATTTGCGCTCGGCTCATAAATGTTGTCGGATCACTCACTCCGCCGATATCATATACTGGAACGCGGGAAGGATCTTGTGTATAAATATACGCCAAAATTCCCACCGCGTAGACGATATACGTAAAAGTCAAAGCTTTATAAACAGTCCGCATAGTCTCCTCCTTGATTCGATTGCGCCCCTAATCTTGATGAATTCAAACAGGGGAGAATCCATCTCCCCTTATAAGCTTTCACTATTCTCCATGATCGTCACACTGCATTTTAACAGCAATTCCATTTTAACAGCAATTCCCTTTTTCAAAAGGTTTAATCAGCCCATAAAGGGTTTCAATTACCGGCACTTGCAAAGATGCTTTATGGGCAAGCCTCACGGCCGCTCCTTGCAGACTCTCCACTTCTAACTCTAATCCTTTCCGAAAATCCTGGTGCATGGAGGAAGTCGTACCTTCTGCCATTTTTTCCAACATCAGCAACGTTTTTGTTACATAATCCTCTGCTTGCTGCCCGCCGTATTTGGCTGCCAGCGAACACATTTCCTCTAAAGAGCGCTGCAATACGCAGCGAGTAGCATCACAACCGACAACTCCGTCAATCGACAAGCGGGACGCTGTCGTAATTCCGGAAAACGCGGTGATGAATACATATTTGTGCCAAATGGAATGCCAAATATTTTCTTTGAAACTGATATCAAAATTGGCTTTTTTGGCTAATGCGTAAAACTCTTGGCAAAATGTTGTCTGTTGCGGCTCGATCGGTCCAAATGTCATGCTGTGAATTTGGTTCGTATGTATGATTTTACCATCCTGATCCAATGTGGCGATAATATGGCACAAACCGCCTAATACTGTATCTTTTCCGAACGCATGTTGCAACATCTCGAAATGCTCAACGCCATTGAGCAATGGCAATACTTTCGCACCTTTTTGAATGAGAGGGCAGATCGTTTCCAGAACAGATGATAAATGATAATTTTTAACAGATAATAGAATCAGATCGCAATGTTCAATCGCAGTCACATCTGTTGCAATCACAGGATGCAACACGACATTTCCGAATGGACTCTCGATTTGCAGCCCGGTTTGTTCCAACTGCAATGCCCGTTTTTCACGCACGAGAAACGTAACGTTTGCGCCCGCTTCCGCCAAGCGGCCGCCAAAATAGCCGCCAACCGCCCCTGCCCCAACAACCGTGATATTCAAACAACTCTCCCCTATCTCACATGAAATGGTTTGGAATCCTCCATTTGGCACACTATTTTCAAAGACGATTCACTAAGAAACAACTGGCGTGTCAAAAGGAGGATTGTACATAGTATACCATTTTCAGGATGATTCTTCTAAAAGAATAAAAAACACTCATTCCAGTTTACTGGATGAGTGCGTATGTCCGATTACCGTTTTATCCGATTCCGGCTTTCTGACATTTCTTTTGTATCAATCGTTGGGGTGCTGCGCGTATTCTTATTATCCAACTTATACTCAGGAACTGGATTCTGGGTTTTCTTTACTTTCTCCATGATCGACCGCCTCCTGTGAATACTCGGGTATTTGCATGCACAAATGAGACAATAGAACGCCTTCCAATGAAACCATTCGCGGAATTGTCCGCAATCTTACATCCCCTCAAATAGTATGTTTGACAACGGAAGGAATTATTCTGATTTTTGGGCGTTTGCGTTCCCTTCAAAACGGGGCAAACGCCATGTAGCAATATAGCCCAGCACTGCAATAACAGCCAAGGATAGATAAACATGGGAAATTCCGGATACGAACACTTCCCGCAATGTATGCAGCAACGGCTGCGGCAGCTGTTTGGCAAATTCCGGATTTAACAATTTGTTAAAATCTTCTATCGTATTGATTCCTTGTACAGAATGTCCTTTTAGGAATCCCTGCAAAGTATGATTGAATACAGTCCCAAACAGGACCACGCCGATCATCTGTCCCAGTGTACGTACGAAAGAAATGGATGCAGTAGCAACACCCCGTAAATTCCAGGATACAGAAGATTGTACGACAACAGTGAAGGATGTGACGGAAAACCCAAAACCAACGCCGGCAATAAACATGATGCATACAAATATTACATAACCGGTATGGATCGAAACTGTTGCAGCCCATATCGAAGCAATTGCAATACAGAGCGTACCGATCAAAGCGACTTTACGAGAACCGATTTTTAGCATCAGCCGCCCGCCGACGATAGCTCCCAACGTCCAACTAATGGACATTGGAGTTAAAGTAAGTCCGGATCCGGTCGCGCTATACCCTAACACCCCTTGGATCCACAGCGGTACATATGCATTGATTCCAATCAGAACGGCACTGATGAGAAAAGAAGCCAAATTGGATACGGAAATGACACGCATCCGAAACAAATGCAGCGGCAAAATCGGCTCCTTTACTTTTGTTTCAATCCTTACAAATAGCAATAGTGCAGCGAATGCCAGACAGAACAATGCGATCAGGACAGGCGAACTCCATGGCCAAGTTTGCCCGCCGCTTAAAAGCGCATACAATAACGCAGTTGCACCAATGGTAAACACACCTGCGCCAAGAATATCAATTTGATGTTTTTTCTTTTCAAAGGTTTCATGCAAAAACATCCATACCATGATCAGCGATACCAACCCGAACGGAACATTAAAATAAAAAATCCAGCGCCAGGAGATAGCATCCACAAAAAAACCGCCCACAAGGGGCCCTAAAATACCGGAAATCCCCCAAATGCCACTGAATAATCCCTGCATCTTGGCACGTTCTTCAAAAGTATAAATATCGCCGATGATTGTAAAAGTGATCGGCATGACCGCTCCGGCGCCGATTCCTTGGATCGCGCGAAAGAAAATCAATTGATCCATGGAATGGGCCAAACCGGAAAGCATGGAACCGCATAAGAATATGAGCGTCCCAACCGAGAAAATCATCTTTCTGCCAAACAAATCCGCCAACTTGCCATAAATCGGCGTAGTAACCGAAGTCGTCAACAAATAGACGGCATACACCCAACTGATCAGGTTGATTCCGCCTAGATCACTGATAATTGTAGGCATTGCAGTACTGACAACCGTAACCTCGATCGCCGCTAAAAATGTGGCAATCATCATGGCAATCGTTACGTTTTTTCGGTTGGTGCTTACTTGCATGACGTTTCCTCCTTTAAAAACAACCCTCCCGGTACATTCGCCGTTGCCAAGTTCTGTTCCCGCTCATATTGTAATGTAGACTTTGGTTAACAAGGAGGTTTTACTATGTACGGTACATTTGGATATTACACACAGTGGGCAGTTGTTTTCCTGATCATCTTCGTACTCTTCTTCTTGCTTGTACCCGGATACGGTGCAGCCGGCTACTAATGAATTCCACAAAAGACTATGAGTTAGGAATGATGTGATTCACGTAAGGGGGGTAGACGTATGGTCGACGGATGCTTCGGTGCTTTCACTCGTTGGGCGGTCGTGTTTTTGATTATCTTCGTATTGTTCTTCTTGCTTGTACCTGGATATACTCAAGTATGCAAAACAGTCCCGGTCTATTAAGAATGGAAAGCAGGGGGAACACGCGGTTCCCCCTCAACAATACTCTTTACGACAAGGATTTGCTCCAATCCATTGCTCCTTGTCCTTCCAAAAACCGTTCACATTCCAATGCTGCCATACAACCGCTGCCTGCTGCAGTAACCGCCTGCCGATAGATATGATCTTGCACGTCTCCACACGCAAAAACCCCGGGTATGTTCGTCTCTGTCGTTCCCGGCTTGACTTTGATATACCCAAGTTCATCCGTATCGAGTTGACCCTTTAAAAACTCCGTATTCGGTTTATGGCCGATGGCGACGAAGATTCCATCTGTAGGGATTATTTCTTCTTTGCCCGTCTCGTTGTTTGTCACTTTTAAACCGGTTACCCGATTGTTTTCAGCAACGACTTCCAGCGGCGCAACATTGAGACTCCAATGAATTTTTTCATTCTTTTGAGCCCTGTCTTGCATAATTTTCGATGCGCGCAATTCATTGCGGCGATGGACAAGCTGCACTTCAGACGCAAAGCGCGTCAAAAAATTCGCTTCCTCCATGGCTGAGTCGCCGCCGCCTACTACGATCACCTTTTTGCCGCGGAAAAAGAATCCGTCACAAGTAGCGCATGCACTAACGCCTCTCCCCATATTCTCCGTTTCACCCGGGATTCCCAGCAATTTTGCTGAAGCTCCGGTCGATATCACCAAACTCTCTGCTTGCATATCACCTTGTTCTTCTACAGACACTGTGAACGGACGCTTGGAAAGATCCACATCTGTTACCCATCCCCGCATAAATTCAGCACCGAAACGCTCTGCTTGTTTACGCATATTTTCCATTAATTCCGGCCCCATAATTCCATCTGGAAAACCTGGGAAATTTTCCACTTCAGTAGTGATCGTAAGCTGTCCACCCGGCTGATTCCCTTCGATCACTAATGGCTGCATATTGGCACGGGCCAAATAAATCGCCGCTGTCAAACCGGCAGGACCTGTTCCTAGAATGATGACCTTGCGCATTGTGTTCCCTCCACATCTGGACTTTTTCTATTCTTGCAAATCTGCTTCTACAAATCTGCCCTTAGTTTAACCAAATTTCTCGCAGTATGTCTGTATTCTGCATTACAGTTTAAAACGGATAACAACAGGTAATTACAAACGCGACGATGTTTGGGCTGTCACTAACGCTTTGCCGACGATTTCTTCCTGATGCAGGATTTCTACTTCTACTTTGCCAAATGTTCGGCCAATATCGAGTACATGCGCTTGTACACGGATAAAGCTTCCTGCCATCACCGGTTTTATAAAGTAGATGGACGTACTTTCGACAATCATATCGGTCGTCTTTAATCGCCGCAATACCCGAATCACCGCAGCTTCAATCAGCAGCATCATCGTTCCGGAACTGAGGCTGCCCAGCCGGTTTGTCATCTGAGGTGTAACTTCTCCCATTAAACAAATCCCGCGATCGTCTGTTCGCTCTTCTTCAAACCCTTTTAACGCATAATCCTCCATCGTTTCTGTCATATGCGGCTGTTTTTGACTGATCTGAATGCCCTTGATCACATCTTGGCGGCTGATGACGCCAACGAGTTTCTGTTTATCCACGACAGGCAAAAGCTCAAACCCTTCCCATACCATGAGATTGGCGGCTGCAGCAACGGATGTGTGGATGGAAACCGTATGCGGATGCGGCGTCATCACGGAAGAAACCGGTGTGTCCATGGCAGCCCCGGTCATATCCCGAGGTGATACCATGCCAATCACCCGCAGTTCTTCATCCACAACCGGAAAACGGGAATGGCCTGTATGTTCCAACAAGCTATGCCAGTCCTTCACCAAATGATCTTCTTTCAAAAACGCGGGCGTTTGTGTTGCAATAATATCCTCAACCAGCAATACATCTTTTTTTACCATCCGGTCATATATCGCCTGGTTAATTAAGGAAGCTACCGTAAATGTATCGTATGAAGAGGAAATAACCGGCAATTGCAATTGATCCGCCAATTCTTTTACATCGTCGTTGATATTAAAGCCGCCGGTAACCAAAACAGCCGCTCCATGCTCCAATGACATACGCTGCACTTGCATTCGGTTGCCTACGATGAGCAAACTGTCATGATCTATGTATTTCGGAATTGCCTCCAATTGCATGGCAGCTATGACAAATTTGTAAAGCGTTTTATGTAATCCGTTATGTCCGCCAAGTACTGTACCATCGACAATATTGACAACTTCGGCAAATGTCAGCCGTTCAATTTTTTTCTGCTGATTTTCAATTCGGATCGTACCGACTCGTTCAATCGTGCTGACGATTCCCCGCGTCTCTGCTTCTTTTAGTGCACGATACGCAGTCCCTTCGCTGACGTCCAGGATTTTTGCAATTTGCCGAACCGATATTTTTTCGCCGACTTCCAGAGCTTCGATATATTGCAGAATTTGCTCATGTTTGGTAAGCATCGAACGTTCTCCTCCCACCCCAAACCAATCCTTATTATTATACCTGAACGCCACATGTAAGTAAAAAAAGCATTCCTTCCATTCGATGTGACGGAAGAAATGCTGCTCCATTGCGGAGGCGATTCGTATGGGGTTTGGAGGATACTGCGAAACTTGCTAAACGTATGAAACAAACGTATGAGACAAACCGATTGATCAATCTTACGATACAGTCGTAAATTGTTCTTCCTCGGTTGAACCGGTAAGCGCTGTGGTGGAAGAAGCTCCGCCTGAAACAGCCAATGACACTTGATCAAAATATCCGGTTCCCACTTCACGTTGATGCTTGGTGGCTGTATATCCGTATGGTTCGCTGGCAAACTCCGCCTGCTGCAGTTCCGAATAGGCTCCCATGCCACGGTCTTTGTAATTGCGCGCCAGTTCAAACATGCTGTGATTGAGCGCATGGAATCCGGCAAGTGTGACAAATTGGAATTTGTATCCCATCTCGCCAAGCTGCACTTGGAACGTTTCAATTTCTTCCTGACTCAACTTCCGTTTCCAGTTAAAGGATGGCGAACAATTGTATGCCAACAGCTTACCCGGAAATTTTGCATGAATCTCTTCAGCAAACCGGCGGGCTTCCTCAATATTTGGCTCGGATGTCTCACACCAGATCAGATCTGCATAAGGGGCATAAGACAACCCACGAGCAATCGCCGCATCCAGTCCGCCGCGCATCCGGAAAAATCCTTCCGCGGTCCGCTCGCCTGTCAAAAATTCCCGATCCCTTGTGTCGATGTCACTCGTAATCAGATGTGCGCCATTGGCATCCGTACGTGCAATGATAACGGTTGGCACACCCATTACGTCAGCGGCGAAACGGGCCGATGTGAGATTTCGGATCGCTTGCGAAGTAGGAATTAATACTTTCCCTCCCATATGACCGCATTTTTTCTCAGATGCCAGTTGATCTTCGAAATGCACGCCTGCTGCGCCCGCTTCAATCATGCTTTTCATCAGTTCAAACACGTTTAACGGTCCGCCAAATCCCGCTTCCGCATCTGCAACAATCGGTGCAAACCAGTACGTATCGGAATTGCCTTCCATATGATCGATTTGATCTGCCCGTTGAAACGCTTGGTTGATCCGCTTTACTACATGCGGTACGCTATTGGCCGGATATAAGCTTTGGTCCGGGTACATTTGACCTGAGAGGTTGGCATCTGCCGCTACTTGCCAACCGCTCAGATAGATGGCTTGCAAGCCTGCTTTTACTTGCTGCACTGCCTGATTCCCCGTCAATGCACCGAGCGCCTTGATATGATGTTCTGTATGAAGCAAGTTCCAAAGGCGTTCTGCGCCCAAACGTGCGAGAGTATGTTCGATGGAAATGGAGCCGCGCAACCGAATCACATCTTCCGCCGAGTAGTTTCTTGTGATCCCTTGAAAACGCTCTGTTTTCCACTCTTGCTCCAGTTTTTGTGCCGCTTCTTTCCGTGATTCTTGTTTCATTTGTCTCTCCTCCTCAAATTTTAACCATCATTTCATAGTTTCGATTGATAGTTTTTTTACATAACCTTTGTATTTAATGCAAATGGTTATAACCGTCTAATGTAAGAAATGGCGGAAACACATCATCGAGTGTCAGTTTTGCAAACAACTCGGTCGCAAGTCGAAATTGCCCCTGTTCAAAATTTTTGTGTCCGATCAAATCTTTGATCGTTTGCAATTCTTCTTGCAAGATTGTTTGAAATAACTCTACAGTCACCTTTCTGCCATCATCCAAAATGCCTTTGGGGTGACGTATCCACTGCCAGACTTGAGCACGGGAGATCTCGGCCGTTGCGGCATCTTCCATCAGATTATATAGAGGTACGGCGCCGAATCCCCGCAGCCAAGCTTCGATATATTGAATCCC
Source organism: Fodinisporobacter ferrooxydans (assembly GCF_022818495.1). GTDB lineage: Bacteria > Bacillota > Bacilli > Tumebacillales > MYW30-H2 > Fodinisporobacter > Fodinisporobacter ferrooxydans. The sequence continues at coordinate 3,420,757 of NZ_CP089291.1, read as the reverse complement.
AACGCGTATGTTGGTTCGTAAACCTTTTTCCGTAATAGCACCTTGCGGCACTTCAAGCAGCTGTTCCGCCGTAATCTCCAGATCGTTCAACGTTTTGTCCAGTTGATTGGGGCCTTTCATCCATTCATCAAACACTTCCATCGCTACCGGAACCAATCCCGGATGTGCGACCCATGTGCCGTCATGGCCGTCTTGCGCCTCCCGTTCCTTATCCATGCGTACTTTTCGGAACGCTTCTTCATTGGCGGCCGGATTGTTCTTGACGGGAATTTGCGCAGCCATTCCACCGATCGCATAGGCGTTGCGGCGATGACATGTTTTGATGGTCAATAAGGAATATGCCCGCATAAATGGCACAGTCATCGTGACAAGCGCCCGATCCGGCACGATACACTCCGGCAAGTTGCGAAACTTTTTGATGTAACTGAAAATATAGTCCCAACGTCCGCAGTTCAAGCCTGCCATGTGTTCACGCAACTCATATAAAATTTCATCCATTTCGAAAGTTGCCAGTATTGTTTCGATCAATACGGTTGCTTTAATCGTTCCGACTGGAATTTGCAACATCTCTTGCGCAAACACAAACACATCGTTCCAGAGCCTTGCTTCCAGATGGCTTTCCAATTTTGGCAAATAAAAATAGGGTCCACTGGAGTTTTCAAGGAGTTGATGTGCATTATGAAATATGTAAAGCCCAAAATCGACGAGACTTCCAGACAACGGTTTTCCATCGAGCAATAGATGTTTTTCTTCCAAATGCCATCCCCGCGGACGAACGATCAATGTCGCTACCGTATCTTTTAACGCGTATTGCTTGCCTTCCGTACTTACGTACGATAGCGTTTTCCGAATGGCATCACGCATATTGATTTGTCCCTGAATCGTATTGCTCCATGTGGGCGAATTCGCATCCTCAAAATCTGCCATAAAAACCTTGGCACCGGAGTTTAGGGCGTTGATCACCATTTTCCGATCACTGGCAGGACCGGTGATTTCCACGCGCCTGTCTTTGAGATCTTCTGGAATTGCTCCTACCTTCCAGTCGCTGTTGCGAATCAACTGTGTTTCCGGAAGGAATCCCGGGAGCTTGCCAGCGTCAATTTCCCTTTGGCGTTCTTCTCTGCACCGTAAAAGTTCTTTCCGTCTTTCACCGAAGTTGCATTCCAGCAACTCGAGGAATTGCAATGCTTCCGGCGTCAGAATCTCAGCAAAACCCGGTAACAGCGGCCCGATGACTTGCATGTTTCTGGACTGTGTCTCAATACTCATGGCTGCTCTCCTCTCCTTTTTCCAACTGTTCTTTGAATACGATCATTCTGATATATAACAGTTTGTGTTTTGATTATACTATTAGATAACAGATTTGAAAACCCCCTTTTTTCTCAAAAACAAAAATTTTTTCCTTTCGTCACACTCGATTTACAAATGATTAAAATTTTCTCTTCACAAACTGTTATATTACAGATATAATAACAATATATTGTTATATAATAATTAAAGGAGGAACTACAGATGAATATGACAAGAAGACCGAATCAAGAGCTGCCAAAAAAATTGTGTGTAGAATGCGGAAAGGAAATCGAGGAGCAGGTAGAATCTCTCCACCATGAATGCGAACGCTGTGTAAGCAAATATGAAGAATAGGAGTAAAACAAGAAACTGAATGGTGCAGCATTTGATTCAACATTCGTTTTCCGGATTTTGACCTCTAAGCCCGCAATCCCGGTTTAGAGGTTTTATTTTTTTCCTAGAGGTTTTATTTTTCCCTAAAGGAAGGATTTCACAAAATTCGGAAAGGTAGTAAAATGGATCTGTTCGATTTGAAATGCAAAATCGAATCAGGTGTTTTCGCAGAAAGGAGCACAGGCCGATGCGTATTCGCTTTGAAAACGACGTTCCCAGCCTCCGCCGGCATTAGAAACGGAGGAATCGGGCGGAAAGCTGCTCCTCCGTTTCGGGACTTTACCATTCCAATCCCATCATCGGAGGGCTTACTATGTCAAAAATCAATCATCAATGGGTCGGAGCATTGTTTTTATTTCTTGCCGCAAGCATCTGGGGAGGAATGTATGTCATAAGCAAATATGTACTGCAATACATTCCGCCATTTACATTATTATGGATGCGGTACTGTATCGCTTGGGTCGTTTTATATGGAGTTTTGCGAACCAAACAACAGCGATCGCCAAAGCGGTTTCAGAAAGCGGATTGGTACATGTTTGCCAAGATTGGTTTTATCGGTTATTTTTTATCGGTCGGTGCTCAATTTATCGGCACGAAACTTTCCGATGCACATACAGGTGCTCTGATAACAGCAGCATCTCCCGTTTTCACATTGATCTTTGCTCGCATGGTATTAAAAGAGCATCTATCGATACAGAAAATTGTATCCCTTGTACTGACGAATATCGGCATGTGGATTGTAATCGGAGTGCCGGGACAAGGACAAAGCACACTATTGGGAAATTTGTTTCTCGTCGCGGCTGCTGTCACTTGGGCGCTGCTTTCCGTGTTTGCCAAACAAGCATCTGAGCGGCACTCTGCCTTGGTTGTCACAACATACTCCTTATTGTTTGCCATCTTCATGACAACGCCAGTTATGGTTTGGGAGAATTTGCATTCGTTTTCTTTCTATCTTCTTGCAAAACCGTCGATGTTCGCCGGCATTCTGTATTTGGGGATCGTATCCACTGCTGTTGCGTTTTTTTGTTGGAACAAAGGCCTGGAATATATGGATGCAAGCATTGGCTCTTTATTTATTTTTTTCCAAACGTTGGTCGGTGCTGTCCTTGGATGGTTTTTTTTGCACGAACATTTGGATTGGAGTTTTCTTCTGGGAGGTTTATGCATTGTGGCAGGAGTTGGGCTTGTCACCAGAAAGCAATCGGATGTATCGGTTGCCTCCGAGGTGCCGGTTGTCTCCGAGGTGAACGTTGATTCGGAGATGAATATGGAATAAAGCCGAACCTTGGCGCTTTATCTGTATTCGAGACGTATCCGAGACTGATCCCTGACGGAAAGATACTCCGGCTTCTATCGGCTTCTGCGAGATGGCTTTGTTGAATCTTTCGATTTGACAAAGCCGTTTTAAAATTGTTCATGAATCAAAAAAGGAAATCTATGTTATACTGACAAAAATGATAGAAAGGTGGTTTTAAGATGGATGGAAAAATGTTGATTGATCAAATGAGCAGTATTGTACGAATGATTGTAAAAGAAAGTGAAGAACGAATTCAACAAATGTTGAAAGAAAGCGAAGAAAGGATTCATCATCGATTGGATGCAATTGAGGAGCGCCTGGATCAAGTGGAAGCACGACTGGACAGAGTGGAAGCAAGGTTGGATCAAGTGGAAGAACGTTTGAGCCAAGTGGAAGCAAGGTTGGATCAAGTGGAAGAACGATTGAATATAATGGAAGAAGATATCAGGGAACTAAAAATAGACATGTCCGGATACTTTTTTCTGCTGGAAAAGCGTACAGATCGTCATACCGTCCGAATTGAGCGGTTAGAAGACCAGGTTGAAATACTAAAAAAACAGTAGCACCAAAAACAGCAGCAATGAATTTTCTCCATTGCCTATTGACGGATTCACCTCTCTTTGAGTACTCTACCAATGAATATCAAAGATAAAGGAGTTTCCGAATGGCATATAAAATTGTCTTTTTTGACATCGATGGAACCCTCGTCAATCATGAAAAACAAATCCCGGAAGACACAAAATGGGCGGTACAGCAACTGCAGAAACAAGGAGTCCTGACAGCAATTGCGACAGGCAGAGCCCCCTTTCATTTGGCTGCGATTGCAAAACAATTAAATATCGATACATTTGTCAGTTTTAATGGTTCTTTTGTAGTATACAAAGGAAAAACCATCTTTGAAAACCCTTTACATTCCCAAAAATTGCAAGATCTTCAGACATATGCAACAAATCTCAATCATCCACTGGTATTTTTAGATCACCAGCAATGCTTTGCAAATGCAAACAAACATTCACACATTGAACAATCCTTCCAGGATTTGCGCGTACCGTCTCCTTTGTATAAAAACCCGGATTTTAATACAAATATATATCAGGCGCTTCTGTATTGCCAAAAACACGAAGAAGTCCACTATAATGGCAAGTTTGGGGATTTTGCTTTTATCCGCTGGCACAAATTCTCGATGGACGTTTTACCGAGCAACGGCTCAAAAGCGATCGGCATAAAAAAATTATTAGAACACATCGGCCTGTCGAAAGAAGAGACGATCGCCTTCGGTGATGGGCTAAATGATCGTGAAATGCTGTCGTACGTGGGTCTAGGGATTGCGATGGGAAATGCAAAGCCGGAAGTTCAACAATATGCGAAATTCGTCACGCGTTCCGTTGACGGTGGCGGGATTCGTTACGGGCTGCAAACGGCAGGTTTGATTTCGTAGCCAAAAGCAGACAAGGAAAACGCGCAAATACAACCAAGAAAACTTGCAAATACATGTAATAAAAATATTTGTAATAAAAAGGAAATCAAACCTTAAAGGAATTTTAAGATTTTTGTCGAATCTTACGTATTGCGCACATTCGTCTAACATTTGAAGATTGTGTAGTATTTTTCGTATAGGTATATGCCGAATCCACATCCGTTGGAACGGGGGATATTTTTTGGGGTGAATTGTACGCTTGACGTACATAGGGTTTCCTCAACCCGAATCCGTCAACTAACCTCGCAGGCATAAGGAGGAACATTTGAAAAAGTTTGTTACAACTCTCATGACTGTGGGAGTCCTGTCTGTCTGTTCTGTTTTTGGCACACAAGCATTTGCCGCAACAAATGTCCAAAACGTCGTTCAATTCCCGGATGCGAAACCGTTTATCGATCAACAAAATCACACACAAGTTCCAATACGGTTCATTTCCCAGTCATTGGGATATCACGTCCGTTGGCAAAGCAAAGGACAACAAATTCAGGTCATCATGAACGATGGATCAAAACAAGTCGTGCTCGAAACAGACCAGCCCTTCGCCTATGTGAACGGAGTGCAAACGTCTCTGGACAGCAATCCTGTCATCAAAGACAACCGCACATATGTTCCATTGCGGTTTGTTGCCGAAGCATTCGGCTCAAACGTTCAGTGGAATCCAAGTGATCAAACAGCAATGATCACATCTGACTCGAAACATCTATTGGTTCCCGTACCCGCTGCTCCCTCCGCCAAACCTGTGGATGAATCGGTGTTAAAAGCAGATCAGATGATTCAGTTTTCCGAAAAATATCTGGGAACGCCGTATGTGTTTGGCGGGACAAGCACATCCGGATTTGACTGTTCAGGGTTTATACAATTTGTCTTTTCACAAAATGGCATGCAATTACCGCGAACAGCCGCACAAATGTTTCAATTGGGCACGCCTGTTTCCGAACTGCAACCGGGTGATTTGGTATTTTTCTCAACATATGCCCCCGGAGCCTCACACGTAGGCATTTATATTGGAAATCGCCAATTTATTTCGGCGACCACTTCCCGCGGGGTTTCCATTTCCAGCCTTGATAATCCCTATTGGAGTCCGCGTTATATCGGTGCAAAACGGTTATAACGAGAACTCAAAAAAATCCGTCTCGCCGCATGTTGTTGTGACTCCGGCGAGACGGACTTTTTTGTGTGCCAGTATGCGTTTTGTGGACCAGGATGCTTTTGATCTATTGTGAAAAGATGTTGTTCATTCGATGAATCGCTGTTTCGATATCCTGTTGGCCAATATCCTTGTGTGTGACAAGGCGGATACACGTCGGACCAAAACTGGTTGCAAGGATGCCCTCGTTTTTCAATGCTACTACGCATTCGTCCGCTGAACGGCCGGTTTTTGCAACATCAAAAATCACGATATTTGTCTCTATATGTTCAGGGCGAATCGTGATGCCTTTCATTTCCGCCAAAGCATATGCGAGCTGTTTGGCATGCGCATGATCTTCCGCCAACCGTTCCACCATTTCCGTCAGCGCGAGAATTCCGGGCGCTGCGATCACACCCGCTTGCCGCATGCCGCCGCCCAACCGTTTGCGCCATTTTCTCGCTTTTGCGATCCATACTTTCGGTCCCGCCAAAATCGAGCCGACAGGTGCCCCCAGACCTTTCGACAAACAAATTTGAACGGTGTCTACATGTTCGGCAATCGCCCGCACATCCACGCCTAATGCAACGGCTGCATTAAACAATCGCGCGCCATCCATATGTACAGCAACATGCCGCCGCTTTGCCAAATCGTATAAAACAGCCATATAAGAGAGCGGCAAGACAGCGCCGCCAGCACGGTTATGAGTGTTTTCCAGACATAACAAGGCTGTGGCCGGAAAGTGGATATCTTCCCCGCGAATGGCTGCTTCCACCAGTTTCGGCTCCATGGCGCCGCGGATTCCCGGAATCGTTCTCGTCTGAACACCTGCTAAAGCGGCAACTGCGCCAGCTTCATAATAAAAAATATGGGATTCCGCTTCCAACAAAATTTCTTGCCCGGGAGCAGTATGTGTCAAAACGGCGATTTGATTGCCTTGCGTGCCGCTAGTCACGAACAGGGCGGCTTCCTTTCCGAGCATGTCGGCGGCCAATTCTTCCAAGCGATTGACTGTGGGGTCTTCCTTGTAGACATCATCCCCGACTTCCGCGTCAGCCATTGCTTTGCGCATGGCTGCCGTTGGTTTTGTTACGGTATCACTTCTGAGATCAATCAACATATTGTTCAAAACTCCTGTTCGCTGGATAAAATGTTCGATTCTCAATGTCCAAGTTGTTGTTGTTCAATGTCCCTTTTTACCTGTTCTCCCAAATCATTTATATTGATTTCCACTTTATGTCCATTGAAATATACAGTTGCAGTCGGATCTCCCTTTTTCCCGATAATTTTCAGATGTGTCGTTTGGATCTCATAGGACCCGTCGGGATGAAACGTGTATTTCGCTTCTTTCCATTCCTTTTGGATGGCAGCTTGAATCGATTGTTTCAAACTGTCGTCAACAGTCGAAGACACTTGCTTCCCCCACTGTGTAATCTTTGCCGGCGGAACATGAAAAAAGAAAACCAAAACAAAACATACGATCGCTGCAATGACTGCAATTCGGAAGATTGCGCGAAAAAATATCCGTAAAACGAATAGGAGAATCAGACATATGGCCACCAATACCCAATAATCTTTTAACAGTCCGAAGATTTGTGACAGAACCGCTTCCCCCTTGCTTATACCATTCGCTTTCAAAAGACTAAAATGAAGCATTTCTATTATACGTTTTACATATAGCAAACAGCAAATTCTATGAAAAGTCTTTGAGAAAAATTAATATGTCATACTATTCTTTGCAAAACTGAGATACTTCGGAGGTTTTTCAAGAACTAGTCATAAAATACGGTGGCAAAATTCACTATTTTCGAGTATTATTACTGTATCACATTTATAATATTCTGTTTTATTCTTCATAATGTGTCATACTATTTTACGTTGTGTTCATCGCATTGAATCAATTCGAAATTTATTATTTTCAAATGAAAGGATTTGAATCTCTTGCAAACTGCTCATCCTCACAATCTTTTACTAGATTCCATGATCCGCGAACATCCATTGCAAGTCCACCGCAACATATCCGTTGCAGAGCTTGTGGAATATGCGATTCGCCGCCATGAAGGAATTCTTGCCGACACTGGCGCGTTTTGTGTAGAAACAGGAAAATACACGGGAAGATCGCCGAAAGATAAATTTTTGGTCGATGAGCCAAGTGTGCATGAACATATTGCCTGGGGAGATGTAAACAAGCCGATTTCTGTTGAACAATTCAATTCCATATACGCGCGAGTGCAGGAGTATATCAAAGACAAAGAATTATTCATATTTGATGGATTTGCGGGAGCCGATGCGGCATACCGCCTGCCAATCCGCATCGTAAATGAATTTGCCTGGCAAAATCTATTTGTCCGTCAATTGTTTATCCGGCCTACGACCGCAGAATTGAATGCTCATATTCCACAATTTACAGTCATAGCTGTTCCTGATTTTCAAGCAAATCCAGCGGTAGATGGAACACATTCCGAAACATTTATTATCGTATCCTTTGAAAAGCGCGTCGTTTTGATCGGCGGAACACATTATGCCGGCGAGATGAAGAAATCGATCTTTACTGTCATGAATTATATTTTGCCCATGCAAAATGTTTTATCGATGCATTGTTCGGCAAATATGGGTGATTCAGGGAAAGTCGCATTATTTTTTGGACTATCCGGCACTGGAAAAACCACCTTGTCCGCCGATCCAAAACGATCTCTCATCGGAGATGACGAACACGCTTGGTCCGATCATGGCGTGTTCAATATAGAAGGCGGGTGTTATGCAAAATGTATCCATCTAAAAAAAGAAAGTGAACCGCAAATCTGGAATGCCATCCAATTCGGAACGGTACTCGAAAATGTAGTTCTCGAACCAGTTTCACGAACGGCAGATTTTGATTCTGCCAAATTGACGGAAAATACGCGTGCCGCTTATCCCTTAACCTGCATTGACGGCGCGGTGATTCCGTCTGTAGGCGGCACTCCCGATGTGATTGTATTCCTGACCGCCGACGCATTCGGCGTATTGCCGCCAATTGCAAAATTAAATGAGAATCAGGCAATGTTCTATTTTTTGTCCGGATATACATCAAAACTCGCCGGAACGGAGCGTGGCGTAACAGAACCGGAAGCCACATTTTCCACTTGCTTCGGGTCGCCGTTCTTGCCTTTAGAACCGGTCGTTTACGCAAATATGCTAAAAGAAAAGATTCAAAAGCATCAAGTGGATGTCTATCTCGTCAACACCGGCTGGACAGGCGGACCGTACGGAATTGGCGAGCGTATGAAATTGTCGTATACACGTGCCATGGTAACTGCTGCCACAGAAGGAATTTTGGCGAAGGCCAGCTATATTGAAGAACCCTATTTTGGCCTGTCGATACCAGAAACTGTGGAGGGCGTGCCAACCGAATTGTTAAATCCCGCAAGCACCTGGAAAGATCAAGACGCTTATGCGCAAGCTGCATCCGGTTTGGCAGAACGATTTATAAAGAATTTCAGCCGCTTCTCTTCTGTTCCGCAAGAAATAAAAGAAGCCGGCCCAAAACAAGCGCAAAATATTGCATTCTAGGTCTCGAGATTTTTCTTTTTCAATATTGCATCTACACATACACCTGATCTCCCTTCTCAACATACATTAATGGTAAACATTCTCTTTACGTTTTACTTTATGTGTGTGTTCAAAAAGTGGTTAAGTAAGACACAAGGAGTGCAAAGCCGAAGCACGAAAAGGCGACGGAGTGTACGTGTTTGGTACATGAGTAAGCCTTTGGGGGATTCGGCAAAGCAATCCGCCGTGGAGTTTTGACTACTTTTTGAACATCCTCTTTATGAAAAGGAAGAGAAGGGATCGGTTATGGATCGGAATAAGGATATAAAAAAATGGGACCCTTTTATCAATACCCAATCGTCTTACGATTTTTTGTTGCAGGATATCGAAAAATGGCTGCATCCTCAATTTTGGGAATCCTTTTTCCAACAATTCAATCAGCAATTACAAGTTCATGATGCACAAGATGCGGTTTATATCACGGTTCAATTACATGGAATTCAGAATCCGGAAGATATCCAAACACAATTGCGCGGCAATGTGTTGTATGTAAAGCGAATTGTCGAACAGGGAGTAAAGAAACATTTCGATTCTGGAGCTGTTTGGAAAACAAGTTATCAACATTTCGAGCGTACCGTTCCTTTACCGGAGGCTGTAGATTGGGAAAATCGAAACATTTTTGTGCAAAACGGAATCTGGGTGATGCAGCTCCCGAAACGAAATTCCAGTCAATGAATGAAAACACGCATGAAAACAGGCAAAGGGTCTGTTCCATGCGTGTTTATTTTGATTTCCGTATTTATTCATTTGCGCTTTATTCATTTTCGATGATAAAACGTGGCCGTTGCAGAAGCCACCAATGTTCCTGTTTCATTCCGTACTTCACACCGGGTCCCGTTCATTTGTGATCCTTCTGCTATCACATCGGCTTTCGCGATTAAATACTTCCCAAGCCCTGGTTTATGGTATTGAACATTCAAATTGAGTGTCACACCAGAGCGTTTCGCTTTGAGAAAACTTGCATATCCCATGGCATTATCACATAAGAGAGCAGTCACACCACCATGGACCATTTGAATCGGATTCAATGTCATGTCCGTAATCGGAATGGTAAGAACCGCTTGGTTGTTCTCCGTATCTTCTATCCGCTCTTCTTGCAAGAAATAATGGAGAAAGTAAAACTGTTCTTCTCTTGCCAATTTTGATGCTTGAGCAGCTTGTAAAGCCTTTTCCAAATCTTCCGTTTCAAACTCTTGCAACGCTTGCAACATCTCTTCCCGTGTCAAAAAAGCCACTCCTATTCCTCTATATCTTCCTATCTTCAAACGACTAGTCGTTTGAAGATAAAAAAAGAAAATCCCTTTCAAGTTTCAGTCAAAACATCCTTCAGTCAAAACATTCGATTGTATGTTCGTTGTTTTCGTCTATTTTTCCATTATATCATTCACTTGGAAGGATGCAACATTTTCGTACCGCATTGGCTGTCGTACCACATCATTGACAAAAGACCAGTTGTTTCGCAGTTTACGCCTGTATCATTCGTAAATCCAACTAGGGAGCACTGGTTTCTTGACGCAACTCCCGTCGTAAAATTTTGCCAACAGCCGTTTTGGGGAGCTGGTCGCGAAACTCATACATTCGCGGTACCTTATAAGGAGCCAAATGGGCTCTGCACCATCTGTCCAACTCTGCTTCCCATTCGTTTTTATCTCCCTTTTGTCGCATCACGACAAATGCTTTTACCGTCTCCCCGCGATACGCATCCGGTACTCCGATCACGACCGCCTCCTGAACATTCGGATGTTTGTATAATACTTCTTCCACATCTCGCGGATACACATTGTAGCCACTCGATAGGATCATATCCTTTTTACGATCGACGATATAAAAATATCCATCCTCATCCATTCGTGCAATATCACCTGTATAGAGCCAGCCATCCCGCAATGTTTGTGCCGTTTCATCCGGCATATTCCAATACCCTTTCATGACTTGGGGGCCACGGACGACAAGTTCTCCTAATTCTCCAACGTTTACAAAATTCTTCCCCTCGGTTACATCCACAATCCCCGCTTCTGTCCCTGGTGCGACCATACCGATACTTCCTGGTTTGCGTTCTTGCCCGAAACGCATGCTGTGAGTGACTGGAGAAGCTTCCGACAATCCATATCCTTCCAATACTTTTGCACCCGTTTTCGTTTCAAATTGTTTCATGACTTCATAAGGCAGGGGAGCAGAACCGCTGTTGCAGATATCGATGCAATCCACGCCATAGTCGCCTGCATTCGGATGATTGGCAATTGCCATGTACATTGTCGGAACACCCGGGAAAAACCGGGGGCGATACGTCTGAATCGTTTGCAGGACTTCATCAATTTGAAATCTTGGCAATAGAATCATTGCAGCGCCATTGATCACTGCCAAATTCATTGCAGCCGTCATCCCGTATACATGAAATAACGGCACAACAGTCAATATTTTATCTTCTGCTGAAATTTTTTCTTTTCCCAACATTTGCAAAGATTGATAAGCGTTTGCCACGATATTTTGATGTGTCAACATCGCTCCCTTGGAACGCCCAGTCGTTCCGCCGGTGTATTGCAATACGGCCACATCCGCTTCCGGATCTATCGGAGTTTGTGGGGGAGTGGGAAGTTTGCGCTGCATTTCCTGCTGCCATAGGAAAACATTTTGCACAGCCGTCTTCGTGTCATCGATCCCTTTGGTGTGATTTGCAAAACCAACCAAAATACAAGCCCGCAATTGCCTCACATGATCCGATTCTCGCAAATTTGAATAGAGCTGATCCAATACAATCCATACAATTGCGTCAGAATCTTTCAGCAAAAAGTCGACTTCACTTTGTACATACATGGGATTGACCTGAACGAGGATCGCACCTAAGCGGGCACATGCATAAAAACTGATCACATACTCAGGGCAATTCGGCAGCATGACAGCTACCCGGTCACCCTTTCGAACCCCTTTGTCGTACAATACTGCCGCTATCTGCTCTACTTTTTGTCGGAATACTCGATAGGTTATATCTTTGCCAAAAAAAATCATCGCCGTATGCTCGCAATACTGCTGTACTGTATTCTGCAATACATCAAAGATCGAATACGAAGGACACGCAAACGTTTCCCCAGTAATTTTGCTGATATTGGCCATTTCAGCAACCCCTTTCCCGTGCAAGCGGATTGACTTACATCCTACATTACATCCTACATTACATCCTAATTGCAATTTCCTCGAAACATTCCTGATGTGTCAATCGATTTTGCTTTTTGCAAACAAACAGTTTTCAAAAACAGTTCAACAGGCTAAAATACTTATCATAACGATGATTGTAAAAGTAAAAATACGCCGTATTTCACAAATGAACATGGTATAAGGAGTGGGAGTACATGTCGTTTTTTGGGATTGTCATTATCATTTTGCTGATTTACTGGTTTATTGTTCGACCCTTTACACAAAACAAGAACCGGAGATTTGACCGATACGATCCACGCGGCGGTTATGGATCGAATGGAGGATATGGTCCGGGCGGGGGATTTGGGCGTTTCAGCGGTGATTCCTATGGATATGGCGGCGGAAATGGTTTTGGAGGAGGAGGACGAGGATTCGGGATGATGGCTGGCGGTTTTGCAGCTGGCGCACTTCTTACATATTTGCTTGAGCAAGGAAGGATTAATGCGGCTCAATATGATGCATTTCAGTTAATGGAGCAGGATCAATTGATTCAACAATTGCAGGAGCAAAATATTCTTCAACAACAAGAAATCGATGATTTGATGTATCGCAACAGTGGCGATTTTGGCGGACCGGATCAAATGGATTATAACGATGGAAGTTATAACGACAACAGCTTCGATGATCCCTTTGATGGCGGAAACGGAAATGACGATACATGGGTGTAATGATTCATAAACATGTGAAGGGAACAACCGCTTGAGCAGCAGTTGTTCCCTTTTCGTTTTTAAAGCTGAATCTGTGACGAGAGCCACGAATTGCCGGGGGCGGAATGTTCAGTCAAAAATTTGTGGACGATCGGCCAAACTTCTGTAAATTTTTCAAATGCCGCCATATGTCCCGTCTGTTCAATAATATGTAAATTCGCGGACGGGATTTGCTTTGACATTTCAATCATATCCGGCAATAATGGAAGATCCTCCCGTCCGCAAATCAATAAACATGGCATATCCATTTCTTGCAATGGGAGATTTGCCTGTTGTGTGCGAATGGCTTGTACCTGCAATAAAAAATCTTCCAATGATTGCGTATCATTTTCTATCGAGTACTTGACAAAACCGTCGATATACCCTCGATGCCGATGAGTTGACGGTCCACATAGCCAAGTGGCCACTGAGCGATAGTACTCTTCCAACGGCATATATCGGCGCATTCGTTCCCAAGATTGCAAGATGGAATCATACCAGGGACTTACACTTGCCGTCGTCGACATCAAAACCAAGGATTTGATTCGCCTGGGATTCGAATCAGCAATTTGTTGCGCAATTCGTCCACCTAGTGAATTGCCGATTACATGGGCATCCTGAATATTCAGATAATCAAACACACGCACCACATCTTGCGCCATATCCGATATCGTATAGGGTTCCGTCGGTCTGCCCGATTGTCCGGTTCCCCGATTATCCAATGTGATACAGCGAAAATCCTTTTGCAGCCGCTGCACATATGGTCGCCAATTCCCATGATTTCCGCCCAAACCGGTAATAAAAACAACCGGCTCTCCCTGCCCCGAATCTTCATAGTATATAGCAGGATGAATCTGATCAAATAAAGGCATATTGAACTCCTCCATTTCTAGCGTTTGAGTCGAAATGTATCCCTATCGGGTAAACGCTGAACTTGGCTCTTTCGTGCCTGAGTCGAGACTTTTCCCTTGGGGAAAATAATAAAAGAAAAAGACCACACCTTTGCAACTTGAAGGTTTGGTCTTTTGTTTAGAAGCGGGTGATGGGAATCGAACCCACGCTATCAGCTTGGAAGGCTGAAGTTCTACCATTGAACTACACCCGCAAATGGCGGAGCGAGAGGGATTCGAACCCTCGATACGGTTTTAGCCGTATACTCGATTAGCAATCGAGCGCCTTCGACCTACTCGGCCATCACTCCAAGCAATATCTGGAGCTTCCAACCAGAATCGAACTGGTGACCTCATCCTTACCATGGATGCGCTCTACCGACTGAGCTATGGAAGCATGGCTCCCCGAGCAGGATTCGAACCTGCGACCCTCCGGTTAACAGCCGGATGCTCTACCGCTGAGCTATCGAGGAATACTCTTGGCGAGACTTAGCCATCCATGTGGCTTGTGAACTAAGCCTTGATGCCAAAAACAGTATGGTCGGAGCAGAGGGATTCGAACCCCCGACCTCTTGGTCCCAAGCCAAGCGCGCTACCAAGCTGCGCTATGCTCCGATCGATGCAATACAACCAAAATGAAAAAGTGCAACTGGCTGGGGATGAAGGATTCGAACCTTCGCATGACGGAGTCAAAGTCCGTTGCCTTACCGCTTGGCTAATCCCCAATCAAAAATGGAGCCGCTTTGCCCAACTGATCCTAATGGCAGGGGTGGCAGGACTCGAACCCACGACATGCGGTTTTGGAGACCGCCGTTCTACCAGCTGAACTACACCCCTATGATCTTAATGGTGGAGGGGGTAGGATTCGAACCTACGAAGCTTCCGCAACGGATTTACAGTCCGCCCCATTTGGCCACTTTGGTACCCCTCCATACAACCCACATCGTTTTGCCTTTTTATCAAAAGCTCCGGCAACAGCGACGTGTATTAATATATCATGGTTTAAAATTTGTGTCAACATATGAAAATCATTATATCTTTATAGAAATTCACATCAAGATCCTTGTTCTTCTTATCATTGCATGTCTTACGAGATCGAAGAATGTCTTATAAGATCAAAAAAACATCTAACGCAAGACAAGCACTTACGTTAGATGTCTCATGTACAAAAGCAACGCGCGGCTCGAAAAATCATTTGAAAAACGGTTCAAGCAAACTTGGGATTCCCGTTTAGGCTTGGGTGTTTTCAATGGAAAAATTCACAGTTTTTAAAGGTGTGAATGTTGATACGGCATGCTTATAAACCATTTGCTGCTTGCCTTCACTCTCCACAATGATCGTAAAATTATCAAACGCCTTCACATGTCCGCGAATTTGAAAGCCATTGACCAAATATATGATCACCGGGATATTTTCACGCCGGATTTGGTTAAGAAAGTTGTCTTGAATATTAATCTGTTGTTTGTTCACAGTCAAAAACCCCCACTACAATTTAGTCTCAAAATATATTCGTGGCATATCTATAAAATTCCTTCTATTTCTGACACCATTTTTTGCAATATAATTGCTGAATCTTCCTCATCTACATGAAACCATTTGATTTCCGGAAATCTGCGGAACCACGACAATTGGCGTTTTGCATACCTTCTTGAACCTTGCTTAATCATGGCAACCGCTTCATCGAATGTGCACTCGCCCGAGATATATGCCACTATTTCTTTATACCCAATCGCCTGCATGGATGTACAGTCAGGTGTAACATGATTTTTTAACAAATCTTCGACTTCTTCCAAAAGCCCTTTTTCAATCATATGATCGACACGCTCATCAATATGCGCATATAAGTTTTCCCTGTTTCGATTCAATCCAAACATCAACGTCCGAAATTGTTTGTTTTCCCCATATTCCCCATATTGTTCCGACATGGGAGCACCTGTCACATGATAAACTTCCAATGCCCGAATCACCCGCCGCAAATCATTGGGATGCAATCGATTCGCCGCTTTCGGATCGATCTCCTGCAATTTTTGATAGAGTGAATATTTCCCTGTTTCCGTTTCGCCTTGTTGAAACAGTTTGTCACGATATGTACGATCTTCCTTCGCTTGCGTAAACGTCATCGTATGTGTCAGCGATTGCACATAAAGTCCGGTTCCTCCAACAACAATCGGAATTTTTTGTCGTTGGTAAATGCTTTCCATCGATTCCAAAGCCCATTCACGATAATCCGAAACAGTAAATGGTTTGTCTGCATCTACAATATCGATACAATGATGGGGAATCCCTTGTCTTTCCTCTTGGGTTGCTTTTGCTGTCCCGATATCCATGCCGCGATAGATTTGCATCGAATCCGCAGAAATAATTTCACCGCCGATTCGCTTGGCCAATTCGACACCGAATTTCGTTTTTCCGACAGCAGTTGGTCCGACGATGCAAATCAGCGGCCGGGATTGCTTTGCATGCGGCAGCTGCATAGCAGGGTCCGGGCATGTATTATAAGTCGATATATCCATACGCGATATTCATGGCCCCCTTCTCTACTTTTGTAAGCCCTAACCGTTCAAACTCACTGCTGAAAAACCGTTCTTTGACAATCACACGTTTTCTTGCTACGCGCATGGCCTGTCGGATCGTATCCGTCGTCAGGGGATGATCATTCCCTATTTCCCGCAATAGGTCGATTCCCGCAGACTGGGCGACCGTTCGCCGAAACATCGGGTCAAAATATACGATGTCATACGATTTGTCGGGAAGAGACGCTAAATGCTCCTCATGACTTCCCTGACAGATTCTGACCCGCCGCATCGCTTCATCCAGCTCGGGAAATTCCGGATAGCCCATGTGCAGCCCTTTTTTGACGAGATACGTAATCCAAGGTTCCGATTCGATTCCTTTGACTTTTCCCTCCCGACCGACTGCATATGCAAAAACGATTGCATCCGATGCGAATCCTGCCGTACAGTCTAAAACGGTATCTCCGGCTTGCAATTGACTAATCCGCAGCAACGGATCCTCTTCCCCCCGGAGCAAGCGTTTGATTCGGATGGTCGCCATACCCGGGTGGTAGAAGAACATTTGCCCATTCATGTAGAGTTCCAATCGATTGCCGCAGACAAAGACGGCTTCCACCTGCGCACGTTCTTGTATGACTGGAATCGAGTATTTTTTTCTTAAAACAAATGGTGCACCCAACTCTTCGGCAAGCTCTTGCGCTTTCGAAATGAATGCGGGCGTCGTTTTGATTACTGTTGTCACAACTGCTGTACGTGTATTCGAATCATGTATCATTGAATCCTCTTGAACTGTTTTTCTAATTCATGTGTTGTCAGCCGAATGATTACTGGTCTGCCGTGGGGACAGGAAAACGGATTGTCCAAACGGCTTAACTGATCGCACAGTGCTTGCATTTCCGGCATGCTCAACCAGCGATTGGCTTTGATCGCGGCTTTACAGGATTTCATAATAATACGCTCTTCAATCCGTTCCAGCGGCTGCTTCATATAGCCTTGCACCAACAGCTCATCAAACGTATCCTGCACCAGTTGCTGGGTTTCCAACCCTTCCCATATAGTAGGAACCGTGCGGACCAAAACCGAATTTCCTCCGAAACATTCAAATTCGATACCGATTTGCTCGAAAGTATCCGTATGTTCTTTGAGCAGCTGCAGATCCTGAATGCGGACTTCATACGAATAGGGAACGAGCAAAGGAAGTTTCAAAACGCCTTTTTGCTGCATCTTTTTCGTGAATGTTTCGAATAACACTCGTTCATGTGCCGCATGCTGATCGATGATATACATGGCTTGATCGTCTTGTGCGACAATGTACATGCCAAGCACTTGAGCGATTGCCTGTAACCGAAGTGTGCCGGAGTCTTTTGGTTCTTTCGGTTGTTCCAAGCCGGACTTTTCTTCAGCAATAACCGCTACCGCTGAAGTGTCTGCCGCCTTAAGATCCTGCTCCAAAACGGATCTGCTTTGCTGCTGCATCGTCTCCTCCCGGTCGTCCTTTGGCCTGCCATACAATTGTTCCGCTGTCCAAGCCTGCTGGGAAGTTCGAATGGGACTATGCCTCGGCTCTCCTGGCGCATGCCCGATATTCGTTTGCAGAAACATGCCTTTGCCTTTTGTCAGATCTGCTTGCGGAATCCAGGCCTTTTGTTCCAGCGCTTGCGAAACAGCCGATGTGATCGCATGAACGACATCCCCTTCTTCCGAGAAGCGGACTTCCGTTTTATTCGGGTGCACATTCGGATCGACAAGTACAGGGTCCATCTCAATCTGGAGCGCGACGATCGGATACCGATGAATGGGCAGGCGGGTATGGTAGGCCCGCAGAATTCCGTTTTGGATGGCAAAATTCCGTATGCTTCTGCCATTCACATAGAGATTCATATGTTGGCGGGACGCACGGTTGAATTCAGGTGCGCCGATACAGCCGGTTACTTTGTATTCTTCATTGCTCCACTGAATTGCGATCATTTTTTTCGCCGCTTCATTCCCATAGACGGCTGCCATCACATGCAAAAACTGACCGTCGCCAGGCGTTTGAAACACGAGGCGCTCTTGATGATACAGGCGAAATTGCACACCCGGATGCAGGATCGCCATCCGTGATACATAATCGCTGATATGATGAAATTCCGTCTGCAGGGATTTTACATATTTCAGTCTTGCCGGAGTGTTATAAAATAAATCCCGCACCGTGATATCCGTTCCTTGATTGCGTGCAATCGGTTCCTTGCACACAAGCTTGCCGCTTTCCACGCAAACCCGAATCCCGCCTGCAACCGTTTTTCCTTTTGTTTGCAGCTCAATTTTTGCAACGGCTGCAATCGACGGCAATGCTTCCCCGCGAAACCCGAGTGTACGAATCCGGAATAAGTCCCGTTGATCTTTGATCTTGCTTGTGGCATGACGCTCGAAACAGAGAATGGCATCCTCTTCATCCATTCCATCTCCGTTGTCTGCAACTCGAATGGACTGCAATCCGCCTTCCCGGACTTCGATATCGATTTGCGTCGCTTGCGCATCCAATGCATTTTCTACCAATTCCTTGACGACAGACGCCGGCCGTTCCACAACTTCTCCAGCCGCAATTTGGTTGGCCAGCGATGGATCCATAACACGAATGTTCGCCATATGCCGCGATTCACCTCCGGTTCTTGTTTTGTATCCGTTCTTGCAACAGAAACAATTGATTCATCGCTTCCAGCGGTGTCATACGAATCAAATCGAGTGTCTGTATGGCCTGAATGATATCCTCCTGCAAAGCATCCCTCGGCTCTTTTGCCTTTTCTCTTTGTTTTGCATGTTCTTGTTTTTTTGTATATCCTTCAAAAAGCGAGAGTTGTGCAGGAGCTTCCGCTTCTTGCTGCTGTATGGGAGTGGCAGTTGCCGCAAGTTCCCCGATGACTTCCTTTCCCGATTGGCCTTTGGATTCCAACATTGTCAATATTTCATTGGCACGCTTCAGCACCGCGTCCGGAAGGCCTGCCAGCTTGGCGACATGGATTCCATAACTGCGATCTGCCGGTTGGGGAATGATCTTCCGCAAGAAAATAATGGAATCTCCAGTATCCTCAACATGCGTACTAAAATTCTGAACACCCGGCAATTGATGTCCCAATTCGGTAAGTTCATGATAATGTGTTGCAAATAATGTCTTGGCGCCGATTTGCTGGCGATCCTGCAAGTACTCGACAACCGCCCGGGCGATGCTGATCCCGTCATATGTGCTTGTCCCTCTGCCAATTTCGTCGAGTACAATCAAACTTCGTGGTGTCGCATGCTCTAAAATATTTGCCAGCTCCACCATTTCCACCATAAACGTACTTTGTCCGCCTGCCAAATCGTCTGCCGCTCCAATGCGCGTGAACACTCGATCCACAAGGCCGATGCGGGCGTAGGATGCCGGTACAAAACTGCCGATGTGGGATAAAATCACAAGCAATGCCACCTGCCGCATGTACGTACTTTTTCCTGCCATATTCGGCCCTGTAATCAACATAATTTGCTGATCTCGGCAATTGAGCAGCGTATCATTGGCGACAAAGGAACGCCCCTGCAGCATCTGTTCCACAACCGGATGGCGGCCTGCATGGATTTCGATCACGTCTGACAGATCAAGCACAGGGCGAACATATCGATGTTCTGCCGCAACAGATGCCAATGCATAATAGACGTCGAGCTTGGCCAATGCATGAGCCACTCTTTGCAACGTATCAACATGGTCGACAATATACTCCCGCACTTCCACAAACAATTCGTACTCAAGCTCTGTCAAACGCTCTTCCGCATGCAGAATTTCGGCTTCCCGCTGCTTGAGCTCTGCAGTTACATAGCGTTCCGCGTTGGCAAGGGTTTGTTTCCTTTCATACTGTTCAGGAACGAGATGGACATTCGTTTTGGTCACTTCGATATAATAGCCAAATACTTTGTTGAAACCGATTTTTAACGATTTGATCGTTGTCTTTTCCCGCTCTTCCCGCTCCAATTCGGCAATCCACGTTTTTCCCTCGCGAGCGATCAAGCGCAGGCGATCGAGCTCCGGATGGTATCCGTCCCGTATCAAACCGCCATCTTTCAGGCTGATTGGAGGATCTGGCACAATCGCATGTGCAATCCGGTCCATCAACTCTTCGTAGTCGCATAAATCTTTTTGAATCCCGTTATATTCTGCGCTTTGAAACTCTCTGATCAATAATTTGATGGGCGGAATCTGCTCTAAGGATTGACATAATGCAATCAAATCCTTGGCATTCGCGGTGCCATAGGATAACTTTGCCGTCAATCGCTCCAAGTCATAGACGTTGCGCAGCAATGGTTTCAGATCCTGGCGTATGAGATAGTCTTTCATAAGTTCTTCCACTGCATCTTGCCGTCTTGCTATGGCTTCTGCGCGTTGCAATGGGGCAAGCAGCCATTGTTTCAACAGCCGGCTCCCCATCGTTGTGATCGTCTGGTCGATGACCCCGAACAGGCTGCCTTGCTTTTTGCCGTCTCGCAGCGTTTCGGTCAATTCCAGGTTTCGTCTGCTGCATGCATCTAATATAAGTGTATCTTTCCAGTTGACTCGCTGCGGTTTTTTAACGTGTGGCAGCATCCGTTTTTGGGTATTTTGGATATAGTCAAGCAAGATTCCGCAGGCAGTGCGTATACCAGGTCCGGCAACAGCGGCATCCTCAAGAATCGACGAACCAAATTGCCGACACAATACATCCTGATCGTTTGCAGCCGATTGTAAAGAAGCATGGAGTGTCACAGTGATGGACTGTAAATTGGGCTGCTGAAAACTTGCTTTGAGCTGTTCATACGTATGTTCTGTCACGACAAGTTCAACCGGCTGAAATGCAAGCAAACGTTCGACAACCGCTTCTTCATCGAGTAAATCATCTACGAATACATCACCTGTAATCACATTGACAAAACATGCGGAAAAACTGCCGCTGTCCGGACAATCGGCAGGCGATACAATAGTGACGATAAAGATCGATTCTTGATTCCCGTCATCCAAATAGGTTCCCGGTGTAATGACGCGGACGACTTCCCTGCGCACAATTCCTTTAGCCTCCGCAGGATCTTCCACTTGTTCGCAAATGGCAATTTTAAATCCGCGCGCAACCAAACGTTTTATGTATCCTTCCGCAGCATGATACGGAACCCCGCACATGGGCACGCGTTGTTCCAAACCCGCGTCACGTCCCGTCAGCGTAATTTCCAGTTCTTTAGAAGCTTGTAAAGCATCATCAAAGAACATTTCGTAAAAATCGCCAAGGCGAAAAAATACAAGAGTATCTTTATACGCTTCTTTGATTGACAAATATTGCTGCATCATTGGCGTAAGTGCCATGAATGAATTCCTCCAACTCCAAACGGAACCTTTACCTTCAGTATAGCATGTGAACAATTACCGTTCAGCAATAGAAAAAGGATTCGAAAGCCCATTTTCAGGGAACTCCCGAACCCTTTCCTATACGATTTTCCTACACTATCGCGAGCAGCCATATCCTACCGCTCCCTGAGTGGCCAAAGTCAAACGCTGGCATATCCTTGGGGATACCCTTGAGCAAATCCTAGCGGTTTGGCGCAGCATCTTTGACTTCCAGGAGAGAACCTTTTAATGTCCATGTCTGAACATCCGCAATTTCCACCATCACCAGTTGACCGATTCGCTTTTCCGATCCCTTAAAGTGCACCAATTTGTTGGTTCTTGTACGCCCGGACAACATGTCCGGATTTGTCTTGCTCACGCCTTCCACCAAGACTTCAACAACCTTGCCTTGCAAACGAAGGTTTTTTTCCAGACTGATTTGATTTTGCAATTCCATCAGACGATTCAGACGGTCTTTTTTCACTTCCATTGTAATATTGTCTTCCCACTTCGCTGCCGGTGTCCCTTTGCGCGGAGAATAAATAAACGTATAGGCGCCATCATAGCGGATCCGCTGCAGCAAATCCAACGTATCCAAAAACTGTTCTTCCGTTTCACCGGGAAAACCTACGATAATATCCGTAGTAAGAGCAACGTCCGGAATGCTGCTGCGAATTTTATCCACCAGTTCCATATAATATTCCCGCGTATGGCTGCGATTCATCCGTTTCAAAACATCGTTATTGCCTGACTGTACAGGAAGATGGATATGTTCACAGACGTTTTTTGAATGTGCGATCGTATCAATCAATTTATCTGTAAAATTCCACGGATTGGACGTTGTAAAGCGAATCCGGTCAATGCCGTCTACACGGTTGACCTGCTCCAATAAATCGGCAAAATCTACTGTTTTCAAATCCAGTCCATAATCATTCACATTTTGCCCTAGCAGAGTTATCTCGCGAAATCCTGTCTTCGCCAATTCTTCCACTTCTGCCACGACATCAGACGGAATGCGGCTGCGCTCACGGCCGCGGGTATATGGAACAATACAATAGGTGCAAAACTTATTGCAGCCATAATGGATATTTACCCAGGCCTTGGTTCCTTCCATGCGGGCTTTTGGCATATTTTCCACCAATACAGGCTGCGCTTCCTCCCAGACTTCGAAAATTGCTTCTTTCGTCTGTTGTGCCTGCTCGATTAATTCCGGCAACCGATGCACATTGTGTGTTCCAAATACAATATCCACCTGCGGATATTTGGCTTGAATCCGCTGGCGAACCGGCTCTTCCTGTGCCATACAGCCACAGATCCCGATGATCATGCCAGGATTCAATCGTTTTAAGGGCTTTAATCGACCGACTTCTCCCCATACTTTGGATTCCGCATTTTCACGGACCGCACACGTATTAAATAAAATAAAATCCGCTTCATCCACATCGGAAGCCTGCGTATACCCCATTTCCTGCAATAAACCTGCCATAATTTCCGAATCGTGTTCGTTCATCTGACAGCCATATGTCAAAATCGAATATTGTTTCCCTTGCATACTATCTTTTAAATGAATCGGCATCTGATAGGTTGCTACTTGCAAATCTTTCTCTTGCATCGAAGGCCGGTGCTTATTCCCCGCGTTATCCATAGCATCCTGTCCGAGCTTCATAAGTTCGTCGAGTGAGATCAAATCCTTGCTCATATCTGATCTCCTTTCTAATATAGAATTAGTCAAATATCGATTGAGTAAAAATGATCAGAGACATGTTTACCCAATCGCGTCTATTGCCATTCAAAATTTGAAATATTTCGCTGCTGTACATCTTAATATCCTGCATATGCAAAAAACACATGAAATTAAAATCTGTGCACGTCAAGAAAGCCTGCAGATCTGCAGGCTTTCTTATTATAACAAATATACAGACGGATACAAAATACTTTTTATTTAAGGAAAAATCCATCGAGCTACGGGATGGAACAGGCGGATAAATACGTCTCCCAAATGGGGAAGCGGAACATCCAGAAGATAAAGGGCTCCAAAGACCATATCGACGGCAACGATGCTGCCGAATACAACAGCATCCCGGATCAGCCGCTTGCGCATAAGGGAACGACAATTGAACCAAATGAAAACCGTAAGAACCGCTATATAAGCAACGGTGCTGATCATTTTTTCACCTCGTCTTGTTTCCATTCCAACCCTGGCCCATCCATGCCAACACGCCTGATTTGGGTATTTACTTTCACATCGAGTTGCATCGTCGGTATGATCTTGCGCCATTGCCCTTTGATTCTTTGCCACTGGCTTAATTGACTTCTATGAATGTATTCGCCAAAACTTACCGGATCCGTATCTGTCTTCTTCGTTGCATCGATCGCCTTTTGAATCCGTGTGGCAATTGCTTTGCTCATATACGTATTGCAAATGTCTACATATTCTGGATTGCTCAAATCTAATTTTGTATTATTTTCCATTACATATCCTTCTGTTTTTATACGAATATGCATCGTTGCATGGTTGCCATGAACTTCCGGTGTCACTTTTGTGGCAGAATGAATGAGCCGAACGGTAATATAGCCAGTTTGTTTGGGTATGGTAAATGTAATAATTCCCTGCCTCATCTCGTCTCTGGCCCAGAGAATTCCTCTTGTCAATGTATCATCGAGATATTGAACCAGTTTTCCATTGCGAAAAACAGCAGATCCGTTGAGATGAAAGGGGACTTTATTTTTGTCGATGTTCTTATTTAATTCAATGACAGCGCAAATGGGGTCGCCGCCTTCTTCCGAAAGCATCGTGACCAGATCTTTGATTGTCGTGGAAACTGACAGTTCAGACATCTGCATCTCCCGAATTCCTTCAGAAGTAATGCGTTCGAGAGGATATGTCTGTTCCAACACTTCTTTTGCAGTTGTACCGCGAGCGACAAGCACATACGAGCGCAGACGATTGGCCGGTTCCCGGGTAAAGTGATCGATCACATTTTCAATCCCGTGTTTTGCCAACTTTTCTCCGATAATCAGAATGCGCCGATGTGCCGTGAAAATTCGCCGGGAGAGTTTTTCTTGCATTTTTCCCGAAATATCACCGATGTCTTTTCCGCTCCCAGACACGATCAGGAAAGGTTTTGCATTCGATTGACCACCGGTGCCTGTCATCCCTTGCGACATGGCGGAAGGATTTACGATCTCGATGGTTGACATTAATTTCCCATCTTCTGTCATATCGATCCCTCTGGCCACAACCAGTGCCAAGTCATTAATTTCGACGCGATCCCAGCAACCGGTTGTCGTGACAGCAACAAGACCGAGTGTTAGCAGGTAATAGATCGATCTTTTCCAACGCGTCATCGCATATCATCCTCTGGCGACGGCTTTTGATCTACAGCCATTCGTTGCCGATCTGCATGCATACCGTTCACTGGGCGTCTTGTCAAGCTCCATAAAGGCGCGCGGACAAAAACATCTTTCAGATGACTGACTTTCAGCGGAGCTAACGGTGAAAAATAGGGAATTCCAAACGAACGCAGGCTCGCCAAGTGAATTAATAGAGCGAGCATCCCCAACACGATCCCGTACAGCCCTAACGTTCCAGCCAGAAAAATCATGGGAAAACGCAGCATCCGTATGGCAAATCCGGTGCTAAACCGGGGAATGATAAACGATGCAATCCCGGTAATGGAAACGACAATTACCATGGGTGCCGATACAATACCCGCTTGAACGGCTGCCTGTCCGATCACCAAACCGCCTACAATGCTGACAGATTGGCCCACCGGACGGGGAAGACGGACACCTGCTTCCCGCAGCGCTTCAAATGTGATTTCCATAAACAGCGCTTCGATAAACGCGGGGAATGGACTGGATTCACGGGCGGCGGCAACGCTGATCAACAGATTTGTCGGCAGCATCTCTTGATGAAACGTGGAAATCGCCACATAAATGGACGGCAAAAGCAATGCGATAAATAAAAACATATACCGCACCCAGCGGACAAGTGTAGCCGAAACATATTTTACATAATAATCTTCCGCTGCCTGCATCCCCACCCAAAATGTCATCGGGGCAAGCAATGCAAATGGCGTACCATCGACAAGTATGGCGACTCGTCCCTCAAGCAAGCCGGCCACGACAACATCGGGGCGCTCTGTATCCTGGATTAAAGGAAAAACGGTATAGGGTGTATCCGTAATAAATTCCTCGATATACCCACTTTCCAGGATGCCGTCGATTTCGATCGCTTGGATCCGATTCTGTACTTCCCCCACGATATCCGGATCGGCGAGTCCCTCGATATACATCACCGCCACATCCGTTCGCGTAAGTGTACCGACCTGCATGATTTCTGCTTTTAATTTGGGTGAGCGAATTCTCCGACGAATTAACATCATATTTGTCGCAATGGATTCGATAAAGCCTTCCCTTGACCCCCGAATGACCGCTTCTGTCAACGGTTCCGCAATCGATCGTTTTTCGTATTGCTGTAAACTTACCATCGTTGCTTCTCTATAGGCATCTGCCAGGATCGCCGTATCCCCTTCAAGAATATGCGAAGCAACCTGGTCCAATTGCTGTATTTTCCTTTTCTGTGCGGCACGTATCGGTTTGCCTTCCAGAAGCGGCTCGATTACAGTCAGCTCTAGTTCCTCTTGTGCCACCATCCCGTTTACATACACACAAAGGACATTTGTTCCGTCAAGGAGTTGAAACTCTCGAAACACAACGTCGGAACAGCGGGAAAAGATGCTTTTGAGAGCAAGTTGATTGTCTTCCAGAGTTGAAAACAATGGACGTTTCCAATCATCCAAATTTGAAAGCCCCTGAACGATCCTAGAGGAATTGTCGGAACTCTGGTGCTGTTTTTTCATCTTGCACATCCTTCCTAGAGTCTTCCGAGCTAGTATTCGCCATTTTATGAAAAGACTTGCATTTTTGCGTGTTTCCGTTAAAAAACTATCCCTCCTGCACAAGCATACGTCTTGTGAAGAAGGGATTCATAAAAAAACCATTGCTATAGAAATTTCTTCCATGTACAATAAAAGGCGCACAAACACCTTGATTTAGGAGGAATCGGCATGTCAGAAAAACGAAACGTCCCGACGTTCCGCGTCTTTATCCAGCCCTATAACAAGGAATCAGCCGAACTTTCCTATCACGGCCCCGTCGTATCTCCCGATCAATTGGAAGTGGCGCTGTCATTACGGGATGTTTATACGATTTGCTCGAAGTTCCAGAGTTGTTTGATTTATGATCGCAAATGGCACTTGGTCAATTGGTCGTTCGTAGTTGAAGTGACAAAAGGTTCCCGATTCTTTTCCCTGCCTTGGCCGTTGCGCGATGCAACGCAAGCGAAGTAATCAACCCTTATACATAAAGACCTTCGGCATAATGGATGATCCTAAGCAATGAACGCAGGCGAATCGTTGGTTCATCGAACTTCATCGGCTTTGCATTCGCTTCGATGAACCAAGGCTTCCCATTGTCATCGACACCAATATCCATTGACATTTCCCCTACATTGGAAATATTTTTTTCGATTTGTTGTGCCGAGACGAGGGCCAAATGTTTGATTTCATTGTAAATCCTTGCCGAATTGCCAGGAAATACGTCCTCCAGAACTTGCTTGGCATTGGCAATTTTTCCGCCGTTGGGAACATGTGTCGTGATACCGTCCAGCCCTGCTACCCGCGCGCCCAGGCCCGTTACCTTCCAACGATGCCTGCGGTCTTTTTGCAGCAATACGCGAAAATCAAAGATTCTTCCTTGCCAATTGGCAAGCTGCACACCTTCCTGAATGATATAGTTTCCTCTTGCAATCCACTGGGAAATCGTACTTACCGCAGGCTGCAGTTGTTGATAATGCCGTACGATTTGTTCCCCTTGCAATTGTTTTTTAATGGTCCAACCGGAATAGGATCGGTCGATGCGAATAATTCCTTGACCAATGGTTCCATTGGCAGGTTTGACATAAATGATCGGTCGGTTCCGCAACCATTGGATCAATTGGTTGCGGGATTGAAAAATCTCTGTACGCGGCAAATATATGCGCGTTTCTTCCGAGTCAGACATATACTTCATCAATTCAACCTTATTAAAGAAACGGCTATTGTACAGATGTCCCTTTGTTTTCTTAATTAGCCATTGTTTTGCTTCGATTGCCATCGCATCACGTTCTCGCGCCCGATTTGGAATCCTGTTATACACGACATCAGGTATCGGCAAGTCAACCAGAACCCAAGGTTTATTCTTATAACCCGTCCATACATATCCATGAATCTGATTTTGTTCATACACAATCGATTCTGGTGTCAAGACGAATACGCAAGTATGTGTATGTTTTCCCATTCGGCTCAGATCACGGTGATCTGTACGATTGCCGCCAAACGTTTGACCGCGAACGGAAGTCAAGATTCCAAGTATCGGCCCTAAGACCCATTCATCGTTGTAATGGAATAATCGAATGGGAATCGAGAGTTCTATATCTTGCAGTTTGCGCAATGTAATCGGCCATGCTTTCATTTCACCGTTCAATCCCAACCGAGCAACGAGCTGTTTTTGTTTCTCGGCAAAACACTGTTGAAAATCTTTCCGCCGCATCCGTATCATCCATTGTGTTTGTGCACCTGTTCGTACTCGATCCAAAAACACTCGTACGTTTCGCACCATTTCTCAAGCCCTCTCTCGACTCATTGTCAGTTTCCAACGATTGTGTCATATAGCAAAAGGGGTGAACCAAACACTCCTGTAAACATCCATGTCAACATATTGTATGTAAATCCTGCGTACGGCGTGTGACGTTTTCCACAGAAACTTCCCGCAATTTATACGAAAAAAGCCCAGCGATTACCCCAATCGCCGAGCAAGTGACTTTCTGTTTGCATTTGTGATGCTTGTCGGAACGGCAGATGAAATCCTCCAATTGCGCTTGATATCTTCCGATTCGTTCCAGCATTCTTCCTGCCGAACCATATCTGCAATGATTTGCAATTGCTGTTTATAATCACCAAAATTCGGCAATTGCGACAACTCACTCCATACCCGTTCGAAGATCGGCCGGAAATATAGTTTGTTCGAAGCATAAAATGCCTGCTGAACATCCGCATCAACAAATGGGTTATATGCCAATTGACGGTGGTATTGGGCGACCAGATACGCCAAGCAGATGACTGCTTTGGCAATATCAGGATTCACAATCCAACTGCCAGGTGTTCGATATTCGAAGCCGCCATGATCCTTGTGCCGAATATCTCCCAAAAATCCGTACCGCGGCCGACGGCGGGTCGAGGATTGCGGGTCTTCGATCAGCATGACCGGAATCGCCAAATACGTGTCAAGTGCTTTAGCGATCTGGCTGGAAAACGGAATTCCGCTAAAATGAATGTGGCCGCCGATCGGATATCCGTGAAACGGCATGCTGCCGGCGAGCCAAGCAACCCCTTTGCGGTTGATGAGGCGCTTTGCTTCCATCATCGCATGATACAAATTTTCAAACAGATCCAGTGGTTTTTTTTCTGGTGCCGGTCGCAATTCTGCAAGGGGATATCGTTTGCCGTCCCGCTGTATGCTGCGGGCATCGCATCCGACAATTCCCTTGCGTGGAAAATATTTTGATGCCAGCACCATTTTTCCCTGTTGATTTCGCAGCATAAATTCCAAATCAGTCCCGATCAAAAAGGATTGATAGGCATTTGGAGCTTGCGCATCGTCTGCGATATAAGAGCGAATGGCCTTACTGAAGACATCCAGCATTCTCCCTTTTAAAATCGGGTTTGGCGTGACATCCAGCACATACATCCAGCCTCTTGCATTTGTTCCAATGCTGACAAGTCCAAAATCCAGTCCGAGAGTATGAATGGCACGCGCAGCATACAAACACACTTTTGCCGTGACCGCATCATGATCTGGAGATACTTCCTGAAAGGAATCTTGCACTTGGGTAATCCGTTTGTTCAACCAGATGTCTTTTCCATCCGATCGAAAACATGTCAATGGTTTCAGATCAAAAATCGGCACTCGATATTGACGGACCATTGTGGGATTTTTTAATGTATTGGAATCCGAATCGATCGGACAGCGGATTCCGGAGCGTTGTAACATCCGCAACATGTGCAAACGGTTTTGCGTGTTTGCAATTGCCAGCCTTGGATTTAACTCGAGATGAAATTCCCGCTCAAATTGAAAATTCCCCCAGCGGATCACAATATCATCATTTGCCACCTGCTGAATCGAGTCTGTGCCTTTGCACATTTCCAAACGTTTCAGAAGCCGCTTGGCGGACGGTTGGCCGGAATGCAAGAGTGTAAAGCCCATCGCCGCGTCTCCCTTCTTTTCTGTAATAGTAAATCACACCTTACGAACATTTGCGATTTCAGGAGAAAGCCAAAAATCGCGCATATTCCATCGGTCTATGGAAAGATCGTTCCACGACCGCCAGCGACCCATGTTCGGTTTCTGTTTTTTTCCATGGTTTGGCGTTTGCTTCGATCACCCAAAGCTTACCATTTGTATCTATTCCCAAATCCAATCCCAATTCACCCAGCGAGATCTCTGCTTGTTGTTCGATTGCAAGCGGTACAACCTTGATGCAAGAACGGATGTCTTTCAAGATCTGGCTGACTTTTCCTTGATCCCGAAACATTTCTTGCAATGTTTCCCGGATCGGCCGGGCATCACCGCCAGTGGTTAAGTTGGATGTGATTTCTCCTTGTTTGGCAATTCGCACAAACATTTTTGTCCGGGACCATTTCCCTTCCCCGTCTTTTTGCATCAACACGCGTATGTCGAATGGCCGTCCCTGGTAAGCCAGCAGGTTCAAACCTTGTTGCACGATCAGGTGATTCCTCTGCCTTTTTTTCAGAATCTGCAATGCTTGAGCAGTCCCTTTCGCGTATCCTTGCACCGTTTTTTTTCGCTGCTTCAGTTGATAATAAATCCGACCGTCCGCTAAACGGGTCAACTTGATAATGCCAATGCCAAGGCTTCCGTGAATGGGTTTCAAGTAGAGATTCCCGTAGCGGTTCAACAAGGCATCCGTAGCGGCAGGATTTTCGTAGCGCACAGAATCCGGTACATACTTGCTTGTTGCAGCATCCCCTGTCAACCATTGATGCACTTGCCATTTGTTAAAAAACCCTTGGTTAAAAAACCGTTTTTGCATCAATTTTTGCAACCGTTTGGATGCTGCCTGCACGTTTGCGCGTGTTTCGAATTTGCGCGTGGAAATTTGATCATATACGACATCAGGCAATGGCAGTTTCAATCGTCTCCATTGCCCTTCTCCTTCTTTTGCCGCAATATATTGGTATGCCCATGTCATATCTGTGGCCCATTCGATTTCGAGCGGTGAAAAAACATAGCCCATCATTCCCAAATCATTTGCCGCGTCTAATAATTTGCGAAATGCCGGTTCTTGCTCGCCATATACCCCTGATGCCGGTTTGTAACGCACATGTGCAAGGATCCCGACCAATGGACCGATCTGTAATTTTCCTTTTGCGCTGGAGTAGTATATCGGCAGCAACCGATCTTCGGGGATTTGTAATGCTTCCAACACATCTGCCGTGCAATAGATCGTGGATTCCTCGGGCTTTTGCCACCGATGCCGCTGAATCACCCGAACTTCTATTCGCTTCAGGCCGAATTGTAGTTCAATGATTTCCATTTGCTTTATTTTGTACGTATCCATTTGGTCAAAAGTAAGGAAAAGTTCATGCTTTCGCCCGGGAGGTCCTTTCAAAAATATCATGTTTTCTTGTTTCATTGCAGAGCCTCCGTTCATACAGAGGTTTGTCACAAGCTCGTGATTAAAATCCTTTTGCGTATTTAGCATATTCAAGTGGGCGCAGAAGTGATAGTTGCCGGACTTCCGGTTGGCATAATCGCAACATTTTCCGTCCAGGACGGGGATTTACTTCAATAATCCAGATCCTGCCGTTTCGATCCACACCCAAATCAACGCCCAATTCCAAAACGCCGCCGACTTTCTGATCGATCGCAACAGCAACACTTCTTGCGATTTCATCCATTTCCTCGAGAATTTCTTTTGTCGAACGCGGGAGTAAATTCGAATGGCCATATAGCCACTGTTCCGCCAAAACAGCTTGACCACCTGTATGAATGTTTGTAGAAATTGTTTTTTCTCTTCCGATTCGGCAAATCCGAGCCGTTATTTCCCAGTTTTGATTGGGAAGTTTTTGAATCATCCAGCGAAAATCCGTAAGATGGTTTTGATGCTTCAGTAAATGCAGTGATTGTTGCAGCAAGTACGATTGGCTCGAAATGGGGAGCATTTGTTTATTTTTTAAAAGATCTGTTCTCTTGATCTTTTGCATTTGCGAGGGAATTGCCGTATTTTCGATACGTATGATACCATTGTGTTTTCCGTTGGTAAGTTTATAAATCCCTTTTCCTTGCGTGCCTCGTACCGGCTTTACATACAACGATTGGTACTGTTCCAACAAATCAACCACTTGCTGTGACTGTTTTTTATACAGTTCCGTATACGGGAGATGCTTGCGCAGCGGTTCATAGTTCCAAAGCCATCTGTAAACTGACCACTTATCGCCAATATCTTTTGCCATGAACATGATATCCCCTGATTTATCCAAAATATTCAGATCTGTTTTTGCCTGCCGATACACACCTTTGGGAAATGTTGCAGCTTTCCGGATCACGATATCAGGATACGGCTGTTCACACCATATCCATTTGTCATAGGATGTTCCCCGCGCACCAAACGCTCTCTGTTCCCGCACGGAAATTCCACCAGGGATTACAGCATAGACGTACATTCCCTTTTCTTCACCGATTCGAATGGTATCGCATACCATACGCGTCATATTGGGAAATGGCGGTTGATTCTCTGGACTTCCAACAACATACAATGCAATCACCGGTCCAAATTCAAGCGTATCCCCTTTTTTCCGAACCGAAATGCGACCGCCTTGAAAATGCAATCGTTGTCCGATACGATTGGAAAACACTACTTCTTCACGAGTCGTTGCGCGTATGACTGCATGTACAGATTGGGAGGAGATTTTTATGCGCATGCGTGTTCCAGGTTTGCACGACAATTGCTTGAATAAGCGTTTCGGCAGCCCGACTTGGCAACCCGGCCATGTTGAATCCATTTGTACATGACAAATCAATGAATGTTGCAAGCTCCATCCCACACTTTCTTTCGACAATCCGCTCAACTCGGGAATATGACAGATACACGAAAGCCGTGTCATATGAGCTGGCATATTGCGTACAGTATATAAAAAAAGCGACGTCATGGACGCCGCTTAGTCTTCAAAATCGTCGTCATCTTCGTCTAAAACTTCGCCTTCAAAGAACTCTTCATCTTTCTTGTCTGTAAGAATGCATGTGACTACACATACTTTTGTGCGACCGATGACTTCGACTGCCATTTCTTTTTCGACGCGAACCAAAATTTCATTGCTGTTGTCGACAACCGTTGCATCCAGGCAATTCGGCATTTGCACGACTTTTACGGCAACTTCCATTCCGTCTTTGAAGCAGTTGGGATCGACGTCTCGAAGGGGAATTTGCTCCCTGTAGCTTACGCGTTCTTTTGCGACTGCTGTCTCGCTGTTGCCATTGTAGGAATACCATACGTTTACATCAAATCGGCCATGAACCTCGACAACTTCACCAACCAATTCAGCCTCATATGAATGATTCATGACCCAGCAGCCGCCGATTGTTGTAGGCGTATGTGCCGGACGAATCGTATACGTGGTTTGGGAATATTTATTTCCTTTGCCGCAAATTGCGTTGGTGATAATCTCCCGATAGCTAAGATCTTTATCAGAGAGAACCATAGTTCTACCTCCTTCAAATTTGACGCAGAATTCGTGGTGAAAACCTATCCACAATTGCCTACGCCTAAGATACTACCATCAATATGCAAGGCGACTTTCAATGGTGCACATTCTCATGCAATTGTTGCGGGACTCTCGCATGTATGTCTTCCAGTCAAACCTTTCTGGGCATTTGACATTTGCATCATATGTAGGCGGATAAAAATTCGCCACAAAAAACGCCCGCATGAAACAATTTCATGTGGGCGTTCAAAGATTCAACTGAATTCGGATGTGTCAGGATATCGAAATGATTTCACCTTGTTTGCATAAATGTACGGCGCTGCCGTAAGCCTCTTCCGCTTCTTTTTGGATCACCGATCTGTCATAATCCGGGAAAAAATGTGTCAATGCCAGTTGTTTTACATCGGCACGTTTGGCAATCCGGGCTGCTTCCTTTGTCGTAAGATGTCCAATTTCAGCAGATCCTTTATCTTTTTCCAGCCAGGAAGCCTCACAGATGAATACATCCGCATCTTTCGCCAACTGTTCCAATGCTGCACATGGACCTGAATCTGCGGAAAACACAAAAACGTTCCCCTTATACTCCACGCGGACGGCCAAACAGGAAATGGCATGGATCGTATTGGCAAAGGTGAACGATGCCCCAATCAGTTGAACATTCGATGCAGACGAGAGTTTGTGAGTCGTTACATATGGTTCAAATGCCAATGATGCAAACAAATGCTGCGGTTCCTGGTTTGCATAAATCGGCAGCTTCTGCCTGAGCAGCTTCCGGTTTTGCGCGATCATGACCGCATATCGCAAAACAGGAATATCGGAAACATGATCCGCATGATGATGTGTCACCAGAACGGCATCCAATTCTTCAATTTTTACATATTTCGTCAGTTCCGCAAATACTCCACTGCCACAGTCCAACAGTACATTTCCTTCATCTGTCTGGATTAAAAACCCTGTCGTCGCACCACCGGGCGCAGGATATGGTCCATGCTCCCCGAGCACACGTACTTGAAACATCATGTCCCACCTCGAAATAATAGATCGTAAAAAATACCTCGATTGCGTATGCGAGAATCCTTTTTTTACATGTGTCCTCCATTTTAAATGGTTGAATCTCCGCTTGAAACGTCTGTCAATCGTTCGCCGGCTTCCATTCTTTGTGCGCATCTGCAAATAAACGCGCAACAACATCTCTTCCCACTTTTACACTGCCCAAATCCCCCCGATGTTCCGCACCTGCGCCATGAAAGTCGGACCCTCCTGTCGCAATCAATTGCAGTTGTACTGCGATTGTCTGATAATGCTGTCTCTGAAGAGGGGAATGATCCGGATGCTCTGTCTCGATTCCTCCCAATCCGTGTCTATGCAAATCATAAATCAATGCATCGTCACCGATCAAACCCGGATGTGCCAAAACGGGGCAGCCACGTGCTTCCCGGATCGCCTGCACCGCTTTTTGCGGGTGCAACTTCATGCGCTCGACAAATCCTGGTTTGCCAGGCACAAGATACCGGTCAAATGCTTCCTGAAGAGTGCTGCAGTAGCCTTTTTGGACTAATACACGAGCGATATGCGGCCTGCCGATTGCGTCTCCTTGCGCATATGCAAGGACATCTTCCATGGTGATCGAGCAGCCTGCCTCCTGTAGCCGCTCAATGATCATTTCTGCACGATTGACACGACCCTCCCGCAATTGCTTGCATAACTGCAAAAAGGATTCATTTGTTTCATCGATAAAATATCCCAGTACATGAATTTCCCTGCCGTTATAAACCGTATTCAGCTCCACTCCAGGGACGATTTCGATGCCCGCCGAAACAGCAGCGATACGCGCTTCTTCAATCCCGTTGAGCGTATCATGGTCTGTCACGGCAATCCCCGCAAGTCCTTTTTCTACCGCTAATCTCACCAATTCTGCCGGTGTATATGTACCGTCTGACTTGGTGGTATGTGCATGCAAATCAAACAAATCCGACTCATTTGTAGACATAATCAATTCTCCCTGCTTTTATACATTCCAAACGTCATGCAGTACACGCTCCAAGTTTCGCCCTGCAATGTCAAGCAGAACATCTCGTCCATACCGTTTTTCAATTTGTTCAAGCAATATTGGAAAATATTTCGCACGTTTTAAGTCTACCATAGTTTCTGTGATCCCATCAAAGTCCGAACCAAACGCGATCGACTTTTGCCCGCCCAGGCTTAAAACATGGTCGATGTGCCGGATGATATCATCTACCGTCGCCGGTCCATCTGTAATAAAATCGGGCACAAATGTCATGCCAACGGTTCCGCTTTTTGCGATAATGGCATGAATTTGATCGTCGGTCAAATTTCTTCTGTGCGGAAAGACTGCTTTGCAATTGGAATGAGAGGCAATGAAAGGTTTGGTGCTTTGCTCTGCTACATCCCAAAATCCCCGTTCAGACAAATGAGAGACATCCACAATCATTCCGAGCCGATTCATTTCAGCGACGACTGCACGGCCGAATTTGGACAATCCTGCACCCCGAGGTTCGCCCACTCCGTCAGCGATGTCGTTGGCATGGTTCCATGTCAAACCGACCGCACGGACTCCCAGTCGATATAGAATATGCAGCATGCGAATATCTCCTTGCAAACACTGTGCACCTTCGATAGATAACATTCCGCCTGTTTGGCCGGATTGGCGAATTTTCAAAATGTCCTTATATTGATACACCGGCTGCAACCGATCGCTGACGATACAGCGGTGAAACGTATCGATATAGGCAAGTACCGCTTTCAAACTATCTGCCGGTGTCAGCTTGGGATCAGTAAATATTGCAAAAAACTGCAGGTGTACGCCGCCATCGCGCAGCGCTTGGTAACTTGCCTGCAATGCAGATGTCGGTTCATAAAATAACAGATGCTCCTGATCGATACGCCATAATATATCGGCATGTCCATCGATCAAAAAAACAGAATCCATTGCTTCCCCCATTGCTTTCTCCATCGCTTCCTCACTCCCTGACCTGACGTACATGCGCACATGTTTGTCCGGCTGTTATTTGCATGTGTATTTTTTTCTTCTATATTTTTGCATGCGTTTTTGCTTGTATTTTTGCTTGTATATAAAAATGTGGCATCCCATTGCTATTTGCAAGCAAAAGAATGCCAGAACCATTCAACATTTGATCATGCGTTTCCTGCTCTTGTTTTCCACTTTCCAACGGTCGGATTGCTATCCTTCATACTCCAGACTACCGAGGTTCTACAATTAATTTAATTGCCGTTCGTTCTTCTCCATCAATCATAATATCGGTAAATGCCGGAATACAAATTAAATCGACCCCACTCGGTGCAACAAATCCTCTTGCAATGGCAACTGCTTTGACTGCCTGGTTCAGTGCTCCGGCACCAATCGCTTGGATTTCAGCAACTCCTCTTTCACGAAGGACACCAGCTAAAGCACCAGCAACAGAGTTTGGGTTCGATTTAGCTGAAACTTTTAATACATCCATGGCTACAAGTACCTCCCTCTAAGATTGCATGACAGGTGAGATACTTTAACTATATTCACGTCTTATGAAAGATATGTCACGGCAAAAATCCTTTGTGAGCATATATGCCTTCTCTGCCGATTCGAGAGCCCCTTTCGAATTTGAGGCTTACAAAGGTTTGCAAGAAATTCGCTCAATATGTGTCGCATGGCCTTTTTCATCAAGATCGATACATGCTCCATGCAATTGCAATCGACCCTGCTCCACTTCAAACCGAACCGGCATCTGTGTCAGGAATCGATGAAGTACGGGCTCTTTTTTCATCCCGATAATGCCATCATATGCACCGGTCATTCCGGCATCTGTCAGATATGCGGTTCCTCCGCCCAATATTCGTTCGTCAGCTGTTTGTACATGTGTATGTGTACCGACGACTGCAGAGACCTTCCCTGTTACATGCCAAGCAAATGACATTTTTTCCGAAGAAGTTTCCGCGTGAAAATCCACAAAAATATGGCGAATCCCGCGAGATTCCCGCAGTTCCCGTACAATCCCGTCGATACATGCAAAAGGTGAATCATAATCGGACATAAAGACCCGGCCCAATAGATTGACAATCGCGACATCAAATCCGTTTACTTTACAGATCGTAAAACCGATTCCTGGAGGATTTCCAGGGAAATTGGCAGGGCGAACAATCCGCTTCTCCCGTTCCAAATAACTGTAGATTTCCCGACTGTCCCAAGCATGATTGCCAAGCGTCAAGATTTCAATGCCTTTATCAAATAATTGTTCAGCAATTCGCGGAGTTAAGCCTCTCCCGCTCGCTGCAGCATTTTCTGCATTGGCAATGGTCAAATCCGGTTTGAAGCGCTTTAAAATCTCCGGAAAATACGCATCAACTGCCTTTAATCCCGTATTTCCAACAATATCTCCTAAAAATACAATCCGCATTTAGAAACTCCTTTATAGTGCGTGTTCAAAAAGTGGTTAAGTAAGACACAAGGAGTGCGAAGCCGAAGCACGAAAAGGCGACGGAGTGTACGTGTCTGGTACATGAGTAAGCCTTTTGGGGATTCGGCAAAACAATCCGCCGTGGAGTTTTGACTACTTTTTGAACATCCTCTTATAGAGGACGTTTGAACAGTCCAAACACACATTCACAACGTTGGCGAAATTACAAATGAATTCACTATTGTTTATTATAGACATACACATGGTGTCCGTCACGCACAACCTCGATATTTTTTTCATGCGGGAACATGTGTGTCTGACCCAATACATGCTGAATCGTCGTTTCTTGACGATCCTGCTCTTCCGTACGTAATTTTAGATCCTCCATACACAAACGATCCTGAAACTGTTCCCGCAGCAGCCCCGTCAGCAATTTCAATTCATATGTATGTAATTCTTGCGGAGATTGCTCGTACACAAGAAAAGTGATGGAATCGATAAGAAAAGAATCCAATGAACCTTTTTTATGTGAAATGGGATCAAACGATGAATAAAGTTCCAAATATTCATGAAATCGATTCTTAACGTCTTCCAATTCCCTATGATTCAATTTCTTTTTAATAAGGAATGTAAAAACAAGGGAATTCCTGGCTTGTTCGTAACGAACAGAAAAGATTTCAGGAAAACGAACCAATAATGTAATAAGCAAGTTCGCCCCATCAGATTGTTGCATCGCAATTTTCAATTTCCTCCACTACCTTATCCAAATCATTTGAAGTTATTGGAATGCATCGTTTTAAACATATAAAAAATCATGTAAAAAAATCTGCACAACGATTCGCAAATTACAATGTACGTATTCGATTCCAAAATATAAATTCCTTTTGTTAATCATTGTAAAGAAAAAAAATAAAGCAGCCATAATGGCTACCTTATTTTGCGTATTCGACGGCTCTAGTCTCCCGGATCACCGTTACTTTAATTTGCCCAGGGTAATCGAGTTCATGTTCAATTTTCTTCGAAATTTCCCGAGCGAGACGTACCGACTCTGCGTCATCGATTTGCTCAGGTTTAACAATAATGCGAACCTCACGGCCCGCCTGGATCGCATAAGACTTCTCTACACCTTCGAAAGATTCGGCAATTTCCTCTAGTTTTTGCAGGCGTTTAATATAAATATCAAGTGTTTCACGCCTTGCACCAGGTCTTGCAGCCGACAAAGCATCTGCAGCAGCTACAAGCAATGAAATCGGAGAAGTAAATTCAACATCGCCATGATGTGCTGCAATCGCATTTATGACAATCGGATGTTCTTTGTATTTTTTGGCTAAATCCACGCCAATTTCCACATGGGAACCTTCTACTTCATGTGTGACAGCTTTGCCAACATCATGCAACAGACCGCCACGTTTTGCCAAATTTACATCAAGTCCTAATTCAGCAGCCATTAAACCGGCCAAATGGGCAACCTCAATCGTGTGTTTTAAAACGTTTTGCCCATAGCTTGTACGATATTTCAACCGTCCCAGCAACTTGATCAAATCTGGATGGAGCCCATGTACACCCGTTTCAAACGTTGCTTGTTCCCCTTCTTCTCGAACTCGTTCATCAATCTCGCGACGCGATTTTTCAACCATTTCTTCAATCCGTGCCGGATGAATACGGCCATCAGCAACCAATTTTTCCAGAGCGACACGAGCAACTTCCCGTCGTACGGGATCAAATCCGGAAAGTATGACAGCCTCCGGAGTATCGTCAATAATTAAGTCGATACCTGTCAAGGTTTCCAGCGTACGGATATTGCGGCCTTCCCGTCCGATAATCCGTCCTTTCATTTCGTCATTCGGCAATGCAACAACGGATACGGTCGTTTCTGCAACATGATCCGCTGCACAACGTTGGATGGCAGTTGCAATAATCTCACGCGCTTTTTTCTCTGCATCTTCCCGTGCATGCTGCTCAATCTCTTTCATCAAGATGGCAGCTTCATGGCGGCATTCATTT
This sequence comes from Fodinisporobacter ferrooxydans, assembly GCF_022818495.1. Lineage (GTDB taxonomy): Bacteria > Bacillota > Bacilli > Tumebacillales > MYW30-H2 > Fodinisporobacter > Fodinisporobacter ferrooxydans. The sequence goes on along the minus strand of NZ_CP089291.1, from coordinate 3,380,702 downwards.
TCAACATTTGAAAGTATCAATGCCCGTGCATCGTCACGAGTAAGAGCAGATACTCGTTCCAGCTCCCGCTCTTGCTCCTGATGGAGCTGTTCGACTTGTTGTTTTAACTCTTCAACCAATCGTTCACGATTCGCTAATGTTTCATTACGACGCTCAAGTGTTTCTGTTTTACGGTCAAGCGTTTCTTCTTTTTGCATCAAACGGCGTTCTAAACGCTGGACTTCATTTCGACGTTCCTTCATTTCTTTCTCGGCTTCCGAACGGATGCGGTGAACTTCTTCTTTTGCTTCGATGATTGCTTCCTTCATCTTTGCTTCTGCATCACGTTTCGCTTCATCCACAATATTCTGAGCCTGAGCTTCCGCTGAAGCGATTTTACCTTCAGCAAAGGACTTACGCACGAAATATCCGATTGCCATTCCTATCGCTAAACAAACAATTGCAATAATTACGCTCCACAATGCTTCCAAACGATTTCGCCCCCTTGCCCTATATAGTAAGAGCAAACAAGGACGCAGTTCACTTCCATTCAAAACGAATGGATCTGTCGTATACTACGATACGCCTGATGACAGAACCTACACAGTTACTAATACGCATTTCTATTGTAATATTCATGTAAATTGTTGTCAAGAATAGGCAGCAAACAGCCTTATAGAGGATGTTCAAAAAGTAGTCAAAACTCCACGGCGGATTGCTTTGCCGAATCCCAAAAAGGCTTACTCATGTACCAAACACGTACACTCCGTCGCCTTTTCGTGCTTCGACTTCGCACTCCTTGTGTCTTACTTGACCACTTTTTGAACACGCACTTATACATTCACAACAGATCAGTCTTCGAGAAAAAATTCATCCTCTTCGGTCTCCGCTGCGGCAGAAGCGGCCGTTGTAGACATTGTCTCAAGAGACATTTGATAATACTCGCGAATTCGATGTTCGATAACTTGTGCAATGTCTGCATGCTCTTTCAAAAATTGTTTTGCATTTTCACGTCCTTGTCCCAGCCGTTCTTCCTGGAAGGAGTACCACGCGCCGCTTTTTGAGATGATGTCCAATTCTGCTCCCATATCGAGAATGCTGCCTTCTTTTGAAATCCCTTCACCGAACATGAGATCGACATCCACTTGCTTAAACGGTGGTGCCACTTTATTTTTTACGACTTTAATCCGCGTTCTGCTGCCTACCATATCGTTGCCGATTTTTAATGTTTCGGCCCGACGAACTTCCAGACGAACCGTGGAATAAAACTTAAGAGCCCGGCCGCCAGTCGTAGTCTCCGGATTGCCAAACATGACTCCGACTTTTTCCCGAATCTGGTTGATAAATATGGCGATGGTCTTGGACTTGCTGATCGCCCCCGAAAGTTTGCGGAGCGCTTGGGACATAAGGCGCGCCTGCAAACCTACATGAGAGTCTCCCATTTCTCCTTCGATTTCCGCCTTCGGAACCAATGCCGCAACCGAGTCGATGACAAGTATGTCGACAGCACCGCTGCGCACCAGCGCTTCTGCAATCTCAAGCGCCTGCTCTCCCGTATCCGGTTGGGAGATTAACAACTCATCGATATTCACGCCGAGTTTCCTTGCAAACAGCGGATCCAGGGCATGTTCCGCATCGATAAAAGCCGCTTGTCCGCCCATTTTTTGCACTTCAGCGATGGCATGCAATGCAATTGTAGTCTTACCTGAAGATTCGGGACCATAAATTTCGATAATTCTGCCCCGCGGATAACCGCCGATCCCAAGGGCAATATCCAGCGGCAAAACCCCTGAAGAAACAGTCTCGACATTCATAATTGACGAAGCTTCTCCAAGCTTCATAATGGATCCTTTGCCAAATTGCTTTTCAATTGCACGCAATGCATGTTCTAATGCAGCTTTACGATCTGCCATCAACGTAACACTCCTATTCTCATCAATCCCCAACCGTATGTATGGCATAAAACTTGCGGTTCCTATACTGCCCGCTCCCTACACATGCTGGAACTTAAGGATATCTCGAATCAATTTCATCTATGATTTCGCCTTTTAAATTCGACTTCCTGCTTTCTATTGTACATATCCAAAAAGAAAAAGCAAACATTTGTTCTGATATTAAAAAATATCCGGCGGTTGATTGTCGAATACATGCACTCCAAAGGAATACAGAGACAAAAAAACTCCCGCCGACGGGCGAGAGGATAGAAATTTCGATCAACTGCGTCCGGCAACAGTTGCCGGCGAGCGTTTCGCCCGTGGCTTTGCCGGTTCGAGATTGATCCGTATACCGTTGATTTTGGATTGCCGCAATGCTTCATATACAAATGGAGCTGAATCTTCTTCCACTTCCAAAAACGTAAAGCGGTCAAATATATCGATTTTGCCGATCGCTTGTGCCGGCACTCCCGCCCCTTCCGACACTGCCTTGATCAAATCATTCGGTGCAATGCGCGCAGTTCGGCCAACGTTGATAAAGAAACGCACCATTCCCGTCGCTCCGCCTGTTTCGCCAAAATCATAATCTTCATACGCTTCTTCGCCGAGCTCATTGGAGCTGGCCATCTTTAAAGCGGCAGCAGCTATATCGACCGGATCGAATTCATCGACCAAATCACCTAACATTGCACGGTAATTTGCCAATCCGCCGTCTAAAATCATGGAGCGGATTTTCTCGCGCCAACTTTCCGCCTGGCGTTCTGCCACATCTGCGATCGATGGAATATCTTTGGCAATCAGACGTGCTTTCGTTTCCCGCTCAATCATTTTTAACAGTTTAAATTCCCGCGGTGTGACGAGGGTCATGGCCAATCCGCGCTTTCCTGCCCGTCCGGTACGGCCGATTCTGTGGACGTAGGATTCCGGATCTTGCGGAATATCATAGTTGATCACATGTGTTACATTGTCGACATCAATGCCTCTCGCCGCAACATCTGTCGCAATCAATAATTCGATATCGCCATTGCGAAACTTTTTCATCACGCGATCCCGCTGCGCCTGGCTTAAATCACCGTGCAACCCGTCCACCATATATCCGCGTGCGATGAGGGCTTCCGTAAGATCGTCCACCCCCCGCTTGGTCCGGCAAAAAATAATTCCCAATGCGACATCTTGACTGTCAATGACACGGCAAAGGCTTTCTAATTTATGCCGTTCCAATACTTTATAATACACTTGGTCAATCAGCGGCACTGTGACTTCACCGCGATTCACCGTCACATGTTCCGGCCGATTCATGTATTTGCTTGCCAACCGCTTCACCTGATCAGGCATGGTAGCGGAAAATAACAAAGTTTGTCTGTCTTCCGGCGTTTCTTTTAGAATCGATTCAATGTCGTCGATAAATCCCATATCCAACATTTCATCCGCTTCATCGATGACGATGGAACGCAAACGGTCAAACTTCAATGTTCCTCGCCGCAAATGATCCAAAATACGGCCAGGTGTTCCGATAATGATCTGCACGCCTTGTTGCAGCGCCCGAATTTGATGGACGATCGATTGACCCCCATAAATTGGAATGGATCGCATTCGAGTATATCGGGATATTTTTCGCAATTCCCCAGCGACTTGAATCGCCAGCTCACGCGTGGGCGTTAAAACAAGTGCTTGGACATGTTTCCCTGGAGTAACCGCTTCTATCAGGGGAATGCCAAAGGCAGCCGTCTTCCCCGTGCCTGTCTGAGCCTGTCCGATCACATCATGGCCGCCGAGTATCAATGGAATACAGGATGCCTGAATCGGTGAAGGCTCTTCAAACCCCATGTCATGTATTGCCTGCAAAACCCTTTTATTCAATTGAAAATCTTCAAACGTCGTCATTGTATCACCTTTCTGTCAAAACCCGTACAACTGTACAACCCATCCTATTTTTCAGCACTGCGCAATGTATGCCAAACGAACTCCAGTGCTTGTTTGGCAGACCGTATACGTATTTGATTGCGGTCACCACGAAGTTGCAATTGTCGGACATTTGTTATGCCGTTATAAAATAATCCAATATAAACCAAACCGATCGGTTTCTCCGCAGATCCGCCTTCGGGGCCGGCGATGCCAGTAATGGAAACACAAACATCGGCATTTGTCCGCGCATGCAGACCGCTGGCCATTTCACGGGCGCATTCCGGACTGACAGCACCGTGGATCCGCAATGTGTCTTCGGAAACAGACAGGAGTTGTCGTTTCAAATCATTGCTGTATGTGATGCAGCCGCCGCTAAAGTAACGGGAACTACCAGGCGCCTCTGTCATCATCATCCCTAGCAATCCGCCCGTACAACTTTCCGCAACAGCCATTTGCTGCTGTTTTTCCATTAAAAGTTGGCCAACTGCGATCGCCAACGTGTCGTCGTCCATTCCATACATGTACGCTCCCAAGCGTTCCCGCAGTTGTTGTTCACACGGTTCAATCAAACTCTTTGCAGCTTCCATCGAAGCCGCCTTTGCCGTGATCCTGAGAGAACACTCTCCTTCACTAGCATACGGTGCAATCGTCGGATTGGTTTGCGCCTGCAAAATATCCCGCACTTGCTCCTCCATGGCCGATTCGCCAATTCCAACCATTCGCAGCACTTTTGAATAAATGGTCTCTTCGCCTTGCAGCCGTTGTAAAAAAGGCACAACCGATTCCAGAAACATCGGCCGCATCTCAGTGGGCGGTCCGGGCAGTAAAAAATAATGCGTTTGATTCGTATGCACGTATTGCCCTGGTGCAGTTCCGCGGGGATTCGGCAAAACATCCGCACCTTCGATTCGCAGCGCCTGTTTTTTGTTATTAGGCGGCATGACGCGTCCACGGGACTGGAAAAAAGACTGGAGCTCCTGCAATAGCGCCGGATCCACTGCCAATTGTCGTCCCACATGCTCTGCCACCATATCGCGCGTGAGATCATCCACTGTCGGCCCTAATCCGCCTGTCAACAAGATGATGTCGGAACGCTTTGCCGCAATGTCCAACATTTCCAGAATCCGTTTGGGGTTATCCCCCACCACCCCTTGATAATGCACATCGATCCCATATAGCGCCAATTGCGAAGCTAAAAATTGCGCATTCGTATTCACAATTTGACCAAGCAAAAGTTCCGTGCCTACAGCGAGAATTTCAGCGTTCATACGCCCTCCTGTACCATGAAAAATTGGTGATTCCACCGGTAAAGCCGAACTTGGTGCTTCAGCACCTAGTGAGACTTATCCCCTTGTGGGGTAAAGCCGAACTTGGTGCTTCAGCACCTAGTGAGACTTATCCCCTTGTGGGGTAAAGCCGAACTTGGTGCTTCAGCGCCTGAGTCGGACTTATCCCCTTGTGGGGCAAAAAATAAGATAGCAGCCGTGTCATGATCTCTGTCAAGGCTACTATCCGATTCCAACATTTAAGATCAAACGACTTCTCACATATCGAGATGAATGGCATGTTTGTTTTTCACAAAATAATCAATACCTGAGATCAATGTAATGATAACAGCCACATACATCATGAGTTGGTCAAAAGGAAAACGAATATAAGAGAATGGGAAATTGTTCAACATAATCGCAACAATGCCGATAATTTGACAGACCGTTTTCAGCTTGGCAATTTTGCTTGCTGCAAGAATTTTCCCTTCCGCCGCTGCGATCGATCTTAGGCCAGTCACCGCAAATTCACGGCTGATTATGATGATCACCATCCAAGCCGAGACGAGCTGCATCTCAACAAGAGCAATCAACGCAGCAGAAACCAACAATTTATCGGCGAGAGGATCCAATAATTTGCCGAGATTCGTAACGGTTTTACGCTTTCGGGCAATATATCCGTCCAATCCATCCGTGCTGGCCGCAATGATAAAAACGAGAGCTGCAATTACCTCGCTGCCAGTCGTTGTTCTGCCGTTAATGGTAAAGCGCCAGAAATCAAAATGCATCAATAAGAAAAACATCACAACAGGGACCAAGAAAATCCTGGCTATCGTGATCCGGTTAGCCAGATTCACTTATACGACCTCCCCCGATGGCCAATAATCAAGGACATGCCCTATCTATATGGAATCCTATACCCGCTTAGCGAATCGTAGAATTTTCATTCAATATCAGTATATACAAAAATCTTTTGCACTGTCAAAAACGGCCATTCCAGTATACGCAATGATGGAGTTGCTAGGAACGATAATTGGTAAATTGCACGTCAAAGTTCAGATCTGCCGATTTTAACAATTGGATCACCGCTTGCAAATCATCCCGGCTTTTGCCCGTTACCCGAACCTGATCACCTTGAACAGAAGCCTGCACCTTTATTTTGCTGTCTTTGATGATTTTCACCACTTGTTTGGCTTTATCCTGATCCAAACCTTGCTGAATGGTGACGGCTTGCCGCACCGTGCCGCCAGCTGCCGGTTCGATTTTTCCAAAGTCCAGAAATTTCAAAGATACGTTTCGTTTGACCAGTTTTGATTGCAAGATATCCGTGACGTTGCTCAATTTAAACTCATCATCGGAAATTAACGTGATTGTATTGTCAGACCGCTCGATCGAACTTTTGCTCCCTTTAAAATCAAAGCGGGTTTCAATTTCCTTCGTGCTTTGATGTATTGCATTGTCTACTTCCTGCATCTCCACTTTCGATACAATATCAAAAGATGCCTCTTTTGCCATAGTACAAGAATCCCTCCATGCCAGAATAGATGCCATTATACCACAACTTGGCAAAAAAAACATGTGCAAAAACATGCTGTCTATTGCTGCAACTGAAAATCATACGTATATCCTCCGGTATGGTTCGCAGGTGCAACCGCTTGGCCGTTCAACTGGATATGCAGCACGGGAGAATTGCCAGCCAGCAATACGAGCGAATGTGCGGCAGTCCATGTTTGCGGCGTGCCCTTTGACAGCATTCCGGTAAAAATCACTTTCCCATCCGCTGTAACCTGCACCCAGCACTGGTCATCTGCCGATACCTGCAATTGCAACTGTTTCGTATTGGAAACTGCATAGACGGAACGGATGTTTGTTTGTTGTGTCTGCTTTACAACCACAGACGGCTTGGCTTCTTCAGGTTTCGGTTGCGCTTGTACCGGTGGAGTTGCTTCTGTTCGTTTGGGCGCGGCAGCTTCATTGCTTGCCTGCGTTTGAGCCGGATCGTTTTTCATTGAATCTGAGTGTGTTGCACCTTTTGTAAAGAATGCATATCCCGCAACCAATACAGCCAAGATTCCGATTCCAGCCGCAAATTGTGGCCACATCATCCGCTCCAGGAATGCTTTCGATTTATGCATGTCCCGATTCATGCGAGTCGGCGGAGAAACGGTCGAAGGCTCTTGCGTTCGCACCGTTTGCGCCATGGAAGCATCTTTCAGCATGCCGAATTCTTCCATAAGCGCTTGCCCATCCACACCCAGATAATCCGCATAACTGCGGATAAATCCTTTTGCATACACAGTTCCCGGCAAAAGTTCGAGTTTTCCTTCCTCGATGGCTTCCAAATAGCGGGTACGGATTTTGGTATGTTGTTGCACTTCGCCAAGCTCGATGCCACGTTCTTCACGTATTTGTCTCAACTTACGTCCGAGCTCCTCCACAGGCTTGCATCCTCCCATACTTTAAAATTACCAACGGTCATTCCTATCGCCTGGTTTATCATTTGGGAGGCGCTGTTCCTCCCGCTATTGCACCTGGTCAGAATTGAAACTCCGAATCCAAATGTTCATACGTAATCACTTCAGAAGGATCGTTTCTAAGTTCGATCACCCGATCAAAATAATCCCATCCCAAATTTGATTTTTTAATAAACACATCAGGATGTTCGATCACTTTCGGCACTTCCATATGTAAAATTTCCCGCATTAATCTGCGATGCTGTTCATTCTCCCGACTCGTTGAAACAATCCCATCGATAATATAAACATTCTGATCGATGTTCAGCTCATCTTCCGTCAATTGTGTACGCAGCGTTTGTTTTAATAACGTGGATGAGAGAAACGTCCAGCGTTTGTTTGCGTATACGCACGCTGCTACAATCGACTCTGTTTTGCCAACGCGAGGCATCCCTCGTACACCGATGACCTGATGCCCCGGACGTTTCATAAGCTCTCCCAGAAAATCCACGAGAATGCCAAGATGATCCCGGGTAAATTTATATGTTTTTGTCGGTTCGGATTCCCGTTCAATGAATACGCCATGGCGCAAAGCAATTCGATCCATCAGAGTCGGCTGTCGAAAAGCTGTGACTGTAACATTTTCTACTTTTTGAAACATTGCTCGTAACGCCTCAATTTTTTGAATATCGTCCGTTTGCAATAAAAATCCTCGATTTCGCCCTTCCACACCGCTGATAGTCACAATATTAATACTTAACATGCCAAGCAATGATGCGATATCGCCGAGCAATCCGGGACGATCTTTGGAAATCCGATATTCCAAATACCATTCTTCCATATTTGACATTCCCTTTCTATCATAGAATATCCAGCTCTTGCAGAATTATCCTCCTTGCGGATGTTCAAAAAGCAGTCAGAGCTGTCTTGCTTAACCACTTTTTGAACGCGTACTTCCAGATATCTTCACCAAAGTCTTTCCTTATGTCTTCAATGCACTTGATGCGGATCAAATGAGTGGTTTGCAATGGATTGTTCCAATGCTTGCAGCTGATTTTGTATGGTTCGTGAACGAAATGCCGACACATTGCGAATTTGTACAATATGATCGGAAAAAAATGAAATCGTCTGGCCGGGTTTCCATTTTCTCGCTTCCCATTGTTCTATCAACGTTTGCACCTTTTCAACAAAAGCCGGGTGAACATCCGCAATCAAATTGCTTTGCACAAATGGAGCCGGGTAGCCCAAAATGATTTGTTTCCCCATCGATGCGGCCGCCCTAAGCAGCCCGGCATCCACTGGAACAGGAATGATCCAGATGCGTTGCGGAATCATTTGAAAAAGTTTGCTGTAAGACTGGGAACCCATCTGTTGAACTCCCGGCGGATTTGCTTGCATGTTTGACAGATCGTACACCGGCACAAATCCTGTGAACCCGGAATCACGCAGACCCGCTTGTACCATCCGGGCTACATTGCTTCCCACTCCTGTTGCAGCAGGCACTACAATCGCGGCAGAGGGATTTCCTTGCAGCTGACCGCTTAAAAATCCATCAAGAAACGCCACATTGTCTTGATTGACAGTTACTGCCGGAACAAGGCTCGGCGTACCGGAAGCCGCGGGCGGCGTATAAACATCCGCAGGTATATCCGGTATCCAAGCAGTCGTAAGGCTTTTGTTTTTTTCTTGAACAGACGCAACAGCAGCAGCAGATGCGTTCGTAATAAACATTTGAAAACGGCCCGATTGCGCCAACTGACTGAGCTGTGCGTCCGCATCGGATTGTTTGGAATAGCCATAGTCATTCAATGTATCTTTCGCCGTATGCATCTGATCTTGTACAAATTGATGTATAGCATGAATCGTTTGCTGGTCTGCTTGAAATACGATACCAACCGACTGCTTTTGTGAATGAGGCTTTAATTGGGTCAATGCTTGTTCCCCGCAGCCGCTTAACAACAGCATGGAAACTGCAAGACAAGCGAATGTTTTGAAAAATGGCCGCATACTAACGATCCTTTTTCCTTTTGCTCGATAGAAACACAAATGCAAACACAAGAGCTGCTACGACTACGAATAAAAGAGCCTGAAAAAACGACATGCCCATGATAAAAAACCCTCCTCAATTTTGTATTGTAACATAAAAAAATGCTTGCGGGTTGCAAAAGAAACATTCATAATAAATGCGAGGTGTAAGCCATGAATGAGCATTCGGAGCAAAAACGGTCTGCGGTTTTAAAGGCTTTTTTTCAGTTGAATTTCTATATTCAAGCGCTGGAATTGCCGTTTACCGTCGAGGAGTTATACAGAGAAGCATACCAAACAGAACATGGAGCCAATTATAACGAGGACTGGCTGGAAATCATCCATCACGACAAATATTTTGCTGATGTATTGGATGAACCGTTTACCACACACACATTTATCGAAACATTGCTTAGAGCCGGTCATGATCGAATCGTAAAATTATTAATGAAACGCGTACGAGATTACGGAGTCGGCTTTGCACATGCGTACGTTATGGGAATTTCCCGCTGGAAATAAAAAACCCATGGGAGAGGATTCTGTATGTCAACAGCAATCCCTTGCATGGGTTTCTTTCGTTTCCAACGGGTTTCTTCGGTTTCTATAAGATTGTCATCCACTGTGCATTTAAGGCGAGTGAACTTCTTCAAACCACGCCATTTTTGCAGACTGTGTTGCATTTTGGTTTCCCACTGCCTGCAATGCGGCAATGACTTGCTCGGCTTGCTGATCGCCGGCATTCACAGGCATTGCCTCAAACAGGTCCTTGTGATCCTTTCCAACGCCCATGCCCATGATCAGTCTGCCATTTTGCTGAATATAGATTTCAGCAGAAGCGATCGGCAATGGCAGCGCGTATACTTCCCTCATATACTGAACGGCCGTAAGCTTTGCGGTTTGCATGTCGAAGGAAGGCTGATCCTGCAAAACGGCTGTTGTACGAACGTGATAACTGCCATCCTTCAATTGATTTACAAACACTTCGTCGATTCCCGGCAAGTTGCCGATCCCTTCGATGACTTGCTGCTGTACTTGATTTGCGGCAAGAACCGTTGGTTGTACCGTATCGGAGGTTCTTGTTTGCGACCAATGAAATGCCGCATAAAGGGCGAGTATCAGCGCCAGCATCAGTATGCCGCCGGATTGACGATTGAAACGCATAAAATATTTCCGCTGCCCCATGGTCCCCCTCCTGACTCGTCCCATCAAACTATAGTACAGACTATGCGACAACCATTGATTTCATTCTCTTTCTTCTCTGGAGTTTCAGACTAGCCGGCGTTGTCCATCTGTTCCAACTGTTCTTTTGTCAACAGCACATCCCGCGGTTTCGAACCTTCAAAAGGCCCGACAATGCCTCGCTCTTCCATCTGGTCGACAAGTCTTGCGGCTCTTGCATACCCCACTTTCAAGCGCCTTTGCAACATCGATACGGAAGCTTGCTGGGATTCTACCACCAGGCGTACGGCATCATAAAACAAATCATCCACGCTCTCTTGTTTCTTCTGTACGTCTTCTGCCGGTGACGTGAGATCGACAGTGTAGGAGGGAGGTTGCTGTTGCTTAACAAAATGAACGACTTGCTCCACTTCCTGGTCGGACAAAAACGCTCCCTGCACGCGAACCGGCTTCGAAGCCCCTGCCGGAAGATACAACATATCCCCCCGTCCCAACAATTTTTCTGCACCTCCACCGTCGAGAATCGTCCTGGAATCCGCCTGTGACGATACGGCAAACGCAATCCGGGATGGGATATTCGCTTTAATTACGCCTGTAATAACGTCCACAGAAGGCCGCTGTGTCGCAACGATCAAATGAATGCCTGCCGCGCGCGCCATTTGTGCGATCCGGCAAATCGCATCTTCCACGTCTCCCGGTGCAACCATCATCAGATCGGCCAACTCATCGATAATTACGACAATATATGGCAATGGCGTTTCCCCTTTTTCCACCGCAAGAACATTATATCGGTCAATGTCCCGTGTTCCCTCTTTTGCGAACAACTCATAGCGCGATTCCATTTCCGCTACCACTTTCTTTAATGCATACGCAGCTTTTCTGGGATCTGTCACCACAGGTGTCAATAAATGCGGAATTCCGTTGTATACATTTAATTCGACCATTTTCGGATCGATCAGGATAAATTTGACTTCATAAGGCTTTGCCCGAAACAAAATACTTGTAATGATCCCGTTGATGCACACACTCTTCCCGGATCCGGTGGCGCCCGCCACCAAAAGATGCGGCATTTTGGCCAAATTGCCGATAATCGGCGTACCGGAAATATCCCGGCCGAATCCAATGGTCAGCTTTGACTCTGCATTTTGAAATTCTGACGTTTCCAAAACTTCCCGCAAGCTTACAACGGCAACTTCCAGGTTGGGAACTTCAATTCCAATCGCTGATTTTCCGGGAATCGGCGCTTCAATTCGAATGTCGCGCGCCGCCAATGCAAGTGCAAGGTCATCTGCCAGATTGACAATTCGGGAGACTTTTACGCCTACTGCCGGTTGAATCTCATAGCGTGTCACAGTGGGTCCCCGATGAATTTCATTGACACTCACAAGGACTCCGAAACTTTCCAATGTAGTTTTCAGTTTTTTTGCATTCGCTGTCAAATCCTTCTGATCAACGGAACTGCGATTATTTTTCGGCAAATCCAGCAAATGATATCCCGGCAACTCATAGGGAAGCTCGTGGGCATTTTCAAACGTTATTGGCTGAATTGCCGACGATTCTTGCCTGGAGTCATCTGCATGCTTGCCCGATTTGAAATCAGCGCCTGCAGATTTTGCATTTCGTTCCGGCCAACGAATCGTAATCCGGGATTCCGCCGGATTTGTCTCAATATGTGTCGATTCTTCTGCAGATGTATTGACCTGCGGGATCTGATCGGCAAAATCGTTAATCAGCAATTCGTTTGTCACCTCATGAAGCGGTGAGAAATCGGACGGTTCATGTGTGCCATCCAGATCCTCCGTCGCAAATACGTCAGCACGTGGCGTATATTTAATGGGAATTGCAACACCTTTGCCGGAACGTTTGTTTCGTTTTTTCAATTTGAATAAAGGAGACAGCTTGCGCATTCCGTTATTTATCCGTTCATAAACGGAGCGGTTCCATTTGCGAACGGTCATGACAAGGGATCGTTTGGTTATCATGATCAAACCAATCAGCAGGCCTGTAATCAGGACAATCAGCGTACCTGTGGTATCAAACAGATAATGTGTCGCCGAAAACAACATATATCCGATCAAACCGCCGCCGGCCGTTACAGGTATTGCCGGCTTGTTGGCATCGATGATGGTCGTTTCCGATTTATACAGTTGATGGATATTATCGATCGTTACCTGAAACAGATCCGGTTTCGTGTCCGGATGTTGGTCAAGCAACGCCGTATACACATTGAGATGGCTCCAGGTAAGAACGATCAATAAAAGCAAAAGCAGCCCGGATTGGCGCAATGTCCAAGTGATCGGTCCACGTTTTATCATGATATATATGGCGAGATAGATGAAATACAGCGGCAGTAAAAAATGCCAGTCCCCTGCCAAAAAAATACTGATATAATCGGCAGCCTTCCCTACCCAGCCAAGATCTGCCAGGCCTAACGCCGAAACGGTTACGATCAATAAGCCGATCGTTTCGTATTTAATAAAAGACCCTTTTGCGATTTGTTTTTTCGCCCGAATTTTCTTTTTTGCCATATTCCAGTTCCTTTCAAGCAGGCCAATGATTGCTAGAGCAAATGAGCAAGAAAAGGGCACCCCATGGGTGCCTGCACGAAGTTGTATTGATATCTTTCTCTAACAAACCTTAAAATCCTGCTTGTAAAGCATCAAGAAGTCTTGACGTCTTTTTGTTCCCCCGTTTACAAACGAATTTTTGCGCCCGGCGCCAAGGCGGGATTTAAATAATCATTGCAATCGGGGCTGATGAGTCGTACGAGTGTCCCATACCCTTCTGCATCCGGTTCGACAATCATGGTCATATGCCCTTGCCGAATCTCTTTGTAGGTTGGTTTTGTTGCACCGTATCCGCTGAATACATCTTCCGTAGGAATGATCGTCCACAAAATCACATGACAACACCTACTTTTGTCCGTTCCATTCGATATTGTTCGATAAGCTCGTTTAACTTGCGGATCGATGGGCCGACACCGCCAATGGCATCGATCAAACCATATTGGACTGCATCTTTGCCAACGACGGTAGTACCGATATCACGGGCCAATTCACCGGTCGTCAGCATCAATTCCCGGAATTTTTGTTCGTTGATTTTGGAATGCGTTGTGACAAAACGAATCACTCGTTCCTGCATTTTTTCCAGGTATTCAAAGGATTGGGGTACACCGATGACCAATCCGGTCAAACGAATGGGGTGTATGGTCATTGTCGCTGTTTCCGCAATAAACGAATAGTCGGATGCAACGGCAATGGGCACGCCGATACTGTGGCCGCCTCCCAATACAAGGGTAACGGTCGGTTTTGTAATGGATGCGATCATTTCCGCAATGGCAAGTCCGGCTTCCACATCCCCGCCAACCGTATTTAAAATAATAAGCACGCCTTCAATCTTGTCATTTTGCTCGGCTGCAATCAATTGCGGAATAATGTGTTCGTATTTTGTTGTTTTATTTTGTGGAGGCAAAACTACATGACCCTCAATTTGTCCAATCACGGAAATCGAATATATATTGGACTCTGCGCTGCCGGCAACGTTTGTTTGTCCGAGACTCTCAATATTGTTTTTAATCGCGGCAGCTTCATTTGTGTCTGGCTGTGCTGGTTCCATTGGAGATTCCTCCGGGATATTGTCTTGCTTCGGCATATCGGACACACTCCCTACACTTGATATGTACTCACATGCATACGCATAGTATGAGGGAAGAGTCCCCAAAACATACAAACCCAACGTACAAAAGTACGTTGGGTTTGTAAAAAGATGCTTATACGGGTTTATATGTTCCGGATTTACACTTCCATAATAATCGGCAGAATCATCGGACGCCTACGTGTCTGTTCGAACAAAAATCTGCCCAATGCATCACGAACGCCCGTTTTTAAAGATGACCACTCATTTACATTTTCTGCCACCAATCGATGTAATGTAGATGTTACAATTCGATTCGCTTCTTCCAATAATTCTTCCGATTCACGAACATACACAAAACCGCGTGAAATAATATCAGGACCGGAGAGAATCGTGCCGTCTTGCTTGGCAAGTGTTACCACGACAACCAAAATACCGTCTTGTGACAGCAATTTTCGATCTCGCAATACGATATTGCCGACATCGCCAACTCCCAATCCGTCAATTAAAACGGTTCCGGCAGTCACTTTTGCCGCCAAACGGCCACGGCCATTTTGGAATTCGATGACATCGCCGATGTCTGTAATAAATATATTCTCTTCACTGACGCCGGTGGATACTGCCAGCTCACTATGGCGCTTCAACATGCGGAATTCGCCGTGAACAGGTATAAAATATTTGGGCTTGATTAAATTCAGCATCAATTTCAATTCTTCTTGGCTGCCGTGACCGGACACATGCACACCAGAAATGGACTGATAAATAACATTGGCGCCAATTCGGAACAATTGGTCAATCGTACGCGAGATGTATTTTTCATTCCCGGGAATCGGATTTGAAGCGATAATGACCGTATCTCCCGGTAAAATTTCCGCTTTCCGATGTGTTGCACGCGCCATGCGAGTCAATGCAGCCATCGGCTCTCCCTGGCTGCCCGTAGTCAAAATCATAAGTTTTTCCGGCGGAATCCGATTGATATCATCCGCATCAATCAATGTTCCTTTCGCTACACGAAGGTAACCAAGATCCATCGCTATGGAAATATTGTTCACCATACTTCTGCCGACGACAGCCACTTTCCTGCCATACCGTTCTGCCGCTTCGAACACTTGTTGGATCCGATGGATATTGGAGGCGAAAGTAGCCAATATAATTCGGCTCGTCGCTTCACGGAATGTATCATCGATTGTTGAACCAACCGTCCGTTCCGACATCGTATAGCCTGGCCGCTCTGCGTTCGTGCTGTCCGATAATAAAACGAGAACTCCGCGTTCTCCCAGTTCAGCGAGTTTGTAATAATCTGCCAACCGACCATCTACCGGTGTATAGTCGAATTTGAAATCACCTGTGTGCACAATAATCCCTTCAGGGCATTCAATGGCGAATCCAACCGAATCAGGAATGCTATGATTGACATGAAAACAGGATACTTGAAATGCACCGAGTTTGATATTGCTGCGGTTTGTAATTGTAATCAATTTGGTGGATTCCGTTAATCCGTGCTCCCTTAATTTCCCTTCAACCAAACCAAGCGTCAGGCGAGTTCCGTATACCGGAATATTTAAATGCTTGAGAAAGTAGGCAAGTCCGCCAATATGATCTTCATGCCCGTGTGTTAAAAATAATCCCCGCACCTTTGATCTGTTTTCAATCAAATATGTAATATCAGAAATTACCATATCAATTCCTAACATTTCTTCTTCAGGGAATTTCAACCCGGCATCTACGACAATAATATCGTTGCCATAGCAATACGCGGTCATATTTTTGCCGATCTCTCCAACACCGCCCAGTGGAATGATCGACAATTTGTTGTTGGTCTTACTCAATTCAACACCTCCGAATCTATTCCGCTGACTTAGGAAACGTGTAACCAAACCCGTACCAGTCACTTGAGAAAATTATACATCATACCGCACAACGAAACAAGCGAACCTACTTAAGGAATAGTATGCCTTGTTCTGAATCATTCATCCTACGATACGCATTTTCACGGATTGTCGTTTTCAATCATAAAAAAACTGCCAGAATCAATTCTGACAGTTCGCACTTTATCATGAAGCGCCAAGTTCGGCTTTACCCAAAGGATAAGTCTCGACTCAAGCGCTGAAGCGCCAAGTTCGGCTTTACCCACAGGATAAGTCTCACTAGGCGCTGAAGCGCCAAGTTCGGCTTTATATAAGATCTTGGATATCTTGCAGAATGTTGCGCATATAGTCTCTTTGTTCGTCTGTCTCTCGAACAAGCGGCAGCCGGACGCCGCCGACAGGAATCCCTGAATCATTTAATGCAAACTTGACCATAACGGGATTTGACGTGATAAACAATCCCTCAAACAGCGGCAGCAACCGATTGTGCAGTTCTGTTGCCTGATCTGTACGCCCCTCCAAATAGTTTGAAATCATATCGGCAATCGGTTTTCCCGCCACATGTGAAGCGACGCTGACAATTCCATGCCCGCCGATTGCCAAGATCGGCAGCAATAAATAGTCATCGCCGGAATACACGCGGAAATCCCGTGGTTTCCGGCGGATAATATTCGATACTTGCGAGAGATTCCCGCTGGATTCTTTCACTGCTACAATGTTGTCGATCTCCGCCAGGCGCAATATGGTCTCAGCGTTAATATTGATCGATGTGCGGCCGGGAATATTGTATAACATGATCGGAATCGCCGTACTTGCGGCAATCGCACGAAAATGCTGGTACAATCCTTCTTGCGACGGTTTGTTGTAATATGGGGCAACCAATAACAAACCATCCACGCCGCATGCTTCCGCTTCTTTTGCCAACCGGATGCTGCTTGCCGTATCATTTGTTCCTGTTCCTGCAATTACTCGAATACGACCATTTGCCAACGTTACGACACGTTCGAACAAGCGCAATTTTTCATCGTGTGTAAGTGTAGGGGATTCACCCGTCGTACCTGCCACTACAACACTGTCTGTACCGTTAGAAATCAGATGTTCGATGAGAAGTGGCAAATTTTCCTCATCGATCCCCTGTTCGTTGAACGGTGTTACCATCGCGGTAACTACCCGACCAAAATCCATCCTGAGTCACCACCGTATAAATATCAGATACACTTTTTGTACCATTCATTCGCTATTTATGCAATGCAAACTTTTGATGCAAAGCACGAACAGCTGCTACCATATCTTCCCCGCGCACCAGACACCAAATGGTCGTATGGGAATCTGCCGTTTGCAGAATTTCGATTTCCTGCTCCGTAAGCGCTTCGACAATTTTTGCCAAAACGCCCGGTACGCCGTGAATACCGGCGCCAACGGCAGCGATTTTGGCGCATCCGGGCCGAATTTCCGCCGCAATGTCAGATTGCTTCAACAGCCGTATTGCTTTCTCTGCTTCCATGTCAGTAACCGTATATAAAATTTCATTTGGGGTTACATTAATAAAATCGACGCTGATCTCGTTGTTTGCCATGGCGTCAAATACGCGCAACGGCAGATCAAACGGGCTGTCGGGCGTACGCGAGATTCTGATTTGGGTCACGTTCGCAGTTTGTGTCACACCTGTCAAAACGCGATCCGTCAACCTGCTTCCTTCCATCACATCTGTGGCGCTCGTCACAAGCGTCCCCGCATCCTGTGAAGCTGTCGATCGCACACGGATCGGTATGTTTTTCTGCATGGCAATTTCAACAGCCCGCGGATGAATGACTTTTGCGCCAAGATATGCCAGATTGCAAATCTCCGTATACGTGACACGCTTTAATTGCCTTGCTTCATCCACAATTCGCGGATCAGCCGTCATAATTCCTTCCACATCTGTAAAAATGTCCACATACTCAGCGTCTAATGCAACACCCAAGGCAGTCGCTGTCGTATCGCTACCGCCGCGGCCCAGAGTCGTCGTCTCGCCATCGGCAGTCGCCCCCTGAAAACCTGTAACGACAACGATCCTGCCTTTTTCCATCTCCTGCAAAATGCGAGCGGTACGAATGGTTTGGATTTGTGCATTGGAAAAATCATCACTTGTCACGATTCCCGCCTGCTCACCTGTCAATACAGACGTTTCTCTTCCGCGCTTTCTCAACATGCCGGCAAAAACCACGCCGGAAATCAACTCGCCACAGGACATGAGCAAATCCAGTTCACGTTTCGCCAACGCGTCCGAATGGGAAACAAGACTTAATAACGTATCTGTCGCGTAAGGATCTCCCCGCCGCCCCATCGCAGAAACTACGACAACGACACGATATCCTTCCGCAATGGCAGCTTCCACATGTTCAACTGCTTTCAAACGCATTTCTTCAGTTGCCAATGAAGTACCGCCAAATTTTTGCACTAAAATCCGCATGGTATTTTCCCACCTCAAGCCAAGTCGCTGATGATGGTTTCTGCAATTTGTACTGCGTTCCAAGCTGCGCCTTTTAATACATTATCGGAAACGACCCACATATTGAATGCATTCTCATCCCAAAGATCTTTTCGCAAACGGCCGACAAATACTTCTCTTTTGCCAGCAGCCTCTGTCGCCAACGGATACTTTTGGCTGGCCGGATCGTCGACCACGACAATACCTTCCCCTTGCTCAAGCAACTCCCGAACCGCATCCATGGTAAACGGACGCTTTGTCTTCACAAAAACACTTTCCGAATGGCCGAAAACAACCGGAATCCGAACTGCTGTCGGCGTGACTTGTATGGTTGGATCATTAAAGATTTTCTTCGTCTCGTTGACCATTTTCATTTCTTCCTTGGTGTATCCATTCTCTTCAAATACATCGATTTGCGGTATGGCATTAAACGCGATTTGATGATGCACAGGCAGCGAAGACACCGGCAGCACGTTTGCCTGCAATAGCTCGCCTGTGGCATATCCGCGAACTTGCTGCTCCAATTCGTCGATCGCTTTTTGACCCGCTCCGGAAACGGCCTGGTATGTGGAAACGACAATTTTGTCGATGCCAAATGCGTCGTAAATCGGTTTGAGTGCTACGACCATTTGAATTGTCGAGCAATTCGGATTTGCAATGATTCCATTATGCGCGGCAATCGCCTCCGCATTGACTTCCGGCACCACCAGCGGAACGTTCGGATCCATCCGGAATGCGCTGGTGTTGTCGATCACAATCGCCCCGCGTTTTGCCGCTTCCGGCGCCAATCGCAGGCTTACGCTGCCGCCGGCGCTGAATAAGGCGAAATCGATGCCTTCAAATGCTTCCGGAGTCGCTTCTTCTACTGCAATCTGCTGCCCATGAAACGAAACGAATTGTCCGACAGAACGGGCAGATGCAAGCGGTTTTAAGATTTCTACAGGAAAATTGCGATCTTCCAATGTTTGAATCATCTTCTGTCCGACTGCTCCCGTTGCTCCAACTACAGCCACATTATACCGCTCTTTTCTCTCCATTCAGTACAACTCCAATCTTCTTTTTATCTGTTTTGCCCTGTTGCATTTACTTTGCCAAATCTCGAAATTTTTCAACCAGCAGCGGTTGAATTTGTTTCTTTTCCAACGCGCTTTCACAGGCTGGTAAAATCATATTCATACGCGCCACCAAAGAATTCATTTTTTTATCCGGATCA
Organism: Fodinisporobacter ferrooxydans; assembly: GCF_022818495.1. GTDB lineage: Bacteria > Bacillota > Bacilli > Tumebacillales > MYW30-H2 > Fodinisporobacter > Fodinisporobacter ferrooxydans. Next base: position 3,360,778 of record NZ_CP089291.1, on the reverse strand, counting down.
TCTTGACCAAAAGGTACAAAATAAAAATTCTTTGCTGCCAGAAGTTTTGCGAGATTCGCCGCATTCAAACCCAATCCGTCATTTGTAGAAATCCCGATGACAACGGGGCGGTCATTGCGGATCGTCGCTTTGGCTGCCATTAGAATCGCCGAGTCGGTAATTGCATTTGCCAAACGGGCAAGTGTGGAACCGGTGCAAGGAGCAATCACCAAACAGTCCAACCGTTTCGAGGGCCCCAAAGGCTCCGCATCCGGGATAGTAGCGATCGGTTTTTGTCCAGTTACTTTTTCGATCTTCTCTGCCCATTCCCCTGCTTCACCGAAACGTGTGGATGTATGGATCATTGTATAGGAAAGTATTGGAACAACCGTTGCTCCCGCATTGACCAAACGTTCAATTTCCGGAAATACCTCCGCATAGGTGCAATGGCTTCCTGTAATCCCAAAACCGATGGTTTTTCCAGCGATATTCATGCTTCATTCCCCCAGGACGATTCTTGTTTCCGAAGCAGGCGGCCAAGTGTTTTTGCAATGATTTGACCTGCCGTTTTCGGTGCCACAATCCCAGGCAAACTTGGTGCCAAAATTGCTTTGATCCCCCGTCTTTCGGCGAATCGAAAATCCGTTCCTCCCGGTTTCGATGCGATATCGATAACAACACAACTGCGCGGCATCCGGGAGAGCATATCGGCATTTAAAATCAATGCCGGAATGGTGTTAAAAATCATATCCGCTTCCCCGATATGCAGAGCCAAATCTCCCACGCCAAACGCTTCAAGGTTCATCTCCTGAATACGCGCCAAATCGGCAGGCTTGCGTGCACCCACTTTCACATGGGAGCCAAGTGCAGCAAGCATGCGACTTAATGTGATACCACACCTCCCAAATCCAAGCACGATCGAATTCGAACCATGAATGGTTATATCTGTATGCTGGATGGCTAACTGTATCGCTCCTTCTGCCGTAGGAATCGAATTGAGAATCGCCACTTCATCCAATTCCATTAATTTGATCAACGAAAGCTGATATTTCTCACACGCATCTTCTAAATATTTGCGGGCGATACCAGTTACAATTTTACAATGCTTTGGCATTGCCGCAAAGTGTTCATCCGTCAAGACGATCGGATGGGGTGAATAGTTTGCTTCGATTACACCGCGTTCATCCGTGCCTGCTACCGGCAAAACCACCACATCTGCATCTGCAAATGATTCAGGCGTCACCGCTTTTATGTGATCAACGCCTTGGAATTGCTTGACAATCTCGTCAAAGCCGATCAGGGCAACCGTCGCATCTTTGTCGATCATATAGCGAATGACTTCGATGATACGCGCATCTCCACCGACGAACGCCACCTTGATTCCTGTTAACACAGTGGGCAACCCCTTTCAAAACATTTTACGCGATACATACGATTTTTCAATACTCAAGATCAATTTGCACCAATATTGCCTAGGATCATGGGCTACCACATAGTATGCAAATGGGTTCTGGGCGGTGAACGAAAAAAGCACCCACAAATGTGGATGCTTACAAACCTGTATGCCCAAAACCGCCGGAACCTCGGTCTGTCATATCTGTGTGGCTGGAAATTGAATTCCATGCAACTTTTGTATAGGATGTGACAACCATTTGGGCAATGCGCATGCCTCGCTCCACAACGAACGCAGTGTGACCGTGATTGATCAGAATCACGCCGATTTCACCGCGGTAATCCGCATCAATTGTACCCGGACTGTTTAATGTGGTGATCCCATGCTTGAATGCCAAACCGCTGCGTGGACGTATTTGCGCTTCATAGCCGACCGGCAGTGCAATGGAGATGCCCGTGGGAATCATCATCGATTGACCAGGCGGGATAACGGTCGGTTCTCGAACCGCAGCCAGCAAATCCATGCCCGCTGCCTGCTCGGTCATATAGACAGGCAACGGCAAATCTTCATTGCCCGGCACTTTCACAATGTCGACCTGTAACGTTTCCATAATTTCTTTGCTCCTATTTCTTTACTCCCGGCAACTGCTGCAAAGGCCCTACTGCAGTAATGGCGATCGGCTGGCTAAACAATTCATGCGCGACTTGTTGAATTTGTTCGGGTGTCACTGCGTTTATCTGTTCAACCGTTTCATCCAAAGAAATCTGCCGCTGCAGCAATAATTCATTTTTCCCGATTCGGCTCATCCGGCTGCTCGTGCTTTCGAGACTTAGCATCAAAGAACCTTTCACCTGATCCTTGGCCTTCTTCAATTCTTCGTCAAAGATTCCGTTTGTTTGCACATCATGAAGAATGGATGTTGTCAATGCGACGACTTCATCCATCTGCTCCGGATTCGTCCCGACATAGACGCCAAACATCCCGATATCCTGATAGCTGGAATGATAGGAATAGACAGAATACGCCATACCCCGCTCTTCCCGAATTTCCTGAAAGAGACGGGAACTGGAACTGCTGCCGAGCGCATTGTTCAACAGAATCAGCGGATAGGCATGTTTGTCATCCAAAGGGTACCCCTTTGTGGCCAGACAGATATGCGCTTGCTCCGTGTCTTTTTGCCGCAATACCCGATCTACATGGAATACAGGCTGTGCAAGCCCTCCCTTGATCATACGCTTGCCGCTAAAGTGGCCAAACAGTTTCAAAACCTGTGCAATCGCATCTTTTGACGATACGTTGCCGGCAATTGCAATCACCGTATTGTCCGGCGTATAATGATTGGACATATATTCCAGAATATCATTGCGAGTGAAACTCTTTAAATTTTCTTCCGGGCCCAAAATTGTATACCCGAGGGAATGTCCTTGAAACACGACAGATGACAAAAGATCATGTACCAGTTCATCTGGCGTATCTTCGTACATGTTGATTTCTTCAATGACAACTTTTTTCTCTTTTTCCACTTCTTCTGCGGCAAATATCGATTGAAAAAACATATCCGCCAATGTCGACAAAGCCACCTCAAAATGTTCATCCAGTACACGGGCATAATAGCAGGTATATTCCTTTGAGGTCATCGCATTCACCTGACCGCCAATGCTGTCAAAAACTTCCGCCAATTGCCGGGCTGTTTTATTTTTGGTGCCTTTAAAAAACATATGTTCGATAAAATGCGATATGCCGTTATTCTTTTCATTTTCAAAGCGGGACCCGGTTCCCACCCATACACCTAATGAAACAGATCGCATCGATGGAATTTCCTCGACGACAACCCGCAAACCGTTTGGTAATAACTCTCGATGAATCAAGAGAATCCTCCTTAAACAAGCATGTCAAATATAGTCGCTAAGAGGCTGTTTTCATTTGCAACATCCTCTTGAAAACGGTAGTTTTTAGTAACTTTTGTTAGTATAACAAAAGGATGTTGGAACTACAACATATTTGGAATCGCATTGTTTGGATTCGCATGCTTGTCTAGGGATGTACATTTGCTATATTTACTAAAGGCTCCGGACGATGCGGACTCAAAAGTTCCGATACAGTAACCAGTTGGTATCCTTTTGCTTTTAATGCGGGTATCATGGTTTTTAACGCCGCTGCTGTCGGTGCAGTCGGATGCATCAAGACCATTGCGCCATTTTGGGCGCGCGGGACGATTCTTTGCACAATCACACGAGCAGGCGGCCGTTTCCAATCCACCGTATCCAATGTCCAAAGAATGGTGTGCATCTGATGCTTGAAAGCCTGTTTTACGAGTGTTTGATTAAACGCTCCGGAAGGCGGTGCGAACAGGCGTGTAGACTGACCAATGGCGCGTTTGATTTGCTCATTCGTATCCGTAATTTCCTGATTCATTTTGGCTATTGATATTCGATCCATGTCCAAATGATGATAGCCATGATTCCCGAAATCATGCCCGTTTCGCACAATTTCCTTGGCCAGGTCCGGGTGTTTCGACAACCACGATCCGTCAAAAAAGAATGTCGCTTTCACATGCTCGTTTCCCAATGTTTCAAGGATGGAAGGCAAATATTCCTCACCCCATGCGACATTGATCATCAACGCCATTTGTTTCTTTTCAGGATTTCCGCGATAGATGGGTGCAGGCATCAAATCTTGCAGCGTGCGGTTGGGCGGAATTTGTTTAAAGACAGGGGAAAACGGTTTGGAGCGATCTTTATGGAGCTTAAGGCGCTCAATTGTCGCAGTTTCCTCTACTTCCAGCCCATTTAAACCAGGAATCGCTTTCCAAACCGGATCCATCTTTGCATCGATCGGCTCTTTTTTCAACTGTTGCGCCAGCTGATGAACGGTATGTTGGATTCCATCCTGCTCTTGCAGCGTATTGGCGAAAACTGACGAATGGCACAGCAGCGGAAAAACAATCATGCAACACCAAATCGACTTCCAATACTTGCTATGCGTGTGAATATGCAACCGTAGAATATGCAACTGTTTTGATACATTTATATATTTCATTCTTGAACCTCCCAAACTTCCTTCTTCTCGCCATTTGTTAACGTGCGCAAGAAGCGGTTGGTTCATACAAATGAAATAAGAGGCAGATTCCTCTGTCTCTTGTTTACATGTTCAATATTGAGTTTGCATTTCGAGTTTGATTTATTGCTTCATTTCTTTTAAAGCTTCTTTGCGGGACAAATTGATTCGTCCTTGCGAATCGATTTCCGTAACTTTTACAAGGATTTGATCGCCGACGGATACGACATCCTCTACTTTTCCTACACGCTCTTCCGCCAATTGGGATATATGCACCAATCCTTCCTTGCCGGGAAGAACTTCAACAAATGCACCGTATTTCTCCACCCGCGTCACTCGTCCTGTGTACGTCTGACCGGCTTCCACCTCGCGCACAATGCCTTCAATCATGTTGCGCGCTTTTTCGCCGGACTCCATTTCCTGTGCAGCGATAAAAATGCGGCCATCTTGTTCGATGTCGATTTTGACGCCGGTTTCCTCGATAATTTTATTGATGACACGCCCGCCCGGGCCAATGACTTCGCGAATTTTATCAGGGTTGATCCGCAGCGTGATAATACGCGGCGCAAAGCGGGACAATTCCTCGCGGGGCTGATTGAGAGCTTCCAGCATCTTGCCAAGAATAAACATCCGGCCCGCATGTGCTTTCTCCAATGCCTGCTTTAAAATCTCGCGATTGATGCCTTTAATTTTTATATCCATTTGCAATGCAGTAACGCCTTCAGCCGTACCTGCCACTTTAAAATCCATGTCGCCCAAATGGTCTTCCATGCCTTGAATATCCGTTAATACAGCGACATGGTCGCCTTCTTTTACCAAACCCATCGCTACGCCGGCAACAGGCGCTTTGATGGGAACGCCTGCATCCATCATCGCCAATGTACTGGCACAGATGCTCGCCTGTGACGTCGATCCATTGGATTCCAGCACTTCAGACACCAGACGGATCGTATATGGAAACACATCTTCCGAAGGAATGACAGCTTCGAGCGCCCTTTCCCCTAATGCACCATGCCCGATATCGCGGCGGCTCGGCGCACGGGGCGCACGGGCTTCTCCCACGCTGAAAGGCGGAAAATTGTAATGATGCATGAAACGTTTGGATTCTTCCAAGTCCAATCCATCCAACACTTGTACATCACCGAGGGCGCCAAGTGTGCAAATCGACAGTGCTTGCGTTTGTCCCCGCGTAAACAATCCGCTTCCGTGTGTTCGGGCCAGCAGTGAAACTTCACTGGAAATCGGACGAATTTCGTCCAACCCCCGGCCATCCGGACGGGAATGTTCAAATACGATCGCATGGCGGACCTGCTCTTTCACAATATCATAGAGAACTTCCGAAATATCGTCCACCAGATCGGGATATTGCTCATCCAATGCCGCATGGACTTCCGCCTTGACAGCATCAATCGCATCTTCCCGCGCATGCTTCTCCACTGTCTTGATCGCTTGCTTCAGCTGCTCCGTTGCCATTTCCCGAACCACTGTATTGATATCCTGATCGACTGCATGCAGCACGACATCCATTTTGGCTTGTCCAGCCTCAGCGGCCATCTGTTCCTGAAATGCAACTACTTTCTTGATATGTTCATGCCCATACATGATTGCTTCCAACATCACTTCTTCCGGCACTTCTTGCGCGCCTGCTTCGACCATCACGATTGCATCCTTGGAACCTGCAACGACAAGATGCAGATCGCTTTTCTCCGCTTCTTTCACAGTAGGATTGATGATAAACTGTCCATCGATCCTTCCTACGATCACACCGGCAATCGGCCCGTCAAAAGGAATATTGGAAATCGATAACGCAGCAGATGATCCAACCATTGCCGCAATCTCCGGCGCACAGTCCTGATCGACAGACATGACGATCGAAACCACTTGCACCTCGTTTCGAAATCCTTCCGGAAACAGCGGACGAATCGGGCGGTCGATCAGACGACTTGCCAAAATGGCTTTTTCACTCGGCCTTCCTTCCCTTTTAATAAATCCTCCGGGAATTTTTCCAACTGCATACAAACGTTCTTCATAATTCACTGTCAATGGGAAAAAATCAAGATCTTTCGGTTCTTTTGATGCTGTCACCGTACAAAGTACGGCAGTATCCCCGTATTTGCACAATACGGCGCCATTTGCTTGTTTTGCCAGTTTTCCGGTTTCCAAAACCAACGGTCTGCCGGCAAATTCCATCTCAAAACGATGCATATGTATACAAAATCCTCCTTTCATAAGTTCCATCTGTCTGAATTTGCGTTCTTGAAGCATTCCGCAAAATTGCAAATATCGACTGCTTTCGAAAATCTGATGTTACAGCTTTTATTCTGCATCATTCAGTTGGTTTCCTTCAGTGGAAATTTTTAAATATCTTTGAAAGGCTTACCAAACCCTCCATGTAAAAATAAGAAGCGGGAAACCCGCTTCTTATTTACGAAGTCCAAGCTTATCGATCAACACACGATAACGAGTTACATCTTTTTTCCGAAGATAATTCAACAAGTTACGACGATGACCAACCATTTTTAAAAGACCGCGACGGGAATGGTGATCTTTTTTGTGAACGCGCAAATGTTCGTTCAAATAATTGATCTTTTCAGTCAGGATCGCGATTTGCACTTCCGGGGATCCTGTATCTGTGTCGTGAACTTTAAATTCGCCAATTAAGTTTTGTTTACGATCTGTCGTCAATGCCACGACATCTTCACCTCCTTTTCACCTGTAACCCCCCAAGCAAAGTAGACGTCGGAGTCGTCGCTCCACCGCGCTTGGGTTACTTGCCAATCACTGTAATGACCAGGCGACCTTGCAAGATATCCTTAGCAACAATATCAAATCCGCGTCCATTTGTCGAGACAAATCCGCGAAATCTTGTAGCAATCGGGATCGTTCCTGGAATCCCCTTAACAGCTTTGACAATATCGTTGACAGAAATACCTCGTTGACGATCTTCTTGCAAACGTCTGCGAGCATGACCGGATACGATGACCCGCATAGCGATCACATCAAGTTCAGCCTGAGATGATTCGACTCTTGTTGATACTCGATAACCATCGAAAAAAGCGCATCTTGATAGGCAATCCGTTTTGCATGCATGATTCCCGATTTGCGGTAGTAGCGCGACATTTCGCGGTACAACTTTTTGAACTCGGAACTGCAACAGATTTTTGCAACTTCCCGACAAATATTCAACAATTGCTCATCTTGATGATTCGTAACGCCCGGGCCCATAGGTGCATCCTCCTTCACACAGTACATGTACGGTTGCAGGAAAACGTCCGAAGCCTAGCAATGTGTACTAGTATAGCAAACATAGAATCATTAGTAAAGCAACACATGCAAGCATTCGTCATATCATTCATATCATTAATATCTATTCACATCGAGGAATGTCCTAGAATCACATGATTTCACAGAAAATCCTGTTCTTCCAATGCAACCAAAGCAGCTTTGCAATCTTTCCCAATCTGGCATATCAATTCATCCGCAGATGAGAAACGTTGCTCCGGTCGGATAAAATCGATGAAGTAAACTTCAATGCTTATATCATATAAATCTTCCTGAAAGTCAAAAAGATGCACTTCCAAAGAGAGTTGCTTGCTGTTCTGAACAAACGTCGGCTTAAAACCGATATTCATAACTCCATTATGAATCGCACCATCGTACTCAACTTTGACGGCATACACGCCGGTACGAGGCTCCACATATTTATCTTCCAATACGATATTGGCTGTAGGAAAGCCAATCGTCCTGCCCCGTCCTTCTCCATGAACCACTTTTCCGGAAATCATATACGGACGCCCGAGCAATTCCCGAACCAGACGGATATCGCCATATTGCAATTTTTCCCGCACCAGTGAACTGCTTACTTTCTCGCCATACAGATTGACAGGCGGGAGAATCTCTACCGGAATGTTTCGGGGGGCGCACATCTCTTTTAGCATTTGTGCATTTGCCTTGCCGCCTGGACCAAAAGTAAAATCAAATCCGACAATTACGTGCTGGATTTCATTTTCAAAAATAAACGACTTCACAAATTGCTCTGCTGGAACATTGGCAAACTCTTTTGTAAAACTAATCAGAAATACATAGTCAATCCCCATACTCGAAAACAGTGACAATTTTTGTGATCGGGGTGTCAGGGAATGGTCGTATTGCGTACCATGCCCCAAAACTTGCCGCGGATGAGGAGAAAACGTCATGACAGATGCACGGATTCCTTTTTGATTTGCCAATTCAACAGCACGCTTTAACAGTTGTTGATGTCCTATATGTACTCCGTCGAAATTACCGATTGTCACTACAGACGGGAGAACCCGTACCTGTGTTCCATGATCGATGTGCAGGATGTCCATGATTCTCCTCCTCGTTTACGAAAACACTTTTTCGGGCTTGGCAACATCTGACCCATGCTCATTATGCGCGATGCGATAAATGGCAATCAAATCATCCGTATGGCTGACGACCTGGATCAAACAATCCTGTGGCCATCGTCTATGCAATTGCAGCGGCGCTAATGAAATCGATTGTCCGGATCGCATCCGCTTCTCGAGTCCCTCACTTACCTGCCATACGGGTAAATGTGCAACAGCCGCACGAGGCGCACGAATGACCCGTCCGATATCCCCCTCATTCATCGCGCTCTGAACTTCTGCAAGAGTATATGCTTCTCCCAATGAAAAAGGTCCCGAGCGCGTCCGTACCAAGCCTGACATATGCGCCGGACAGCCTAGCCATGCGCCGATGTCGTGGCAAATCGTCCGAATATATGTGCCTTTGGAACACGTCACATCAAATAGTACTTTCACTTCATCGTTGCTTGTCTGGAATGATACAAGCTTGATCTCGTAAATGTGAACTCGACGTTTCTGCAAATGCACTTCTTCGCCAGCGCGAGCCAACTCATACGCCCGCTTTCCCTGTACTTTTAACGCAGAATACGCGGGCGGCGTTTGCCAAATCCATCCTTGAAAATGTTCGAATGCATGCTGCACATGCTCTTCTGTGATTCCGTCAGGTGACCCTTGCGCAACCAATTCACCGCTTGCATCTTGTGTGGCCGTAGAGTACCCAAGCGTCATTTCCGCACGATAGGATTTGTCCTGATCTTGAATGTATTCTATCAGTCTAGTGGCTTGTCCGATACATAAAGGTAGAACTCCTGTCACATCCGGATCCAGTGTTCCAGAATGACCAATTTTACGCTCGTGCAAAATCCGCCGGACTTGACCTACCACTTGATGTGACGTCATCCCTTTTTCTTTATGAATGATAACAATTCCTGATCTCATCGTATTAAGCCTCAGTCAAACGAGTTTGAACAGCCGTTAAGACCTTTTCCATCACTTCTTTTAATGACCCCTCAACCATGCATCCGGCAGCCCGGGCATGACCGCCGCCGCTAAATTCCACCGCAATTTCACTAACGTCTACATAATATTTGCTGCGTAAGCTCACTTTAATCCGTCCATCCCCAGATTCACGGAATGCCACTCCCACTTCCACGCCTTCAATGTTTCTGGCAAAATCGACAAGTCCTTCACACTCATCTTCCCGTGCCTTCGTCAACTCCAACACATGGCGGGTGGTTACGATCCATGCAAGCTTTCCGCTGTCATCCCTTTGAATCGTAGGAAGACATTCTTTCAACAATTGTAATTGGGGCCATGTAAAAGTTTCCAATACGCGATCGGAAACATCATACGGCGATACGCCGGCGGCGATCATCTCAGCACCGATCGCATGGATTTCTTGTGTTGTGTTGCTGTATCGAAAACCGCCTGTATCGAACAAAATACCGGTATAAATACATACTGCCAACTCCGGAAAGAACGGAACATCCAGTGTTTTTGCCAAATGATAGAGAATTTGGCAAGTAGCAGCCGCTTCCATATCGACTAGATTTACAGTCCCAAATCGATCATTTGTACGATGATGATCGATATTTAACAACTGTGTGTCCACTCCAATCGCCTGAATCCCTTTGCCCATCTGTTTCCGGTCGCCACAGTCAACTGCAATCACCGCCTCAACAGGGGATATGGCTTCAAATACTTCAAACCGATCCGACAGCGGCAAAAACTGATACTTTACAGGAATTGCCGACTCATGTACCAAGCGACAGGATTTTCCAAGATGACTCAACATGTGTGCACATGCTAATGCAGCGCCGATCGCGTCCCCATCGGGGCGTACGTGAACAAGGATCATAAAGGAATCATGAATCTGAATGAACTGTGCAGCTGCTGCCAATTCCGAGGCCATCAACACGCATCACCTGTTTTCTATTCGGTATCCAAACTGCGCAATACATCATGAATTCGTTCACTGTAATCCAAAGATCGATCTAATGAGAAGCTGAGTTCCGGTGTATGCCGAATGCGCAGCCGTTTCCCCAATTCCGAACGGATAAAGCCGCTCGCCCGCACCAATGCCTGCAAGGTATGATCCCGTTCTTCTTCCTTGCCTAACACACTGATAAATACTTTTGCGTAGGAAAGATCACCTGACACTTCCACATCAGTAATTGTCAAAAATCCGATCCGTGGGTCTTTTAATTCATAACGGACGATATCGTTGATTTCTTTTTTGATTTGCTCTCCCACTCGACTGACTCGTACCTTCGCCATCAAGTTCGCCCCTTATAAAGGCTGTTCAAAACATGAATGACTCCTTTTGAACATCCCAAGTGTTGTCTTTTCGGAACACAGAGCAACAAATACCAATTGTTGAATGTTCCAGTCTCTCTTAGTGTGCCTTAACTGCCTCCATTGCAAACATTTCAATCATGTCCCCTTCTTTCAGGTCATTGAAACGTTCAAGGGTCAATCCACACTCAAAACCTGTCAATACTTCCCGCGCATCGTCTTTGAACCGCTTGAGGGTCTCCACTTTTCCTTCATAAATGACAATTCCGTTCCGGATCAAGCGGCAATCGCCATTGCGCTCCAATTTTCCTTCCGTTACATAACAACCGGCAATCGTTCCGACCTTGGATACCTTGAATGTCTGGCGAATCTCCGCATGGCCGATAATCACTTCTTTGTACTCGGGATCCAACATCCCTTTCATTGCTGCTTCAAGTTCTTCAATCGCCGTATAAATGACCCGATACAAGCGTACATCCACTTTTTCCGATTCTGCCATCTTTCCGGCATTCGGTTCCGGGCGAACGTTAAAACCGAGGACAATCCCGTTTGATGCAGTTGCCAAAATGATATCCGACTCGGTAATGGCACCGACGCCTTGGTGTATCACACGGACGCGAACACCTGCGATATCAATTTTTTCCAAAGCTCCCCGCAACGCCTCGACAGATCCTTGAACGTCTGCTTTTAAGATGACGTTCAAATCTTTTACTTGGCCCTCTTGGATTTGTTTATACAAATCATCCAGCGTGACACGGGTCTGTGCACCCATCTCGGCAGCCCGCAGTTTATTGGAACGTTTTTCAGTCAAAGCTCTTGCTTTACGCTCATCGTCATATACGACAAATTGGTCTCCCGCATGCGGCACATCGGAAAGCCCAATAATCTCCACTGGCGCAGATGGGCCTGCTTCTTTCACACGACGACCGCGATCGTTGACCATCGCGCGCACACGTCCATATGTCATACCGGCAACAACAATATCGCCGACTTTCAATGTACCGTTCTGAACGAGCACCGTTGCTGCAGGTCCGCGAGCTTTATCCAATTGCGCTTCGATAATCGTACCACGCGGACGACCATCCGGATTGGCCCTGAGTTCTGCCATTTCAGACACCAGCAAAATCATTTCCAGCAATTCTTCAATCCCTTGTTTCTTTAACGCCGAGATCGGTACGAAAATCGTTTCGCCGCCCCACTCTTCCGCTACCAAACCATGCTCTGTCAATTCTTGCTTAATCCGGTCCAGATTGGCATCCGGTTTATCGATTTTATTGACAGCAACGATAATTGGGACATTGGCCGCTTTCGCATGGTTGATCGCTTCAACGGTCTGTGGCATGACGCCATCATCCGCCGCAACGACCAAAATCGTAATGTCCGTTACTTGTGCGCCACGTGCACGCATCGTCGTAAATGCGGCGTGACCGGGCGTATCGAGAAATGTAATTTTCCGATTGTTGATTTCTACTTGGTATGCCCCGATATGTTGGGTAATACCGCCAGCTTCCGTGGCTGTGACTTTCGTTTCACGAATCGCATCCAACAATGTAGTTTTTCCATGATCCACATGTCCCATAATAGTAACAACCGGCGGGCGATTCACGAGGATGCTCGGATCCTCTTCTTCCACCAGCATGTCTTCCGCTTCTTCGTCACGAGGCGCTCGCACTTCGACTTCAATGTTGTACTCGCCGCCCAGCAACTCGATCGCATCCGTATCGATTTCCTGGTTAATCGTCGCCATCATGCCAAGGAACAACAGTTTTTTAATCACATCTGCCGTTTCTTTTTTAAATAATTTTGCGACTTCAGCAACAGTCATTGGCGAATCAATCGAAACCTTTTTCGGTCCTTCCGGAACTGCCGGTCGAGTTTGCGGTGCAGTCGGCTGCTGGCGATCTCTTCGTCTTGGATCTTGCTTTCCTTTTGGCATGTTGTTCCTGTTATTGCCGCCTTTATTAAAGGAACCGCTGCGATTCGCTTCTTTCCCATCCGCAGGTCCACGTACACCAGGCTTTTGTTTCTTGATTTTTTCTCCCCGCACCTGTTTTTTATCATCGTCGAGTTCAAATGCGTCCGGCTGATAATTCATGACGATATTCTGGTTGACAACAGGCGGTTTCGATTGACCTGATTGACCTGATTGACCTGATTGACCTTGTTGCTTCCCTTGCTGCTGCATTGGTTTCCCCTGATTGTTTGAAGTGTTTGCAAAAGGACGATCCGTGTGCTTTCGCGCATTGGCATTCGGTTGTTTCCCATTCATATGTTCATTCCCGCGGGAATGGGATTGGTTTCTTTGTTGCGGATGAGTTTGTTTCCGCTGATGCTGTTGTTCCTGTCGACTTCCGTTATCTCGGTGTGCCTGTTTGGGTTTTTCTTGGTGCCCCGTTGCTTGCGGCTTTCCTTGGTCCCCTGGCTTTGTCGAATGCTTTGCTTTCATATCCCGGAAAAATTGATCCACTTTTGTGATCATTTCATCATCCATCACACTCATGTGATTGCTCACAGAAAGATTCATTCGACTTAAAATTGTGATCAGCTCTTTGCTTGTTATTTCATGTTGTTTCGCGTACTCATAGACTCGCATTTTCGTCAAATCCGTCACCCCCGTTGTTTTCCCTTGCCAATTCTAACAAACGGTTTGCAAAACCATCCTGTGTTACGACAATTACCGCCCGCTGTTCTTTGCCAAGCGCCTGGCCGAGCGTATCCTTGTCCCCCATTACTACTAACGGTACCTGATACGATCTGCATTTATCATGATATTTTTTAAACGTATTCGGACCGGCATCTTCTGCGAGAATGGCTGCCTTCGCCTGTCCCTGACGAATGGCTTGCAGACATGTCCCATCTCCCGTTAGAATCGATCGGGCACGCATAGCCAATCCCAACAATTGAAAAAACTTTTGTTGATTTGAATTATGATTCATTCTCTTCCTCTTCCGGCGGTACATTCGCACTCAATTCATCGTATACTTGATCCGGAACGGAAACTTTTAACGATCGATCCAACGCTTTTTTCTTCTTTGCCGCCAGAAAACATTGCGCAGTTCTGCAAACATACGCGCCTCGTCCCGTTTTACGCCCCGTCGGATCCAATTCAATCGTATCAGCTGGCGTATGTACAACCCGAATGAGGCTGCGTTTCGGTTTCATCTCCTGACAACCGACACATTTTCGTAAAGAGATTCGTTTTTGTACCATTTTGAACCACCGTCCGTTATCCTACAGTTCGAACTGATCATCTGCGACATCGTCCAGCCGGGTGCTCGGTTCAAGACCTGCTTGCGACTCACTTTTAATGTCAATTTTCCAATTTGTCAGTTTGGCAGCCAAACGGGCATTTTGTCCTTCTTTCCCAATGGCAAGAGACAGTTGATAATCCGGCACGATGACACGCGCAACTTTTTCATCTTCCAAAATTTCCACTTTGACCACTTTTGCCGGACTTAATGCATTTGCTACAAACATTTCAATTTCGTCATTCCATTTTACAATGTCGATTTTTTCACCGCGCAACTCATTGACGATGGTCTGTACACGCACACCTTTCGGCCCCACGCAGGCGCCGACAGGATCCACATCCGGATTTTTTGCGTATACTGCAATTTTGGAGCGATACCCCGCTTCACGGGCAACCGACTTGATTTCTACGACCCCATCATAGATCTCCGGCACTTCCAATTCAAACAATCGCTTTAAAAGCCCGGGATGTGTGCGGGACAGAACGATTTGCGGCCCCTTTGTCGTGCGTTCGACCTTTGTAATATATGCTTTGATTCGATCGTTGTGTTTGAAATGCTCTGTTGGCATGACTTCATGAAAGGGCAACAAAGCTTCAACCTTCCCCAAATCAACAAAATATTTCGATGCATCATGCCGTTGCACAACACCAGTCACAATATCTTCTTCCCGATCGACAAACGCTTCATAGATCAATCCGCGTTCCGCTTCCCGAATTCTTTGCGTTACTACTTGTTTTGCCGTTTGGGCGGCGATTCTGCCAAAATCCCGCGGTGTTACTTCAATTTCCACAATATCTTGCAGTTGATACGCAGGGCTGATTTGCTTCGCAGCATCCAGAGAGATCTCCAAGCGTGAATCGGCGACTTCTTCAACAACCGTTTTCCTCGCAAATACTCGCACATTGCCGCTGATGCGATTGATATCGACACGTACGTTTTGTGCGGAGTTGAAATTCCGTTTGTACCCGGAAATCAATGCGGCTTCAATCGCTTCAATCAAAATCTCTTTACTAATACCCTTTTCTTTTTCTAACTGCTCTAACGCATCCATGAAATCCGTATTCATGAACTGGTTTCTCCCCCTTTCATTTACTTACAAGCGAACGAAATTTCCGCTTTGAAACATGTTAAAAATCGACAACGAGACGAGCCGAGGCGATTTTATCAAACGGTATCGCAACTGTATCTTTCCCTGTATGTATCGCAACCGTTCCGTCCATTACTTCTGCAATCGTCCCATCGAATGATTTCATGCCATTGATCGGTTCATACGTAGTGATCCATGCATGTTTTTCTATGGCCCGCTCAAAATCCTTCAACTTCTTTAAGGGGCGCTCTGCACCCGGTGAGGAAACTTCCAAAAAATACGAATTAGGAATGGGATCGACTTCATCCAGCTTCTCGGATAAACGTTCACTGACACGCCCGCAATCTTCAATATCGACATTTCCGTCAGGGCGGTCAATAAAAACACGCAAAAACCAATGGGTTCCCTCTTTTTTGTACTCGATCTCAACCAATTCCAAAGAAAATTCATCAATGATCGGTTGAACCAGTTCTTCAACGACTTCCGTAACTTTGCGTTTCGCCATGTGCACCCTCCTTTAAACAAAATCTATGTATACAGGCAGTGTAACTCACATCATCGACATGAAACATGATTCAATACCAAAATCCCAGTTGAAAAAGGCGTAAATAAAATGCAAAGAGTGGGTTCCCCCACTCTTTTACTCATCTAAAGTATTCTCTCAGACAATGAAAATTATAGCATATACATGCTGCAACCGCAAGCAATAGGGAAGCATTCAGGTTACATCGATGGTGTATGCTTGTGAATCGCTTCATCTATCTTCTTGCGCGCCCAGCGGTCCGACTCCAGGATCTCGTCCAAGCTTGGATGTGATAACGTATGATGCTGTTGCATTACATCTTCCACATGCAGCTCAATTTTGGAAAACGGCACGCGCCCTTGCAGTACATGCTCTACGACGCGTTCATTTGCAGCATTTAATACCGCAGGCAGTGATCCGCCGATCCGCAGTGCATCATAAGCCAACGACAGCGCCGGAAACCGTTTCAGATCCGGCGGATAAAAATCGAGCTGCATGTATGTATGAAAAGC
Source organism: Fodinisporobacter ferrooxydans (assembly GCF_022818495.1). Taxonomy (GTDB): domain Bacteria; phylum Bacillota; class Bacilli; order Tumebacillales; family MYW30-H2; genus Fodinisporobacter; species Fodinisporobacter ferrooxydans. The sequence goes on along the minus strand of NZ_CP089291.1, from coordinate 3,344,335 downwards.
AAGCCTTGGCCAATCCGCCTGCATTCGCTCCGGATAGGCAAGCGCAAATTGAATGGGAATCCGCATATCCGCAGTTCCAAGCTGCGCCAGAATGGAATGGTCAACAAATTCCACCATCGAGTGGACAACACTTTGCGGATGAATGACAACATCGATCGCATCTACAGGCATGGAAAACAGCCATTTTGCTTCCATAACCTCCAAGCCTTTATTCATAAGTGTCGCCGAATCAATCGTAATTTTCGGGCCCATGACCCAATTCGGGTGCTGCAAGGCACTTTCAATCGTGACATCATGCAACTGCTCGCGGGTCAACGTTCGAAAAGAACCGCCGGATGCCGTCAGCAAAAGCCGCTTTACTTGGGATAGCGACCGCTCTTGCAAACATTGAAAGATCGCACTGTGTTCACTGTCTACAGGAAGAATTTTCACATTGTGTTTGGACGCTTCTGCCATTACAATTTCTCCGGCACTTACTAATGTTTCTTTATTGGCAAGAGCTATATTTTTCTTTGCCTGTATGGCCCGCAATGTCGGCTTAATCCCCATGGCCCCGACAACGGCTGTCACTACCGTATCGGCGGAAGACTCTGCAGCCACATCACAAAGTCCTTCTTCTCCGTAAACGATTTCCACATTTTCAGTTCCAATCAATTTCCTGAGCGCTTGCGCATGTACCTCATCCGCAACACAAACGATTTGCGGATGAAATTCCTTGATTTGTTGAGCTAAGCGTTCCACATTTGTCCCTGCTGCCAATCCACTGACGCGGTATTCCAAATGTCGTATCACGTCTAACGTCTGTGTCCCAATGGATCCCGTAGAGCCAAGGATCGTAATGGATCGATTCATACGGTATCCCACCTCATTTTCTAAGCTTCATGCAAAACGATATCTCAAAAAAATTCTATCTGCTGCCTATAGCCAAAAGGTATGGATATACCAGAATGCTAAAGGAGCAGCATAAACAAAACTGTCAAAACGATCGAGGGCGCCGCCATGTCCGGGCAGGATATTTCCAGAATCTTTCACACCAAAATACCGTTTCACGGCCGACTCCACCAAATCTCCCATTTGACCGCAAATGGAAACCATGCATGCGAACAAAGCAACAGAAATTACAGGAATGGAAAGGGATTGTAAAACGAAAGAGACGTAAAGAATACTAATAAGAACAGCTGTTACAATCCCGCCAAGGGAACCGGAAATTGTTTTATTCGGACTAATTTCCGGCCATAACTTCCTCCCGCCAACGGTTCGTCCAACAAAGTACGCTCCTGTATCAGTGGCCCAAATCACAAGCAGAAACAAAACAAAAAACTCGGTTCCAAACGCTCCTGACCGTATCGCCAATGCACGTTCAAAACCAAAGGACAGATAGGAAAAACTAAATGTACAAAATGCGGCATCCAGGAATGTAAATGCATTCTTTCGTATGACAGACCAAGCGAGCGTCACGCATCCGTATATATAGACCAAAACGCCATATCCGATGGACGGCAAGAACAATAGTTGTTGACCAGGGATAAAAAAAGCCAGAAGCAAAAAGCCGAGGAGAGCCGGAAATGTAAGAAAGTGAATGCGTTTCATAGAAAGCAGTTCGTGAAACGAAACGATCGAAAGCAATGTGATAAACAAGGAAAAAGCCAGTCCACCACGCCAAAAAAAGAAAAGAAACACGGCTGCACCCAATATGCCTGTTATCATTCGTTGTCTCACGCCGTGTACACCTCCTACTTCAACCCACCAAACCTGCGACCCCGCAATTGAAACGAACGAATCGCTTCATAAAAGTGTTCCCTTGTAAAATCCGGCCAATACACATCTGTAAACCACAATTCAGAATATGCCAACTGCCAAAGCAAGAAGTTGCTGATGCGAATTTCTCCGCTTGTCCGAATCAGCAAATCCGGATCCGGCAAATCATGTGTCAATAAATACGAGCGAATCGATTCTTCCGTAATTTCCTCTGGCAGCAAGATCCCCTCTTTCACATCTTCTGCAAGTTTTCGAATCGCATCCGTTATTTCCCGGCGACCGCCATAATTTAATGCAAAATTTAAAATAATGCCTGTATTTGAACGGGTCTGCTCAATCGCTTCCCGCACGGTTTCTTGTGTATATGCCGGCAATCGATCAAGCGCCCCCATAAACCGCATCTGCACGTTATGTTTCATCAAATCATGCAATTCAAGACGTAAAAATTCTTCCGGCAACCGCATTAAAAAATCGACTTCCTGACGTGGACGCTTCCAATTTTCTGTAGAAAAAGCGTACATCGTCAACACTTTAATGCCGATCTCATCAGCGGCGATTGCAATATTTTTGACAACTTTCATACCCGCACGATGACCGGCAGTACGAGGCAACCCACGTTTCTTGGCCCATCGTCCGTTCCCGTCCATGACTACCGCAACATGATAGGGTACCACCGCATTGTGGTCGAGCGATTGATCTTGTGTAGACTCCAGGGACGAGCCGAAAAACCCTCGTATTCGTTGCAGCATATAGGACATCTCCCCAAAACATTCAATTCCTTACGATATTATACAATTGATTTATACTTATGCAAATGAAATCAAGCTACAACTGCAAAAAGAATTGCAATCCTTTGTCAGGCCGGATCTTTCAACGATCAAAAAACATAGAAACGTTTCTATTATATGAAGCAAGCATCCCCCTTCTTTCGGAAGGGGGAACCATTAAACTTCCAACAATTCTTTCTCTTTTGTTGCCAGAATTTTATCAATTTCGCCGATATATTTATCTGTCGCATGTTGAATCTTTTCTTGCGCGCGTCTGCTTTCATCCTCGCTAATATCGCCATTCTTTTCGACTTTCTTCACTTCATCATTCAAATCTCTGCGCACGTTTCTCACGGCTACACGGCCTTCTTCCGCCATTTTCCGAATTTGTTTGACAAGTTCCTGGCGGCGTTGCTCCGTCAATTGTGGAATGACAATTCGAATCACGCCACCATCATTTGTCGGCACCAATCCAAGATCCGATTTGCTGATTGCTTTTTCAATGGCACCCAAGCTTCCTTTGTCCCAAGGTTGAATAACCAAAAGCCGCGGCTCTGGAGCTGAAATATTCGCCAATTGATGAATCGGCATGGTGCTTCCATAATATTCGACGACAATCTTATCCAGCAAGTTCGGAGTCGCACGCCCTGCACGAACTGTAGCAAATTCCTTGCGCAGCGCTTGAATCGATTTATCCATCCGCTCCTCTACTTTTTTCAAAATATCCTGAACCATTATTCTTCCCTCCTGACGATTGTCCCTATTGTTTCTCCCATAACCGCGCGTTTAATGTTTCCTTCTGTTGTAATCGCAAACACGAGAATCGGAATATTATTATCCATACATAAAGATGTAGCTGTTGAATCCATGATACCCAATCCTCGGTTTAATACTTCCAGAAACGTGAGAGAATCAAATTTTGTTGCATTTGAATCTTTTGCCGGATCTGCATCGTATACGCCATCCACTTTGTTTTTTGCCATTAAAATGACTTCTGCTTCAATCTCGGCAGCGCGCAATGCAGCAGTGGTATCTGTAGAAAAATACGGATTGCCGGTGCCTGCTGCAAAAATTACAACACGAGATTTTTCCAAATGGCGAATCGCCCGTCTGCGAATATAAGGTTCTGCTATCTGGCGCATTTCAATTGATGTTTGCACACGGGTCACAACGTCTATTTTTTCCAGTGAATCCTGCAAAGCCAAGGCGTTCATGACAGTGGCCAGCATACCCATATAATCGGCAGAAGCACGATCCATCCCCTGGGAACTGCCGGAGACCCCGCGCCAGATATTGCCTCCTCCTACAACGACGGCAACCTGCACGCCCAACTGAACAATCTCACCGATTTGTCGGGCGATTGATTGTATGACAGTTGCATCAATTCCAAAACCGGCTGGACCCGCCAAAGCTTCCCCAGACAGTTTCAAAATGACGCGCTTATATTTCGGTTCGAGCATGTAATGGCCTCCGCTTCCTAACTCTGTTCTACAACAAACCATGAAATCCTGCTATTCATTAAAAAGGGAACACCTACAGTGTTCCCTTCCCTTTCAGTTTTTCTTACAGTTTCGCTTGAGCCAATACTTCTGCGGCAAAATCGTCTTGCCGCTTTTCCAAGCCTTCACCCATTTCAAAGCGAACAAAACGACGTACGGAAATGTTTTCGCCAATTTTAGCAATCGTTTCATTGACTAATTGTTGAACGGTCAAATCCGGATTTTTAACAAAAGGCTGCTCCAACAAGCAGAATTCTTTATAATACTTTTCAATACGGCCTTCCACCATTTTATCTACAATATTCGCAGGCTTGCCTTCATTCAAGGCTTGTGCACGCAAAATTTCTTTTTCTTTTTCGAGTGTTTCTTGCGATACTTCTTCACGGCGTACAAATTCCGGCTTTGCGGCGGCAATTTGCATCGCGATATCTTTTACTAATGTACGGAACGCTTCATTTTTGGCAACAAAATCGGTTTCGCAGTTTACTTCAACAAGAACTCCAATCCGTCCACCGGCATGAATATACGATTCGACAAGTCCCTCCGCCGTGATCCGACCGGATTTCTTCGCTGCAGCAGCAAGGCCTTTTTCACGCAAAAACTCAATTGCTTTTTCCATGTCGCCGTTTGTTTCCGTTAATGCCTTTTTACAATCCATCATCCCTGCGCCTGTCTTTTCACGCAGTTCTTTCACAAGACTAGCAGAAATACTCATTGGTATCCCTCCACAATGTAGTTGTATGCTGTTTTTATGTATGGATGCAAATCGAATCCGTCCATCTGTGACGTATGTTTTCATATAGAAAAAGGGTGATGACGGGTGCCAACCCCCGCAACCACCCCATCATACAGTATTATTACGCGGTTTGCTCGCCTTGATTCCCTTCGAGAATCGCATCTGCAATCTTCGCGGTAATTAATTTGACTGCACGAATCGCATCATCATTACCAGGAATCACATAATCCACTTCATCCGGATCACAGTTCGTATCGACAATTGCAACGATCGGAATTCCCAATTTACGCGCTTCCGCAACAGCAATACGCTCTTTGCGCGGATCAATGACAAATAATGCGCCTGGAAGCTCATTCATGCCTTTAATTCCGCCCAAGAATTTTTCCAAACGCTCTTGTTCTTTCCGAAGAAGAATTACTTCTTTTTTCGGAAGGACAGCGAACGTTCCGTCTTCCTCCATGCGCTCCAATTGACGAAGGCGCTCAATTCGTTTTTGAATCGTGTTAAAGTTGGTCAATGTACCACCCAACCAGCGTTGGTTGACGAAATACATGCCGCAACGTTCCGCTTCTTCATGCACAGATTCTTGCGCTTGCTTTTTGGTTCCGACGAACAGCATCGTCTTGCCTTCCACAGCAAGATCGCGCACAAAGTTATACGCTTCCTCAATTTTCTTGACAGTTTTTTGTAAATCAATAATGTAAATTCCGTTACGTTCGGTGAAGATATAGCGTCCCATTTTTGGATTCCAACGACGTGTCTGGTGTCCGAAGTGAACCCCTGCTTCAAGCAGTTGCTTCATTGAGATAATCGCCATCTTCACACCTCCTCCCATGGTTTTTTTGCCTCCGCATTCTTCATCCATACATATAACTGAGCTGTTGCTTCAGCACCGATATGCACATCGGAATGCGTGTGTATTCACACCGTGAAATAATATACCAAATTTTTTGCTTCAATGCAAGCAAAGTCTCTTTATTTGTGAAGAAGTTCCCTGTGTTCCATCTATCATAATTTCCATATGGAAACAAATGTGATTGACAATTTGCAAATTCGTTTACCCGGGCTTTCTATTACTTTGTGATGATTGTTAAAACTGTTTGATTGTCTGTATGCATAGGAAATGCATATACACCAGCTTTGATAAACGAATGCAGTTGATTCGTTGCCTGCACGAACGACGAAACATCATCGATGACGCCGGCCTTGTTTAACAATTCACCCGTTTCCGATACGGTCAGTCCCGGCTGAATCGCTACATACACCTGGTTTTTGCCCACATTTGAGCGGGACGAAGATGCAGCAATGGTTTGCTGAAGTTGTTTCAATTGGCCTTGCAATTGCGTGAGTTGTTTTTTTTGTGCAGCATACGCGTCTTGTGTCAAGACGACTAAATGCCGACTGGCGGCAAGTTGTTGAATTTGTTGCGTGGTATATGCCGGATTTTTATCAGGACTCGCAGACTGATTCCCCGTATCTCCTTGATACTGAGTAAAAAATAAAATAGCGCCAAGAATGCATGCACTCCATATGCCGATACTGCAGCCGATATAAAACGTACGTTCTCTCCACATTACCTGGCATCTCCTTGGTTTTGCCGCATAAGCCTTTGCAGAAGTTGGATTTCACCGATACCGACTCCTGTTTCACGAGCGATTGTTTGAACATCCTTGCCATTCTTCAACAGCGTCACTACTTGCAAATGTCTTGGCGAATAGGCAAGACCTTCCGTCACATTTGCGCCTGCCGTTTGCTCTGATTCAAAATTCCTTTCCGTGTGGGAGAGGTGTTTTATCCGTTCTTCCTGCTGTTTCACGATTTCGCTTAATGAGTCAATCGCAGTCTGCATTGCCATGATTTTGCCGTGCAGCGTTTCGGCGATTGCCGACTGTTCGGCGCTCATTTTTTGAATCACGTGTTCAAAGCGCTGCTGCATTTGCAATTCCGCTGCGCCGCCGGACTGTTTTTGCCCAGGTCGTGCCAATGCATACAAAAATATCGCTACACCAACCAATGCCAGATAAAGTATGATATGCGCCATGTGCATTCCCTTCATGATTGTTGTCGTTTTCTATGATTTACCATTGTCCATTCACAATCGCTGTCTATGATTTATCGTTGAAACATCATACGTCTCAGGGGTAATTGTTTCATTTTTGACAAAATAGCGAGTCGGTTGTGTTCGTTCATCCTGCACATGATAGAGATAGTTGTCGATTCCGATCTTTACACCCGGATGCGTTCTTTCTTCTCCTACTACGTACGATTTGCCGGACAGAACGAGTTGTCGGTCGATTTCCGTTTGTCGTTCCTGCTTTATTACAATTTGTTGTTCAACAAATTCCAAGGTTTTCTCAACGGAATGTTTCAATTGTTCCTTTTCCGGTGATAAGGGCTTGCCCATTTGCACACTTGCATGGAATATGGAGATGGCCTGCAACGATTTTACCCGTGTATTCTGCAATTCTTTCAATTCTCGTTCAATCTGCAAACGTTCCGCCCGCAAATCCGGCCGAACGCCCACCGTTAATTGGGTAACAGTTGCCATTGGGGAACCGAGCGTTCCCGCCACAATTCGTTCACCGGCGTTGACGCTTCCTCCAACGATTACGCCTTTTTTTTCAAAGACGATGACATCCCGCATTGCAGTTACATCGCTATGCATAATGCTGTCCTGTATCAAACAATCCATGCCGGCGATGACTTTCCCTGTTTGAACAAACCGTGTTCTGACATTCCTGCCTGCCTGAACGACGCCTTTCCCGCGCGATTGAATGCCTCCGAGAATATGCACGTCCCGACCGGCATGAACAGATGCCGCTGCTACGGAACCGTCAATCTGTATATCCCCTTCTGCTTCGATACGAAAACCGTCTAATACACTGCCTTTGATATGCACATTGCCCAAAAACTTTATATTGCCTATAGAAAAATCCACATTTCCTTCAACGGTATACGTCGAAAACACATGGAGCTGATTTTTTGTCGGTATATATACCAGATGTCCATCTGCAGCTGCCAATATAGACTGGCCATCATCGGCAATTTTCACATTTTCTCCAAATGGCAACTGCGCATCCTTCGGGTGTGGATGCGGCAATATTCGGCCAAATACATCTTGTCCATCTCTGCCTGGTATCGGTGGAATTTTTTTGGCAATTGTCGTTCCTGCACGTACACTGCAGATATCTGTTATATGAAAAAAATCGACCCGGTCATCCGCCAACAATCTTGGACGGACAGTTCTGGCATCACCAGAAAGAACTTCTACCACTGCATCCTTACCTAAAACAGGCGGAATTCCCGTTGCAATTTCAACACTTTGCCCCCTGTATTGAAAGGGGGTCGTTGCGATTGCGGATATCACAACCGTCTGCAAGCCAAATCGAATCCCTTTATTTTCGAGCCAATGTTCCATTCCGCGAGCTGTCAGCAGAGGGATTGACCCGGATTCAGAATCATTTATATGTATCTGTATATATGCATGCATCCGATCATCGGAAATGGTTACATGCAAATGATCTGTCCACCATTTTTGTTCATTTTGTTCCATACCCCGCAACCTCCTCCAGCGCAACATGCTTTCTTGGGTCATACAGCTAATTGAACCATTCTTTCTTTTTCCGACTCAATGCCCCACGCAATCGATATGTTGCTTTTGTATGAAGTTGTGAAATTCGAGAGACGGTTACATCCAGTATCTCCGAAATTTCTTTAAACGTTAATTCTTCATAATAGTACAAAGTGACCACTAAGCGCTCTTTTTCCGGCAAGCGTTCGATTACTTGCAGCAACGCTTGCTCCGCCTCAGATCGTGTAATAATTTCAAGAGGATTCGGACTATCCGGATCTGATACCAAATCAGAACGAACGTCATTCTCATCTTCCGCAACGGAAGCATCCAGCGAACTGATTTGCAACGCTTGGGACTCCTGCAAAGTCCTGTGCAATTCCCCTACTGTCATATCTAAAAAAGATGCAATCTCATCATCTGAGGCTGATCTTCCCAATTCTTTTTCCACGATTTCATAAGCATCTTGTATGCTTCGTAATTTACGCCGCAGCGATCGGGGCGCAGGGTCTAACTTGCGCAGTTCATCCAGAATCGCCCCGCGCACTCGAAAATACGCATACGTTTCAAATCGAACTGCCATTGTGGTGTCATACCGGTCAAATGCGTTCAGTAAACCAATAAATCCTGCACTTATTAAATCTTCGCGGCTTAAAACGGCAGTTTCCTGAATATGCAATGCATGTACAATGCGAATAACGAAAGGACGGAATTCCCTGAAAAGCTCATCCATAGACAACATGCATTTCTGTTGTTTCCAATTGTGCCAAAAATTTTGCAATGCATTTGCATCCATCAGTTCGATTCAGCCCCAAACCAGCTAATAACAATCATATGGTTTTTAAACCATTTTTGGCCGTCCGAATAATAAGACTGCCATCCGTCGCAAAAAATTCAATGGTACGGCCGCAATTTCCGCCAGTGTCCTCGATCAAAACAGGGATTTTGTATGCTCGCAACGACAGTTTAACTGCCTCCACATTTCTAGGACCAATTCGCATTAAGTCATTCGCGCCTGCAAACGAAAACATCTGGGCGCCACCGGCCAATTTGGCAACCAATCGATTTGTTGCTGCCCCACGATCCAACATTTTTCGAATTAAAAGCGGAATCGCCGTATTGGCATACTTTGCCGGGGTTTCAGGGCTCCCTTTTGCTTCTGGCAGCATGACATGTGCAAGTCCGGCGATTTTTTTCAGCGGATCATAGATGGCAACGCCTACACAAGAGCCTAATCCGGTGGTTCGCAAGGAATCCGGCGATTCCGAAATATTAAGATCAGCCATCGCAACTTTGACTACATTCATATCGAGTCCACTCCTAAAGCAGCAAGCAATTGGCTAACCGCACCTGGATCAGGCAACAGGAAAAAATGGCCTTCGATATCCGCTTTTCCTTGTAAAAACGTAGTATCGACAACTAGCGCATATTCCCCGGCCTCACCTAATTGCATCAGACCTGCACTTAATATGGCTCCTGCCATATCGATTGCAATTGCCGGGACAGATGGCGTCATGCGTTTTTTTGTAAACTCCGCCAACGATGACAAATAGGAACCGGCCAGAATATTGCCGACTTCCGATAATGCAGAGAGTTCCATTTCCGAAAAGTCATCTTGGTCTTCGGGCGGCGCAATCTTTGCATTATTCATAAATGCCCGGACCAATTTCTTGGCGCTTTCAATTTGCAACAGAAAAAACATATTGCCGGGTATATCTCCGCTCATCCGCAAAAACACGCCGACGACGAGTTGTTCACTGCCACCGAGAACATCGGCAATTTGATCAAAAGAAATCAATTGGACGCTTGGTACGAACATATCGACTTCTGTGTGCAGAATCTCTGATAATGCTGTCGCAGCATGACCTGCTCCAATGTTGCCTATTTCACGAATGACATCATATTGAAATTCGCCTAATTTAAGAAATTCGTCCATCATGCCTATTTCTCCAGATGGTTCAACTGTTGAATTTCTTCCGCGCTTAATACTTTGGTCAAATTCAATAAGATTAACAAACGGTCAGCCAGCTTGGCGACACCTGACAAATAGGCCGCTTGGATGCCGCCAACAACTGCCGGCGGCGGCTCAATGGAAGATTCCTGAATATCGACAACATCATTGGCGGCATCGACGATTAATCCTACTTCCATCGAATCGACCGCAACGATGATAATTCTGGTATTCTCGGAATGCTCTTCCTGCGCCAACCCGAAGCGCTCACGCAAATCGATAATCGGCGTGACGACACCGCGAAGATTAATCACACCTTTGACAAAATTCGCTGTACGCGGAACTCTGGTAATTTTTTGCATGCGTTCAATCGAGCGGACTTGATTGACATCCACTCCATACTCTTCATCTTTCAAACGAAAAACAATTACTTTCCGCTCCATGCTTCCTTGCGTCATTTCAACAGCCATTCCATTTCGCCCCTTTGTTCATAGTAAAAAATTATAAAAAATCATTGTTATCAAGAAATAATTGCGTTGCAGTCAATAATCAAAGCCACTTGTCCATCACCCAAAATGGTCGCTCCGGAAATCGCGAAAACATGTGACAAATATTTTCCAAGAGATTTTAACACAATCTCCTGTTGACCGATAAATTGGTGAACCTCAAGTGCTGCCAGCCTTTCTCCTTTGCGAACCACGACAACGTTCCGTTCTTGCTCCGACCATTGTTCCGTCTCCGAGATCTGGAAAAACCGACTGAGCGAAATCAATGGCACTACGTGTCCGCGGAAGTCAATGACAGCTTGACGGTGAACGGTTTTAATATCCGATTTTTTAATCATTGCCGTTTCGATAATCGAACTTAGCGGGATGGCATATGTTTCATCATAAATTTTCACAAGCATTGCTTGAATGATCGATAATGTCAATGGCAGTTGGATGATAAAGCTTGTCCCTTTGCCAAGCTGAGATTTTACAATGACTCGTCCACCGAGTGATTCAATTTTATTTTTTACGACATCAAGCCCGACACCACGCCCTGAAACATCCGAAATTTTCTCGGCAGTACTAAATCCGGACTGAAACATAAACAAGAATACTTCTTCATCACTCAAACTATCTGCTTTTACTTGTGTCACGAGACCACGTTCCACAGCTTTTTTTACGATTTTCGAGCGGTCAATGCCATTTCCATCGTCCGTAATTTCAATAAACACGTGATTGCCTGATTGGTATGCATGCAAATGAATCGTACCTGTTTCCGGCTTGCCGTTTTGCATGCGTTTTTCCGGCGCTTCCAAACCGTGATCCAGTGCATTGCGCAGCATATGAACCAATGGATCTCCGATTTCGTCAACAACCGTACGATCAAGTTCCGTCTCTGCACCTGTGATGTTAAAATCAACCTTTTTGCCAAGTTCTTTTGCCAAATCGCGAACCATGCGCGGAAATCGATTAAAGACAGTCTCTACGGGAACCATTCGAATGGTCATGACAAGGTTTTGCAAATCGCTGCTGATTCGGCTCATATGTTCGACTGTTTCAATTAATTCCGGATGATTCATATCGCGAGAAATTTTCTCCAGACGAGTCCGATCAATGACTAATTCACTAAATAAATTTAAGAGTGTGTCCAAACGCTCTGTATCGACACGCACCGATTTGCTCGCCGTTTTGTGCCCATGTTGGACAACATTCGTGCCCGAATTTGGCTTTGCGGATTTCCCTGTCTCCGGTACATCATCTGCAGCGTTTCCCTGATTAGCACCAGGACTTTGCACAAAAGTGGAATTTGCATCTGTGCTTTTTGCATATTCTGTTGGATTTGGACCGGGTTGTTCCCCCTGTTTTGACGGCGTCAACTGGGAAGTTGCAGTACCTATATTCGTCAATTCCGCAACATCGATGGAAGCAACTTCCGAAATGCGCAATCCAACCGCTTGTATCGACTCAGAAGATTCTGTAGTCATCAGCAGCAAACGAAAATCAAATTCAAAATTTTCCTGTTCCAAATCTTCAACGGATGGCTCAGCACGCAAAAGTTCGCCAATTTGTTCATACGCATCTACGACCATATACGCCCGCGCAGCGCGCAGCATGCATTGCGGAGATAATGTTACTGTAACGATGTATGCTGTAAAACCTTTTTCAACGGCCTGCCCAATCACGGCTTGTTCATATTGATTCAATAAAAAATCGGTTTGATCTGCTGCGTCCGCACTTCCTGCAACTGGCGCAACCGTTGCGGTTGCCGCTGCTGCCTCTGCTGCCGCCAGTTGCTGTGCTTCCGTCATCGGTTTTCCAGCTACCAGCGCCCGCAACAGCTCGACCTGTTGTGAAATATCGATATCCGTATCGCTGCCTCGTTCAATAATCGACGACAACTGGGCTTCCAATAAATCGACACATGTAAATAAAATATCCATAACTCCTGTGGTCACGTTGAGTTTTTCGTTTCGCATCAAATCAAGAGCGTTTTCCATTTCGTGAGTCAAATGCGCCATTTGTTCAAATCCCATCGTTGCAGCCATTCCCTTAAGAGTATGGGCCGATCGGAAAATCACCTGAATCGTATCGAGCGAATCCGGCGACTGTTCAAGGTTCAATAGCTCATCATTCAATGACTGCAAATGCTCTCTTGATTCGTCGATAAACATTGATAAATACTGATTCATGTCCATGACAATTGCCTCCTATAATGGTTCCCGGTAATTGATCAATTCTGCAGCAACTCTCGACAATGGCACAACCACATCGATACCGCCTTTTGCGATTGCTGCTCGAGGCATTCCGAAGACGATGCAACTTTCTTCTGCCTCTGCGATGGTAAATCCTCCTCGGCGCTTGATATTCGCGATGCCGATTGCTCCATCACTTCCCATACCCGTTAAAATTGCCGCATATACACAAATCGAAGGGATCCCTGCCAACGATTCAAACAATACGTCTACAGATGGCCGGTGGCCGTTGACAGGAGCATCTGCATTCACTTTCGCAAACATCTGGCCAGCTCGATGCTCAACGCGAAATTGATACCCGCCTGGCGCAATATACGCATGACCGGAACGCAACAGTTCCCCATCCACAACTTCCGAAACGCGTACTTTGCATAACTGATTTAAGCGGGTCGCCAATGATTTGGTAAAACCAGGAGGCATATGTTGAACGATCACAACAGGCGGCACATCCGCCGGTAAATGCGTCAGCACGACTTGAAGCGCCCGCGGTCCGCCAGTCGAAGCGCCGATAGCGATGATATCCGGGTTTTTTTGTGCAGTTGTTTTTGCTTCTTTCTTTTGTTGCTGAAGCGGTGCAGCTTGTGCAGCATCTATGTACCCGGTTTGTACTTTTATGCGTTTGCTGGAAACGGCCGCCTTTACTCTTGCCCGTAAATGTTCACCAACTTTATCCAAATCCAGCGAGATCGTACCGGACGGTTTTCCGACAAAATCAAAAGCGCCGATTTCCAGCGATTCTATTGTTTTATCAGCGCCATCCTGAGTAAGCGAACTTAACATGATGACAGGAATTTTGCTTGTTTGCACAAGCTGCTTTAATGTAGAAATACCATCCATGACCGGCATCTCAATATCTAATGTGATCACATCCGGTTGGATCGCAGAAATGAAAGCCAAAGCTTCCTTGCCGTTTCTGGCAGTTCTTGCAACTTGTATACCCGGATCTTGCTGTAAAATATCTGTAATGTACTTTCTCATAAAAGCAGAATCATCAACGACAAGTACTCGTATGGGTTGCATCATTGATTCACTCCCCATTATTTACTAAACAATCGCATCATTTTATTTATGAAACTATTGCCTGACATCCTTCTGATAGGCTCTTTAGGCTCTCCTGTCGCATAATTCCGAATCAACTGCTGCATACATTTGGCGGCCGTCGAGTTCGGTTGAAAAAGCAATAAAGGCTGTTGCTTCATGACTGCCCGTTGAACGTTCGGGTCATCATAAATATAACCCAATACCTGGATTTGTGTATTTAAAAATTTTTTCGCAACCAATACAACTTTATCGGCAGCTTCCTTGCCTTCTACCAAACTTGCCACCCGATTGACCACCAATCGGATCGCAGGCGCTTGAATTCGCCCTACGAGTACTTTAATCAATGCATAGGCATCCGTAATCGCCGTCGGTTCCGGAGTCGTCACAATCAACAAATCATCTGCGATGGAAGCCATCTTTAACGTATACTCCTGAATACCTGCACCCGTGTCGATGACAATATAATCAAATTGGTTTTCCAACATTGACATTTGGTTGATCAACACTTGAATCTGATCAGCCGTTAAATACGATATCTCAGAAAAACCGGAACCTCCTGCGATAAACTTCAAGCCAAGCGGTCCTGTGTTCATCACATCGAAAATGGATAAATCCGACTGTGCCATTTGTAAAAAATGATGTGTGCTGCGAATTCCCATCAACACATCAATATTCGCAAATCCAATATCAGCATCGATCAATAATACTCGATGGCCGATCTGTTGTAATGCCAAAGCAAAATTTAAAGACAGATTCGATTTCCCAACGCCCCCTTTTCCACTTGATATCATCAGAAGCTTTGGGGCTTGCAACGGTAGTTTTTGTTCTTGTTTGGTTAACAATCGAAGATGCTCTGCCTGATCAAACATAGGAATTCTCACCTATCAACAAATTTGCAAGTTTTGCATGTGTCAAAACGGACAAATCATCTGGAACATTTTGGCCGTCTGTCACATATGTAAACGGTTTTTTCTGCGATCGCAACACATTGTAGATGGCGCCGTAACTTGTCGTTTCATCAAGTTTTGTAAACAGATATTTATCAATTTCCAAATCCGAAAAATTTTGTATCATTTTTTGAACATCTGCCATTTTACTGGTAGACGATAACACGAGATAAAGTTCTTGCGGACGTTCCACTGCAAAAAAATCCTGAATTTCTTTTATGAATTTTTGTTCATGATAATTTCGGCCTGCTGTATCGACTAAAATCAAATCGCATGTTTGAAACGTTTGCAACGCTTTCTTATAATCGTCCGGCGTATACGCGACTTCAATTGGAATATTTAATATATTGGCATACGTTCGCAATTGCTCGACAGCAGCGATTCGATACGTATCTGTCGTTATGAGCGCAATTTTTTTCCGATATTTGAGAACTTGTTCTGCTGCGATTTTCGCAATTGTCGTCGTTTTACCGACGCCTGTGGCGCCAGCGAAAGCGGCAACCCGTGTACTTGCTTCAATTGTCGCATCTTTTGTCCACACGCTCATCTCATCGAGCAATATTTGCTCTGTTTTCCAGCGGTATGTTTTCAAATCCCATGTTTGGTCTGCCTCTTCCAATACGTTTGCAATCATTTCATTGACCCGTTCTGCAAGAATCTCTTGCTGCAGCAAGATTTGGCGAATCGCAAGCAAAGGTTTCGGGAGTTGGCTTTGATTGGTTTCCGTAATGCGGCTGACAAGTTTTTTTAATGCTTTCAGTTCCCCCATCACATCTTGTTCATGTGTTTGCTGTAAAGAAATCGAAGTGTGCTGCTGTTTTTTTTCTTCCATTTTCATCCGGTTTTCATGGAGGGTTTCACGGGAATATGTACGAATTCCCACATTCGGCAGATCATCCGATTTGTCTGCCAGCAATGTTGTTGTACCAATCCCTTGTGTTTTCAATGGAGATGCTGCCTGATCTTCCCGGACGCGAACGGACTGTGGCGATTGTTTGGGCGTGGCTCGTTCGAATGAATCGGATGCCGCGGCAATCACTTCAATTTTAATACGGCTAAACAGGCCCAAAAAACCTTTTGTTTGAATTTTTTTTGTACTTAGTATCATCGCGTCTGCTCCAAGATCTTGACGAATCTGGGATAACGCTTCTGGAACCTCTTTTACAATATATCGTTTCACTAACATTAAATACTCACCATCCCGGAAGACTGGATTTCAATCGCCGCATCTAATTCGTTATAGGACAAGACAGGTACATCTGGCAAAACCCGTTCAATCATTCGCCGGAAATGCAGACGAACGGCTGGCGAAGTAATCACAACAGGTTGTTGGCCAAGTGTCGTAAGCCGCCCGATTTGCTCATTCAAGGCATGATACACTTGTTGGGAAACTCTTGGATCAAGGGCGAGGTAAGCACCCTGCTCACTATGTTGAATGGCATCGGCCAACCGTTTTTCAACGGCGGCAGATAACGTAATGACCGGTAATACCTGGCCTTTTACGCAATACTGCTGACTGATCTGCCTAGCCAGGGATTGTCGGACATATTCTGTCAATAACGCATGATCTTTCGTAATCGCTGCATAGTCTGCAAGTGTTTCTAAAATGGTAACAAGATCGCGAATGGATACTTTTTCCCGCAATAAATTGCCTAACACTTTCTGAATATCTCCAATACTTAGCAAACCAGGTATAAGCTCGTCCAATAATGTCGGATGTGTCGGCTTGATCGAGTCGACCAAAGCTTTTGTCTCTTGTCTTCCAAGCAATTCATGTGCATGCCGCTTGATGACTTCCGTCAAATGCGTGGCAACAACAGAAGGTGGATCCACAACTGTATACCCTGCCAATTCCGCTCGTTCACGAACATTTCCATGAATCCAGAGAGCAGGCAGACCGAATGCAGGCTCCGTTGTAGGAATCCCTGTTACTGCCGGGTCATCTATACCCGGACTCATCGCCAAATAATGATCGAGAAGCAATTCACCGTTCGATACTTCATTTCCCCGAATCTTGATCGAATACTGATTCGGCTTTAATTGAATATTATCACGGATTCGAATCACTGGCACGACAATTCCCAATTCCAGCGCGCATTGTCGGCGAATCATGATCACACGGTCAAGCAAGTCGCCACCTTGTTTGGAATCGGCTAACGGGATTAACGCATACCCAAATTCAAATTCAATGGGATCAACCTGAATGAACGACATGACACTTTCTGGAGAACGCACTTCCGCTTCTTCTGCAGCAACTTCTTTTTTAGACGCTTGCATTTCCGTCGTTTTTAAATTTTGCGTCATGCGATAGCCGCCATATGCCAAAAGTGCTGCAACAGGCAATGTTCGGATCGGGCCGATTGGCGTCAGGATCCCAAACAATGTCAACACACCGGCTACAATATACATGAACCTGGGAAAACTGAACAATTGGCGCGTCAGTTCATCGCCAAGCGTACCACCTGAGGCAGAGCGAGTCACAATTAAACCGGATGACGTAGAAATCAACAGAGCTGGAAGCTGACTGACCAAACCGTCGCCAACAGAGAGGATCGTGTAATTTTGCAAAGCGGTTGTCAAAGAATCTCCATTCATCGCCATGCCGATAATAAAGCCGCCGATAATATTAATGGCGACAATAATCATCGATGCAACGGCGTCACCTTTGACAAATTTCATCGCACCATCCATGGCGCCAAAGAAATCCGCTTCTTTTTCAATCGTTTCCCGCCGTTCTCTTGCTTCTTTTTCATTAATCAGACCTGCGTTCAGATCTGCATCAATACTGATCTGCTTCCCGGGCATCGCATCCAAAGTGAATCGTGCGGCAACTTCCGCCACCCGCTCCGCTCCCCGTGTAATAATCAGATACTGTATAATGGCAAGAATCAAAAAGACGACGAACCCGACGACAGCGTTATCTCCTATGACAAAACTTCCAAACGTATGAATCACTGTGCCTGCGTTGCCCGTAGACAAAATCGCCCGCGTGGACGACACATTTAGCGCAAGCCGAAACAACGTAGTCAATAGCAATAAAGACGGAAACACAGAGAAGTGCAACGCTTCCGTCGTGTTCATCGCGACAAGCAAAATCATAAAAGAAACACCGATATTCACAATCAACAACACATCAAGCAAAGGCGTTGGAATGGGAATAACCATCATAGAAATAATGCTTAGCACTGCAAGTATAATGGTCAATTCGGCAGAACGAGATTTCATATTGATTCCCTCAATTAAATTCCATCCTTTTGATAAATTACAACAGTATATTCAAACAGCTTCATGACAAACGGCAAACAAGAATTCCATATCCACACATTTTCCAGTTCGATTACGCCTTTTTACGCAAACGGTAGACATATGCCAATACTTCAGCAACTGCTTGGAACAATTCTCCTGGAATCTCCTGCCCAAGCTCAACTGTGTGATAAATTGTACGGGCTAACAAGCGATTTTCCACAATTGCGACATCGTGATCGCGGGCAATTTGCTTCATCCGTTGTGCCAACTCGTCAACGCCCTTCGCCAATACAACGGGCGCATGCATGCCTGCTTCATATTGCAGCGCTACCGCAAAGTGCGTCGGGTTTGTAATCACAACATCTGCTTTCGGCACTTCCTGCATCATCCGTCTCAATACGAGCTGATATCCTCGCTGGCGAATTTTTTGCTTGATTGCCGGATCTCCCTCTGCATTTTTTCGTTCGTCTTTTATGTCCTGTTTCGACATCCGAATGCTTTTTTCAAATTCATATTTTTGATAGATATAATCAAAGATTGACAATATCAGTAACACAACTGCAATTTTCAAAACGATTTGATACGTTAAATTCCCGATGACAGAAATCATGTCGATCGGCGATATATCAGCCCATTCACTGAAATGGGACGCGGCACTCTGAAACGAACTGTAAGGAATTCCTGCAATAATGACGATTTTTAATAAAGCTTTTACAGCTTCCAATGTGGAACGAAGTGAAAAAAATTTACGAATCCCGCTGATGGGATTTAAACGATTGAAATCCGGAACCAGCAATTGCAATGAAAAAAAACCACGGAGCTGATAATACGAAACAGCCATGCCGCCGATGAATAATATGGCGAGGATTGGCAGAACCACAACCGCCATTGCTTTGCTGGACTGAATAAAAAGATTTTGCAAATCCAAAGCAGTCAAGTCCGTGTGATACACATATCCCAAACGATTTTTTAACCACTCGGTGATATGTCCGAACATATCGAATGCAAAAATTTTCAAACCAATGATAGCCAACAGCAATCCAACCGCTTGATTCAAATCTTGACTGCGGGGGATTTGTCCTTTATCACGGGCTTCTTGTCTTCGCTTCGGCGTTGCCTTTTCTGTTTTTTCCCCGGCAAATTGTTGCAGATGCCAATTCATTTGCGTGCCACACCTCCCAACGCATGCAAAGCGTCATCAATTTCTGCAAACATGGTTTGGAATAGTGCATGAAACAGCATAGCAAGTGTCGGAATGATGACTGCCAACAAAAACAATCCAATGAATATTTTTACGGGATACCCCAAGGAAAACACGTTAATTTGCGGAACTGCCTTCGAAATCACCGCTAATGCGACATCCGTTAAAAATAAAGCGCCAATGATCGGGATGGAAAGTTTTAAAGAGATTAAAAACAATACGGAAAACGACTGAATTATCGTGTTCAAAATCGATGCCGTAAATACTCCATGTTCTACCGGTATCAACGTGAAGCTTTGCAGCATCGCTTCAATTAACGCCTGGTGTCCGTCTTCTAATAAAAAAATAAAAAACACAAGTATATATTCAAAATTACCGATGACCGGTAAAGGTTGATTGCTTTGCGGGTCGAGAATCGTAATTGCGGAAAATCCAATCTGAACATCAATTAATTGGCCTGAAAATTGAATCGCTGCAAAAGCCAAAGATGAAATAAAGCCTAATAAAAGTCCCACTAACACTTCTTTTACGAACAAAAATAAAAACTGGCCAAAAGAAAGTATCGATAGGTCATGACCCATAGTACCAGAATAGATTGTCTCGACAATCAAAAGCGCAACAATCATCGCAAACGCAATTTTAACTTGTGCCGGAATATACCGAACACTGAAAAATGGCATAACCATGACCATACTCGCAACTCTTCCAAGAACAAGTAAAAATAAGACCAAATGCCCAAAAATATCGAACATGCTGTTCATTAATAGATAAAGCTGGATAAATTATTTAGAATTCCCCGAGTAAAGTCCAACATCACATGCAACATCCATGGCCCGAATAGCAGCATTGCCAAAAATATGGCCAAAATTCTCGGTATAAAAGACAATGTTTGTTCATTAATTTGCGTTGCTGCCTGAAAAACACTGACGAGCAATCCAACGACAAGTCCGAACACTAATATAGGAGCAGAAACTTTAAGGACAGTCATCAACGTATCTTCCCCTATTTTAAAAATCAGTTCTTCTCCCATCTTTCCATCCTTCCATTCCATGTATTTTACGGTATTCCCTCTTTTGTTGCCGGGCAATTTTCCTTGATCCGCCATCCAACTTCTGCTCACATTATTGATAGCCGGCCAACAAGGATTTCACGACAAGATACCATCCGTCAACCATGACGAACAATAAAATTTTAAATGGCAAGGAAATCATCGCAGGCGGCAACATCACCATGCCCATCGACATGATCGTCGTAGCGACAACCATATCGATCACAATAAACGGAATATAAATCATAAAGCCGATTTGAAAAGCCGTCTTCAACTCGCTGATCGTATAGGCGGGAACCAATGCAGACAAAGGAATGTCTTCAATCGACTTCGGTTGCGGGTCGTGGCGGTATTGCAAAAACAACTCCAAATCCTTCTCCCGCGTCTCTTTTGCCATAAAGTGTTTAAAGGGTATCTCCGCCTTTTGCAGCGCCTCCGACTGTGAAATCGTTCCGGCCAAATACGGCTGCAGTGCGGTCTGATTCACCTGTGAAAATGTGGGTGTCATAATAAATAACGTCAGAAATAATGCCAAACTAATTAAAACCTGACTTGGCGGCGCTTGAGGAGTTCCCAACGCATTTTTCACAAAAGACAATACAACGACGATCCTTGTAAAGGATGTCATCAATACCAAAATTGCCGGCGCCAATGTCAAGACAGTCAATACTAATAGAATCTGTAAAGAAGTTGCCACATTTTGCGGTTGATCTGACGTATTAATTCCAAATTGGACACCCGGAATGACAGGTGTTGAAGTAGCTGCATACACTTGACCGGAAGCAGTCGAGAACCAAATAAAACCGATTAGCAAACTCACGAATAGTAGCGTAACGCGCGTTTTCATCCGTTCCCCCTGTTTTCCTTCTGATGATCATGATCATTTTCTGATATTTGCCGATCCATCTCCAAGGATTCCCGCACGGTGCGCAAGGATTCCAACTGACGTTCCAACGCCTCTTGAAAATTGCTTGCCTCAATCGATTCGGCATCCGTATTCGGATCGTTGAATCGTTGTCTCTTTCGCCGCACAAGCGTTGCCAACTGTTTCTTGTATGGAGATAGCCAACTGCCCAGATTTTGAAAAGAGTTGACAGGCTCTTGTGTTTGGTTCACTTTTTCGATAATGTTCCGAATCGTGGATTCATCCGTAATTTTATCGAGACACGTGACCGATTCTCCAACACCCAACACATACAATTGGCCTGCGATTTCTACCAGATGAATACTCCGACTTGTCGTCAACGGCTGTTGCGCCAAAACTTGAACAACCAAGCTGGAACGCTGGCGAGACATGTTTCGATTTAATAGTTTTAAGCCAAAATAAATGATAGCCACCAGAATCAATAAAGCAAGAATTGTCTGGAATGCTGTGATCCATCCGGATGTAGCGGCCGTTTGTCCGGTGATATCATTCGTTTGCGAACCGGCCGTATCCTTATGATAGAACCCTTGCACAGTCTGTGGAGCAGCAAAAACATAAACCGGAACAAATGTATACAATATACCAAAAAGCATACCTACCAAGTTTTTTTTGGCAGTTATGACAAACGAACATGACGAGTATTTCATGATCAATCCGTAATTACCCTAACGTTTTTTTGATCGCTTCGATTACACGATCTGCTTGAAATGGTTTGACAACGAAATCTTTGGCTCCTGCTTGTATTGCATCGATAACCATTGCCTGCTGCCCCATCGCAGAACACATAATAATTTTAGCACCCGGATCAAATTTGCGAATCTCCCGCAACGCCTGAATACCATCCATCTCCGGCATTGTTATGTCCATTGTTACCAAGTCCGGATGGCAATCCTTATATTTTTGCACGGCTTGAGCACCATCGCTCGCTTCGCCTGCAACCTCATACCCATTTTTTGAAATGATCTCTTTAATCATCATTCTCATAAATGCAGCATCATCCACAATCAAAATTTTCGCTGGCATGCTATCAATCTCTCCTTCAAGAAATAAAATTATATATTTGGAAATAGCAACGTAACTTCTGCTGCTAACGTAACTTCTGCTGCTATTGAAGTTTGCGTATACGGTCAGCCGGACTAATAATATCGGTGACCCGCACGCCAAAATTTTCGTCGATGACGACTACTTCTCCTTTTGCAATCAACTTATTATTGATAAGAATGTCAACGGGCTCTCCAGCTAATTTATCAAGCTCCACAATCGCCCCTGGAGCAAGTTCGAGAATTTCACGTATCAATTTCCGTGTGCGCCCCAACTCTACAGTAACAGACAACGGAATATCCAACAATAAATCAAGATTCCCCATACTTGCATATGAATGCATATTGCCTTCCAATGGGCTAAACTGTGCAGGCTGCACATTTTTGGGTTCCGACATCACTTTCGGCCGTTCCGTCGCATATGCACCATACGCCGATGCTGCTTGGTTGGGCGGATACCCGCCATATCCCTGATACGGATTGGAGGGATACATGGGCTGCCCATATGGCGGCATATATCCTGTATTTCCCGGCATATTGCCAGAACCGCCCGGTCCTGCATATTCCGGCATATGATTGGAAGTTGCTGCAGGATTTGGTGCATATGGAATTCCGTCATTTCGGTTCGGCAGTGCATCCACGATCGGCTGTTGCACTGGTGCATGTGGCGCCACAACATCCTCTCGCTGCAGTGAACGTTGCGATTGCGTTGAACTTGGCGCCGAATCCACTGGCGCATCCATCATGCCACCCGTCAAAGCACTGATTAAAGTCTTCGCAAACGTGACTGGCAACAATTGCATAATATGACTATCGATCAATGTACCGACGATCAGCCGGAATGAAACTTTTAACAGTATCGTGTCATTGGGAAATAAGCTTTCCATGGAAAATCCGGTAAAATCAATGACCTCGACAGCCGGAGGTGAGATGTTGACAAATTTATTGAATAAAGTGGACATGGATGTTGAAGCGGATCCCATCATTTGATTCATTGCTTCCGCGACGGCACTCAGATGCAGTTCATTTAATTCATCTGCAACATTTGTTCCATCACCGCCCAACATTAAGTCAGCGATGATCTTTGCATCATCGGTGCGAATGGCCAATACGTTGGCCCCCTCAAATCCATCCGTATACTCGACGCGGATCGTTACATGCGGAAGCGGTACATCGTCCGCAATTTCGTCTCGCCTTACGACAGATACAGTGGGTGTTGTAATATCGACCTTTTGCCGCAGTAATGTGGATAACGTTGTCGCAGCCGTTCCAAATGTAATGTTGCCAATTTCACCGATTGTGTCTTGTTCGAATTCGGTCAAATAGTCCCTGACATACATGGCATGATCTATTAAATCAGAAGCGGGAGTCGTGGACGCTTCGTCTTGGGAACCCTGACGAAGTAACGCATCAATCTCCTCTTGTGACAACAAATCTTTATTATTCATTCGTCCAGCCCTCCTTCTTCATCGATTACGGAAGTGATTTGCATAGCTACCTTTCCTTTATACAAGCCAGGTTGCCCAAAAAACTTCTGTTTGCCGCCTACGAAAAGCTTTATGCGATCATCAATGGAATCATCCAATGTAATTACATCCCCGACACTTAATTCCAGGAGTTCCCGTACTTGAATTCTGGTATGCCCAAGCTCGGCGCTCACAGTTACAAATGCCCGATTCAACTGTTTTTTGATGGTTTCCTGATCTTCCGGCCTTTCCCGTTTCGATTTTTGCTGATCGACAAAATAATGAACGGAAAGTTTGGGAATAATCGGTTCAAGCACCACATGCGGCATACAAAAATTAATCATTCCGGTAATTTCACCTATTTTTACACTTAACGTTACAACGGCAACCGTTTCATTCGGCGACACCAACTGCATAAATTGCGGGTTTTCTTCAATTACATCAAGTTCCGGCAGAAAATCGATAATATCTTTCCAAGCATCACGAAAACTATCTAATGCCCGATGGAAAATCTGCTCCATGACAGACGTTTCAATTTCTGTCAAACTGCGGGACGTTTCCATCAGATTTCCGGTTCCCCCCATCAGCCGGTCAAGCATGGCAAAAGCGACATTCGGATTAATTTCCATGACAAATTTTCCTTCTAAAGGATGAATATTGAATATATTTAAAATTGTCATTTTGGGGATCGAGCGGATAAATTCCTCATAGGGCAATTGATCGACAGAAGCTACGTCTATTTCAACATACGTACGCAATTGCGCCGAAAAATAGGATGTTAAAAACCGTCCATAGTTTTCAAAAATCCTTGTCATACTGCGTACTTGATCTTTTGAGAAACGCATGGCGCGTTTGAAATCGTAAACCCTGACTTTTCGTTCCGTTTCGTCTTTTCGAATGTCGTCTGCAATCAATTCTCCAGAAGATAATGCAGAAAGAAGGGCGTCAATTTCCGCTTGAGATAAAACTTCAGCCAATTCCACCACTCCTCTCCCTCGTTACAACCTTTTGCTTCTTGATGACAGAATATCTTTCTCTCTTGTGCTTATTGAATAATCGGATTTGCATAGTACACATCCGTCACTTTACCATCACTCATATAGGAATTGATGCTTTGAATAATTTTTTTCTTCAGCAGATTCAATCCATCCGGTTTTTCCAAATCCACTTTGGTCATGTCATGCAGCAAACCGTTAATTGTGTCCATGACTTGCGCCTTGCGTTTGTCAAGCTCATCTTTTGCCTTGCTGGAATCTGCCTGCAGCGTGATGGTGACCTGAATAATGCTGCCTCCTTGCAGATTCGTGGTAATTTGCGGCAGCGCATATTGGGCAGCCGACATTTCAGCCGCTGTTGGTACATGAGGTTTGTTCACTCCCGGCGATTTGAAAAAATAAACATATCCAAATACAATTCCAACAGCGAGTACGGTGATGATCAGCAAAATCAGGATCATCGTTTTTACTAATTTATTCTTCATTGGTATTGGTACCCTCCGCTTTGACAAGCACGGTTTGTTTGATGAAACCGACCGTTCGATAAAATTGAACGACCGCATCGATCACTGCATCGACCGGTTCTTTGACGACTATTTTCTTCCCGGTAGTCAATGTAATTACCGTATCCGGCGTCGCTTCAATCATCTCTACAAACAAACCGTTTACAACCATTTTCGAACCATTCAAGCGTGTAAGGCGTATCATATAACCCAATCCTCCCCGGAACCTGGCGAAGGTAGATACGCCTTCGCCCACGCTTTTCCAATCAAAATGAAAATTTGAACGCGCACTATTAAAAACGATTATTGCTTTAAATTCACGACAGTCTGCAAAATTTGATTGTCTGTCGTGATAATTTTGGAGTTTGCATTAAACCCTTGCTGTGCAACAATCATCTCGGCAAACTCATTCGTCAAATCGACATTTGACATTTCCAGCGTGCCCACTTGAAGTTGATTTGTGCCACCCGTCCCAGGAGCAACTGGAGTGGGAAGCGATGTCGCTCCGCCAGGATTGGAGTTGTCGGACGCTTGGTACATGTTGCCGCCGATTTTCGTCAAACCTGCCGGATTCGGAAACACAGTCAACCCGATTTGCGGTCCCTTTGTCGGTGTTCCAGTCGCCAGATCGGAATATGTAACCGTCCCGTCCGGCGCAATCGACGTAAATTTGCTGCCGCTGGGAATTTGAATGGGTGAGCCGTTGGAATCCAATACCTGATATCCGTTGGGGAGTGTCAAATACCCATTGTTGTCAATGGAGAAGTCTCCCGCCCGGGTATAATACTGTGTTGTACCGCCGTCATTGGATACTGTAAAAAAGCCGTCGCCGCTGATCGCGACATCAAGCGGATTGTTTGTCGTCTCCGGACTTCCATTTGTAAAGATCGTATCGATGTTGCTGATTTGCGTGCCAAGTCCAATTTGCTGCGGATTTGTGCCGGCGATTCCATTTCCGTTGCCCGCTGAAGCGCCTTGCACCGTTTGGCTTAAAATGTCGCTAAACATGACACGGCCGGTTTTAAACCCTACCGTATTGACGTTTGCGATATTATTTCCGATCACATCCAATTTTGTTTGAAATGCATGCATGCCGGAAATTCCTGAATACAGCGATTTTAACATGAATAAACCCTCCTTTAAGTATTGGCGTACCGGGGAAACTTCTGTCCTTCCGTTTCCCGCAAGCTTCCTCCAAGAGGTCCGGCTTATACGATCACGGCGCTGTCGATGTTTGTAAAGACATGATTGTTGGGTGCAGTTCCATCCAATGCCGTAATGACAGTACGCTTTGGTATATTCACAACAAGGGATACATTTCCGCATATGACCAAAGAATCTTTTCCGCCTTTTTGCGCCACTTGTTCAATCCCCGATTGAATTCTGCGCATTTGATCCGGTGTAATTTGTATCGAGCGCAGTCGCAATCGCTCTTCTGCGTGTTTTGAAAAGAGCAGCGGCCGATCGTCTGTCTCTATTTCCGACTGATTTCCGGACGCTTGGATCTTCGTGTGCAAAACGTCTGCAAACGAGTGTTTCGAATGGCCAATTGGAACGGATTTGCGTTGCTGCTGGTGCGCTGGCGCATGTTCCGGCTTCGAAACAGGACGATAGAGACTTTGACCGTAGATCCAGTCTGACGGCATATCTTTATCACCCTTTCTCGATGGATTGTATGGTGGAAAGAGGTACGTTCGTATTGCCGATCACCAATACGGTGCCGTTATTCGGATCATTTTTGACTGCAGTCACTTGCCCGGAAACGGACGAATCGGTTGTCTGCACTTGCACATTCGTACCGAGCAATTGAAATCCGACCCCCAATTGCGTCGATTGTCGCAAACCTTCGATTTGCGTGATCATGCTTTGCTGCTCATTGGCCACATTGCTCATTTGTTCCAGTGAACTAAACTGCGCCAACTGCGACACAAATTGTGTATTATTCATCGGCTGCAGCGGATCCTGGTACTTCATCTGCGTGACCAGCAACTGCAAAAATGCATCCTTGCCTAATGCGTTGTTCGTCGCTTGTGTAATACTTTGGGCAACATTTTGACTGGCTGGTTGCGAACCCGTTGTGCTTGTTACACCTGTACTGCTCATGCATATCACTCCAATCCGGCAAAAATCTGAAGAAACAAGATCGCTTATGCGGTCGCATCAAATTCGGGCGTGTATTTTGGCTGGTAGTCACGGGAATCCAGCCGCACAGATTCCGGCATGCTCTTCTGCCATACGGCGCTGTTGCCCTCTTCATCCGCTTGTATGTCAGCAATATTCCCAAGAGCTTTGGCATTCTTGGAAGAACGTTCGCTCCACTGTTTATTGGATTGATCCCCCGATTGGGAAAAAGCGAAAGACAGATCCGGAACACCGGTTGTCACTTGAACCGAATCGCAGGTGAGTCCCTTCGCAGACAAGATATCACGCAAATTTTGTGTTTGTGCTTCCAACAACTGTCTTGCCTGATCTGTCGCAGTTGTCAATTGTACAGATACTTGAGAATTGTCAGACGTTATGACGACATGCACTTCACCCAGTCCTTCCGGGACCAGCTTCATGCGGAATTGTGTCGTTCCATTCTGGTCTTGCATGATGCCTGTACCGGCTTGGTGCATACTTTGATCCAACATCTGTTGAAATGCGGTGGAAAAACGTGCTACAGGCACTTTTTCCGGTACATTGACATTGACTGTATGGCTTGAAACAGACGAACCCGCCATGCCTTGCAAGACATTGCCCGCATCCTGTTGCATGAGAGCGTTTTTCTTGACAGGTTCCGCTTTGGCACTGCTGTTATGAGTCATTGCATCAACAACTGCTTGATCTGCAGCAGGACTCGTATGAATTTGACTTGCCATAAGCGGATTTTGCAGCGAAACGCCGGATGGTTTTTGGGATGCTGTTTGCAGCAATTGAAAATTCCTTACAGAGTCTAGAATCTTCGAAATTCTCGGATCCAGAGCGGGAAATTTTGCAAGAGATTGAAGATCTTGCTTAACTGTTTGCCACTGTGTCTGCAACGAGTCGAACAGGGGGTTTGTTTTGATTGCATCATTTTGAACTCCTAATCCGGCTGCGTTTGCTTTGATTTGTCCGAGAAACGACTCGATGTCCGTGAGCAATTGATCTGCAGCTTTTTTCTGCTGCTGGTCCAAAACGCGAGGCAAACTTTGATTTGCCTGCATGACGTGCTGCAACTGCAAAATCGACGCTTGCAGCGATTGCAATACGATTTGTAGCGTCTCTGGATTTGACATGTCTTTCGTTGTACTTGTCTTGTGTTTTGCATCGACAGTCGGAAACGCTGCATTCATCTTCTTTGCCGGCAGGAGAATCTGCTCGAATTTTAGAAATTCCGCAAATATTCCCTGGCCCTGTGTATTGCTTTGTCCTTGCGCGCTGTCCTGGCTGGTTTTCGCAGATGTCCCCTTGGCTCCTTGCGTCAAAAGTTGAGTTTGCGATCGTATAAAAGCTGCTCCGAACCCCATCGTTATCACCTCCTTTCAAAAAATCACCTGCCGTTAATGGGCAAGTTTTGCCAGGTAGTTTGCAGCGGTTTTCGGATCCATTTTGTCGAAAATGGCAGCTTCTGTCGTTTGCTGCAAATGTGACAATACTTGCAGCGCCACATTTTCCGGCAATTGCTGAATGATTTTCGCAGCCTGATCCGGTTGCATCGCGGCATACACCTTCGCTTGGTCAACATATGTTTGCGAAACCTGGTTGGCCGCTGTCAACTGTTGCCGCAACTGCTTGACTTGCTGCTGCAATGCTGAAATTTCTTGATTGTCGCTATTGTTCGATTGATTTAGTTGCTGATTTTTCGATTGCAATTGGCGGATCGCAGCTTGCAAATTTCCATTCGAATTTTGATTGGCCGTTGTCTGCTTTTGATTGGCCGTTTTTTGCACATTCGTTGCATTCCCATGTGTGTACATCGAATGAAAAACTGTTTTTAATTTCCCAATGACCGGGAAACCGAGCATGCTTAATACGACCATGGATAATAAAAGTGTAAACAGCACCGGAATACATACGATGTATAGAAACCATTGAAACCGATTCTTCTTTTCCTTTGCTCCCATTCACGCCACCTCTATTCTGGACGTGAATTTCTTTGAACCGCAAGTTCATCCAAAAATTTTTGTTCAGAAAATTCCAACGCTTTTTTTTGCAGGATGATTTGACGATTTCGATATTCGATCCATTTTTGTTCTTCCTGATAGCTTTCAATCAATCGCTCGCGCTTTTCTTTGCAGAGGGCTTCCGTTCGCTGGCAGTGCATCGATAATTCTGCCATTTGCTGCTTACATACATCGATAAAACGCTGCCACGATACAATTTCTGCAGTGTGCATGCGCGCTTCCAATGCAATCGATACGCTTGACTGTGCCTCATGAACTTCCCTTTGCTTATCGTCAAGTTTTTTTTGCCAAGCATTCAATTGATTGCATGCTTCTTCATACTCCAATTCTGCCGTACCGCGCAGATGTTTTTTAAAATTGGCGATTTTTGTTGAGGTTGCAACTTTACGATTCATATGTTGATTCCTCCAAAATGCTCGAGTAAGCGTAAACGACTGTCAGAAAAAGTCGCTTGTTCATGCATATCCTGACGCAAAAAATCTTCTGCTTGGTCGACATGACGAATCGCGATATCCACTCTTTCATTTGTCCCGCTTTGATACGCGCCGATCTTGATCAGATCTTCCGCATCCCGATAAACCGCCAGGATCGTCCGCAGTTTTCTTGCTGCATCTCTTTGATCAAAGTCTGTAATATCTGTCATCAAACGGGAAATGCTCCCTAGTACATCAATGGCTGGAAAATGCCCCCGGTTCGCAAGATCTCTTGAGAGGACAATATGTCCATCCAAAATTCCTCGAACTGCATCTGCAATCGGTTCATTCAGATCATCACCATCGACAAGCACCGTATAAAGACCGGTAATCGTACCTTTCTCGGAAGTCCCGGCCCTTTCCAGCAACTTGGGCAAAAGGGCAAATACAGACGGTGTATACCCTTTTGTCGTCGGCGGTTCTCCGATTGCCAGGCCAATTTCCCGTTGGGCCATCGCCACACGCGTGACCGAATCCATCATAAGATTGACAGAATACCCCTGATCGCGAAAGTATTCGGCAATCGAAGTTGCGACGAATGCTCCTTTTATTCGCATCAATGGAGGCTGATCAGACGTTGCCACTACCACAACAGATCTTTGCAAACCTTCAGAGCCTAGATCTTTATCAATAAACTCCCGTACTTCTCTCCCCCGCTCGCCAATCAATGCGATGACATTCACATCCGCAGCAGTATTGCGGGCAATCATGCCTAATAGCGTGCTTTTCCCAACACCGCTGCCGGCAAATACGCCGACCCGTTGGCCGCGTCCAATTGTCAGCAGTGCATCAATGGCTCGAACGCCTACTTCTTGTACGTCCGTAATTCTAGGTCTGGTTAGCGGATTCGGAGGATTTTGCTGTGCCGGATATACCGTTTGCGTGAACAAATCCCCATATGAATCAATCGGTTCGCCAAGGCCGTTTACGATTCTGCCCAAGAGTTCTCTGCCTACACGAACACGCAGGGATTCCCCTGTACCGACAATTTCACTGCCTGGTCCGATCGCGCTCATATCCGAAAATGGCATCAATACAACCCGATGATCCCGAAATCCGACAACCTCCGCAAGCGTGGCTTCTCTCGTGGAAGAATGAATTTTGCATATATCGCCAATTTTTGCTGCAGGTCCTTGTGATTCAACGGTTATGCCAATAACCTTTGTGACTTTTCCATTGACTCGGATCGGTTTTACTTGGTGCAAATAGTTTTTATACAATTGCAAACGCTCATTCGGCAACCGCATTAGTCTGTTCCTCTGGCTACACTTGTTAAGGCTCGTTTGATTTCAGATAGTTGTGTATCGATCCTGGCATCCACTGTTCCAAATTCCGACTGAATGACGCAACCGCCATTCTCGACATTGCTGTCAGGTATGATCAAAATTTCGCTTTGACCGGGTATGGAGTTTACCAACGTATGTTTCGATTGAAAGACATGCTCATAATCGTCCGGATGTACCCGAATCTCAACTTTTTGATAATCTTGAATTTCTTGCAATGCCTGCTTGATGATTGGAATCAACAAGTCGGGAGATACTTGCAATTGTCTATGAATCACCCGTCTGGCGATCTCACATACCAGTTCAATCATAAATGGTTCATTTTCTGCCAGATAGTCGAGACGTTCTTGCTGCGTGTATCTAAGGATTTGCTCCGACTTTTCAATGGTCGTTCGATATTCTTCAAATGCTTTGTTTTTACCCTCATCATATCCGGAAGCAAATCCATCTTTGCGAGCCGTTTCCATCGCTTGTTTTTGTTCTGACAGCAACGCATGTTTTAATTGTTCATATTCTTCCTGCAACCTCTGTTTTTCCTGTTCCAATTGAATCCACGCCTGCAGTTTTTCCTGCTCGAATCTCTCCAGCAACTTTTGTTGCATGGCAGTCTCTTCAACGATCTCATGTTTCCCGGGATCACTGCGATCGACGGAATCACGTTCGTGGCCGGGATCAAAAGATACCTGGATGATTTCAATCACTTTTGCCCGCGCTAAGGAAGTTTCTGTCGACTTGATGATTCTAGACAATGACATCATCACCGCCTCCGCGTGATACTACAATTTCACCTGCATCTTCCAGGCGCCGAATAATACCGACAATCCGCTGCTGCGCTTCTTCCACATCACGCAGCCGCACCGGCCCCATAAATTCCATATCCTGCTTGAAGGTTTCCGCCATGCGCTTCGACATGTTCTGGAACAGCACTTCCTGAACATCTTCGCTGGATACTTTCAATGACAACATGAGATCATTCGTATCGACATCGCGAATCACACGTTGAATGGAGCGGTTGTCCAAATTGACAATGTCCTCAAATACGAACATACGTTTCTTGATTTCTTCAGCAAGCTCCGGATCTTGTAATTCCAGCGATTCCAGAATCGTCTTTTCTGTTGAACGATCCACGCCGTTCAACACTTCAACAATCGTGTCAATACCACCGGCTTTGGAAGAGTCATGCACGCTCATCGTCGAAAGCTTGTTCTCGAGAATTCGCTCCACTTGCGTGATAATCTCAGGCGAAATGCTCTCCATCAAAGCGATTCTGCGCGCAACATCCGATTGCATATCTTGTGGCAATGCCGACAAGATGATAGCTGCTTGAGCCGGCTCCAGATAGGACAATACAAGAGCAATGGTCTGCGGGTGTTCGCTTCGGATAAAATTCAAAATCTGGGTCGGATCTGCTTTCCTGGCAAAATCAAATGGACGAACCTGTAAGGAAGCTGTCAGCCGATTGATAATATCAGAAGCTTTTTGATGCCCTAGCGCTTTCTCTAAAATATCTTTTGCATACTCGATTCCGCCCTGTGTAATATATTCTTGTGCAAGACAGATCTGATGGAATTCTTCAAGGATTTCATCTTTCTGTTCAAGGTCCACCTTGCGCACATTGGCAATTTCCAGCGTCAACTGTTCAATCTCATCTTCACGCAAATGCTTATACACTCTTGCGGCTGTGTCAGGTCCTAGAGATATCAAGAGAATTGCGGCTTTTTGCTTCCCTGTTATTTTCGGGGTACGTGCCACTTCATATCACCTCTAATCCTCCACCAGCCAAGTCCGTAACAAATTTGCAAATTCCTCCGGATTTTTGCTTGCAAACGAATCTAAATCCTTCCTCAACTTTTGTTGTGCCGTCTCTTCGATAACAGGTGCATCCGGCAAAATCGGCTCCATATCAAATTCAGAAGCCGAATCCCCCTGTTTCCGACGCCTCGCAAGTAAAAATCCACCGCCTGCCGCTAATGCCAACCCTAACAATCCGCCGCCAATCACATAGGGGTTTTGATACCATATCGATTTCGTTCCGGTAAATGGATTGACCGGCACTTGGAATTTTGCACTCGCTACAGTAATATCCGCATTTTTCGAACCATTGTTTTGTGCTCCAATGGAAGTTGCGATATAATCTTTAATTTGTTGCATCGATTGTGGCGTCAGATTGGCATTGACCAGCACGCTTACCGTATATTTGTTGATCTTGAATGGATCCTGCTTCGTTGTCGTATCGACCTTGTTGTAATCATAGTTTGTCGTGTTGCTTTTTTGATTGTAATTCGAACTGGCATTCCCGGCACCCGCAGTCGTTGTCACGTTACTCCCTGGAACAGTGGAAGGAGGGCCAGGCACGCCGCCAGTTGCCGGTGTACCTGTAGACGAAGTAGTTGAACTCTGTTCACTCACTACGATCCCGGTATTCCCGTTTCCGACCGGCTGAACGGTGTGGCTTTGCGTCGTTACCTGGTCAAAATTAATATCTGCATTGACGTTCACAGTAACATTGCCGTTCCCGAACATATGCTCCAATCCTGCGCGAATTCGTTCTGCCATGGAATCTTCCACTTGGTTTTTAATTTGAAGCTCGCGCACCACATCTGTACTTGCGCTGTTTTGCAGACTCCCTTCATCCATGGAATTCAAACGAACCCCATTTTGATCCACAACAGATACGTTTGACGCTTTTAAACCTTGGACGGCATGTGCCACCAATTGTTGAATTCCGGAAACCTGTGCAGGAATCAACTGCGTACCCGGCGCCTCATTGATCAATACGGACGCCTTGGCATCCTGTACAGCCTGGTCTACAAACAAATGCTGCTGCGGCATCACGATATGCACTTCCGCGCCGTCGATTCCGTTGATGGACTGGATGGTCTGTGACAAGCTCCCCTCCAATGCCGCCAACTTCTGCAGGTCGAACTGACCTTGCGTCATTCCTAAATTATTCGCGTTAAAAATATCCTGATATGTGATATATCCGCTTTTGGGAAGACCGGCAAGCGCCATTTGCATTTTCACCTGATCGGCATCCTGGGAAGGAACCAAAATGTTCCCCCCTTCCGTTTTATACGGAATTTTCAAAGCGGTCAGTTTATTGACGATTTCACCGGCACTTTTGGCATCCTGATTGGTAAACGCCACGACATACGTGGTCCGCAACAAAAACCAACTGCTCATCGCCAGAATCGCCAATGCCAATGCGCCGATGATGATCAAATTCCGTTTTTGTCGGGCGTCGTATTTTGACCACCAACCAGTAATTTTCTCCATCAACTGCCGAATCTGCTGATTCAACCATTCCACCCCGTTACTTCAAGCACTCTTGCATCTCTTATACTTGCATCCGCATGATCTCTTGATATGCTTCGATTGCCTTGTTGCGCACCTGCACGGCCAATTGCAGTTGCAGCGTCGCTTTCTGCGCCGCGATCATGACAGTATGTATATCCTTGACTTGTCCGGCGGCCAACTCTTCCCCCAATTTTTGCGATTGCAGAATCGAATCGTTGACTCCATTCAACGCCTGGCTCAAATACTTGCCGAAAGACGGTTGCCCGGAGGCGGAAGAATTGGAACCTGCAGACTGCAAACCAATTCCCGTTTGGGGCAAGATGGAACTTACAGACTGTATCATAGATCAAGCCTCCTTCTATTTGCCGATTTGCAATGCTTTCATATCTATGGATTTCGACGCATTGAGCGCCGTAATATCCGCTTCATAGGAACGGGAAGCGGATATCAAATCTACCATTTCCGTGACGATATTGACATTTGGCATCCGTACATATCCGTACATCGGACTCTTCGGATCTTTCACGGCATCGGGATTCCCCGGGTCATATACCAGCTTGAACGGCGATTGATCCTGGGCGATCTTCGTGACTTGCACGCCGTCGCCTGTCGGATTCAGCGATTGGTTCAACATTGCTCCAAACGCACTCGCAGGCTTTTGCGACAACTCTACGACTTCCCGGCGATACGGCCCTGTCCCGCCCGGTGTGCGGGTTGTATTCGCATTGGCGATATTATTGGCGATGACATCCATCCGCAATCGCTGCGCCGTCAAACCGGAGGCGCTAATATCGATCCCCTGAAACAGACTCACACTTATGCACCTCCGCCATTGATCGCCGATCGCAGCATGGAAAATTGCTGATTCATCTGTTCGACCAGTGCGTTATATTGAATCTGATTTTTGGCAATCAACGTCATCTCTGAATCGATGTCCACATTATTCCCGTTATTGTTAACAGTCGTATTCGAATCTGCATATTCCGTCGGCTGAAGCATATTCGCTCCACTGCCAGGAATCGGTATATGGCGCGGATCTGTCCGAAAACCGGTCAACGGTTGTCCGGCTGTATTGCCTTGCAAATACGTTTGCAATTGTCGTTCAAACGACACGTCCGAACGTTTAAATCCCGGAGTATCAATATTTGCGATATTGTTCGCATACACTCTTTGCCGCAATGTCGCCGCATCCAATGATTTTTCCATGACGGTGAAAAAAGGTGTACCAAAGATCGACATGTTTTCACCTGCTTTCAAATTTTCACTACACATTATTCTGCAAAATACGACAAATTCCTGCATGTGTCTGCTTGTAAATCATTTGATTTTCAATTACAACTCCACACATCATCGTATCCCTTTCTTTTCCGCCCATCAGGAGATGTATAATGGAAATCACGGCAAAATGTTGCAAAAAAAAAAAAAAACAGATCGACAAGGATCTGCCGAATCTGCTCTTTGTATGCTGCATTCGAACACATGCTGACATTCGCACAATTATAAAATAAATTGGCTCAAGTCTCTGTTTTTTGCAATTCCCGCGAGCTTATCCGTTACGTACTCAGGTGTAATTGTCACGAGCGTCTCGCCGATATCCGGAGCTTCGAAGGATAAATCCTCAATCAATCGTTCCAACAACGTATGGAGACGGCGTGCACCGATATTTTCCGTCTCTTCATTTACAAGTGTTGCCAGTTCGGCAATTTTCCGAATGGCGTCCGGCGTAAATTCCAATGTGACTTGTTCTGTTGCAAGCAGCGCGGAGTATTGCTTGAGCAGCGCATTTTTTGGTTCTGTCAGGATCCGTTCAAAATCATCGGCTGTCAAGCTTTGCAGTTCTACACGAATGGGAAAACGGCCCTGCAATTCCGGGATCAAATCTGACGGTTTGGAAATGTGGAATGCACCAGCGGCAATAAATAAAATATGATCCGTTTTTACCGCGCCGTATTTCGTCATAACAGTCGATCCCTCGACAATCGGAAGAATATCTCTTTGTACGCCTTCTCTCGATACATCCGGACCGGACCGTTCCCGACCGGCAATTTTGTCGATCTCATCGATAAAAATGATGCCCGACTGTTCTGCCCGCCGTACCGATTCGGCTGTTACTTCATCCATGTCGATCAATTTGGAAGCTTCCTCTTGAATCAACACTTGCCTTGCTTCCGCGACGGTGAGTTTGCGTTTGCGAGTTTTTTTAGGCATCATGTTGCCTAACATTTCTTGCAAGTTGATGCCCATTTCCCCTTGATTCAAGCCTGGCAAGAAATCAAGTGCGGCTGAGCTCGTTTCCTCCACTTCGATTTCGATCACTTTGTCTTCAAAATCCCCGTTTGCCAGTTGTTTTCTTGCCAAGGCCCGCTCTGCCCGCAGGGAATCCGTTTCCGGCGCTGATTCTTGCTGGGGATTGCCGCCTGATTGAAACAACATTTCCAACGGATTTTTAAAACTTTTCGGCTGCACAGGATTCGGGACAAGAAGCTGTACCAATCGCTCTTCCGCCAACGCTTCCGCTTTCGCCCGGACGCCTTCCATCCGTTCCAGCTTTACGATTCGAATCGCCGTCTCTACCAAATCCCGAACCATTGCTTCAACATCTCGTCCTACGTATCCAACTTCCGTAAATTTTGTCGCTTCCACTTTTACGAACGGCGCTCCGACGAGTTTTGCCAGACGCCTGGCAATTTCCGTTTTCCCTACACCCGTCGGCCCGATCATCAATATATTTTTCGGTGTCACTTCATCCCGCATATCAGGCGACAGCTTGCTGCGGCGGTAACGATTGCGCAATGCAACAGCCACCGCTTTTTTAGCCGCTTTTTGGCCTACGATGTATTTGTCCAGTTGCTCTACAATTTGCCGCGGTGCCAATGACTTTTCCATTCCAATCCCCCCTATTCGATCACTTCTACTATGATATGATCATTCGTATAGACACAGATTTCGGCCGCGATCGCCAACGCTTCCTTGGCAATCTCCGGCGCTTTCAAATCCGAATGCCTGACAAGGGCACGCCCTGCCGATAAAGCATAACTGCCGCCCGAGCCGATTGCTACAACATCGTCATCCGGTTCAATCACTTCTCCATTGCCGGAAATCAATAGCAACGTATCTTTGTTCATTACGATCAGCATTGCTTCAAGCCTGCGCAAGACTTTATCCATCCGCCATTCTTTCGCCAATTCAACGGCTGAACGTTGTAAATTTCCATGATATTCCTCTAAACGGGCTTCAAATTTTTCAAATAGCGTAAATGCATCGGCAACAGACCCGGCAAAGCCGGCCACCACTTGCCCTTTATATAAGCGCCGAACTTTTTTGGCATTGTGTTTCATGACCATTGCATTGCCGAACGTCACTTGTCCATCACCCGCCATCGCGCAAACTCCATCGCGACGAACAGCAAAAATTGTGGTTGCGTGAAATGCCTGTTCCATCGTATACCTCCTATATTTTCACAGTTATGAATCGCAACTACATGCTAACACCTATTCTATATACACCTATATGAAGGATTCAACGCTCTCATGTTTCATAAATTGTTGCAAAGAATCTAGAGCGTTCTTGGCAATTCGTTCGTTTTTTTGTTTTTTGTCGCGAATTCTTTCTGAGAGCGGCGGCAGCAAACCAAATGTTGCATTCATCGGCTGGAAACTGTCAACCGACGCATGCGTTATGTAGTATGCCAATGAGCCAATGCTCGTATCTCTGGGGAATGTCAAAACGTCTTGACCATAGTAAAGGCGCGCCGCATTCAAACCGGCGATCAACCCTGCCGCTGCCGATTCCACATACCCTTCTACGCCGGTAATTTGTCCGGCAAAGAAAATATTCGGCTGTGCCTTCAATTGATAGGTCTGTTGCAATACTTTCGGCGAATTGATGTACGTGTTTCGATGCATCACACCGTACCGGGCAAATTCCGCTTGTTCGAGTCCCGGAATCATCCGAAACACGCGCGCCTGGTCGCCCCATTTTAAATGTGTTTGAAATCCTACAATATTATATAAAGTAGCAGCAGCGTTATCTTGCCGCAACTGAATCACCGCATGAGGAATTTTTCCCGTCTTCGGGTCAGGCAAACCCACAGGCTTTAACGGTCCAAACAACATCGTCTGCTTGCCGCGCTTTGCCATGACTTCAATCGGCATACACCCTTCAAAGAAAATTTCCTTCTCAAATTCTTTCAGCGGTACGGTTTCTGCTGTCGTCAGCGCTTCGTAAAAGTCCTGAAATTGGTTTTCGTCCATGGGACAATTGATATATGCCGCTTCTCCTTTTCCATAGCGTGACGCCATATACACTTTGTCAAAATCGATCGTTTCTTTCAGGACAATCGGCGCTGCGGCATCATAAAAATAAAAGTATTCGCTGCCCGTCAACGCTTGAATCGATCGGCTCAGGTCCGGGGAAGTCAACGGACCAGTGGCTACAACGACAATATTGTCTTCGGAAACAGGAATTTCATGCAGTTCCGAACGCACCACCCGTATATTCGGATGATCGCTCAACAGTTGCGTGACTGCCGCGGAAAACGCTTCTCGGTCGACGGCAAGCGCACCGCCTGCCGGGACTGCATGTCGATCGGCAGCCTTCATAATGAGAGAATCCAATGTGCGCATTTCCTCTTTTAACAAACCGACTGCATTTGTAATACCGGCTGCACGCAATGAATTGCTGCAGACAAGCTCGGCAAATTGATCCGATCGATGTGCCGGCGTCTTGCGTTCCGGCCGCATTTCATACAAAGTCACCGGAATGTTCCGCTTTGCCAACTGCCAAGCGGCTTCCGAACCTGCCAGACCGGCACCGATCACAATTACGTTTTTTTGCTTACACACTACCTGTATCCTCCAATCGAAAAGGAGGCAAACATCACGCTTGCCCCGTCGGTTCCAATTCTGTATACTCGCAAGATTCGTTGGAGCATTTGATTAACGTTTTGCCTTTGTCCGCACCTTTTGCAATCTTCTTTTTTACAAGAGGGGACTTACAGGTCGGGCAACTGCGATTGGCTGGCGGATCCCACAGAATATAATCACATTCCGGATAGTTTTTACAACCATAAAATATTTTCCGCCGTTTCCCCTTCCGCTCAACAAGATCACCGCCACATTTCGGACAAGGGACTCCAACTTCTTTCAAAATCGGTTTGGTATTTCTGCATTCCGGAAAACCTGGGCAAGCCAAAAATTTTCCAAAGCGACCGTGCTTGTATACCATTTGCCGACCGCATTTTTCACATGCTTCGTCTGCCAATTCTTCTTGCACTTGAATTTTTTCCATTTCTTTCTCAGCCACTGCAAGGTCATCTTGGAAGTCTTTGTAAAAATGGTCGAGCACGGCAACCCAGTCTACGTCGCCATCTTCCACACCATCCAGGTTTTTCTCCATATTGGCTGTAAATTCCACATCAATAATTTGCGGAAAAAATTCTTTTAAGATATCGACAACAATCTCGCCCAGCTCTGTCGGCACAAGTTTTTTATCTTCCATTAATGCATATCCGCGCTTCTGAATGGTGTCTAACGTGGGGGCATACGTGCTCGGTCGGCCAATCCCCAACTCTTCCATCGTCTTCACAAGGCGGGCTTCCGTATAGCGCGGAGGCGGCTGCGTAAAATGCTGCTTGGGCTCAATTTGATTCGGCTTTAATCGTTGTTGCGGCTGAAGATCGGGTAAATATCCCTGTTCCTCTTCGCTTTCATCTGTTCCTTCTATATATAGAGACATAAATCCGGGAAACTTGATTTTCGATCCGGTAGCGCGGAATAAGGCTTCTCCAATCCGCATATCAACAGACATCGTATCAAGAACAGCAGAAGCCATTTGACTTGCTACGAACCGATCCCAAATCAGTTTGTACAATCGAAGCTGATCGCGGCTTAAATACGGCTTCACCGTTTCCGGCGTATGCAATACAGATGTCGGGCGAATCGCCTCATGGGCATCTTGCGCTCCACTTTTCGTAGAATATTGGCGTAAAGTCGCCGGATAAAAATCCTGCCCGTACTCGCTGATGATAAATTCCTTTGCTTC
Source organism: Fodinisporobacter ferrooxydans (assembly GCF_022818495.1). Taxonomy (GTDB): domain Bacteria; phylum Bacillota; class Bacilli; order Tumebacillales; family MYW30-H2; genus Fodinisporobacter; species Fodinisporobacter ferrooxydans. The sequence continues at coordinate 3,303,658 of NZ_CP089291.1, read as the reverse complement.
TTCTTGTGCAAGCGTTGAAATCCGCGTCGAATCTGTACGCATATACGTAATCAAACCAACCGTTCCAAGCGCCCCAATATCAAGACCTTCGTACAACTGTTGGGCGACTTGCATCGTTTTTGCGGCCCGAAAATTCAACTTTCGAGCTGCTTCCTGCTGCAGACTGCTCGTTGTGAACGGTGGCGACGGATTGCGCCTGCGCTCCGTCTTTTTCACATCTTCAATGAAAAATTCCTGATCGCGAATCGCTTCCAATAACTGATCCACTTCCGCACGGGAAGGCAATGGAGTTTTCTTCTTTCCATATCCATAAAACGCAGCAGTAAATGTTTGCCCTTGCTCTTTAAATTGCGCTGTGACCGTCCAATATTCTTCCGGGTTGAACGCACGAATTTCTTGCTCTCGATCGACAATCAGTCGAACTGCTACCGATTGCACCCGTCCGGCGCTTAACCCTTTGCGGATTTTTTTCCACAAGAGAGGACTGATTTGATATCCGACCAGGCGATCCAATATCCTCCTCGCTTGTTGTGCGTTTACCAAGTCCATATTGATCTTTCGAGGCTGTTGAAAAGCGTCTTTGACTGCTTGCTTCGTAATTTCGTTAAACACCACGCGGCAAGGCTCTTGTGCATCAATATCAAGAGAATGTGCCAGATGCCATGCAATCGCTTCTCCTTCGCGATCAGGGTCGGCAGCCAGATAAATCGCTTTGACTTTCTTACTGGAATCTTTTAATTCTTTCAACACATTTCCTTTTCCACGAATCGTTATATAACGGGGAGAGAAGGAATCCTCTACGTCAACACCGAGTTGGCTTTTCGGCAGATCACGCACGTGCCCCATAGATGCTTTGACGATATATTTTTTCCCTAAATATTTACCAATCGTCTTGGCTTTTGCAGGGGATTCAACGATCACGAGATAATCAGCCACAAACCCCTCTCCTTTCTGCTACCTCTTTCCAATACCGTTCAGATGTTTTGCTCACCTAATATTACTGGCTAGATACATATCCTGTCAAACTTGCAACAAGCTCCCGGCTCCAAATTTTGCTTCAAACACGTTTCGCGTTTTTCTGCCAGGTGTTTAATTAAATGCGCGCAGGATAGATCCGTTCTCCCTTGCGAATGATGTATCCATCCAGCTCCAACTGCAGCATTTGCAAATGCAGTTCAGATAATGACCGTTCTGGCATACAGTTTAACAATTCTTCCACGGTAATGCCAGTGCTTGAGAGTAAGCTTAGAATTTTCCTTTGCTCAGGCGCACACGGTTCACTCAGCTTTTCCTGCGTATCCATGAAACCGATTCGATCGGATCCCTCGAGACGGGATTGCCCGATCCATTGCATTCCCTGAATGACATCCATGACATCGGCAAACGAACGAACCGGTGTCGCTCCTTCAAACAGCAGTGTGTTCGTACCTACACTTGCTCCGTCGAAAATAGAGCCGGGAACAGCCAATACATCTTTCCCTTGCTCCAAAGCGAATTGAGCGGTAATCAACGCACCGCTTTTTGCACCTGCTTCTACAACGATCGTGCACAGGGAAAGTCCGCTGATCCAACGATTTCTTGCCGTAAAATGTTGCGGGCGGGCAGGCATCCCCGGCGGAAATTCAGACAACAGCGCACCGTTTTCCATGATTTTGTCAGCCAGCTTGGCGTGTTCGCTTGGATAGATCTGATCCAATCCATGCGCCAAAACCGCGATTGTTCTCCCTTTATTCGCAAGCGCTGCTTCATGTGCCATGCGGTCGATCCCGCGGGCGAGACCCGAAATAACGGCAATCCCGGATTCTGCTGCTTGCTGTCCCAAATATTGCGCCGCTTTCAAACCGTAGTAGGTAGGCTTTCTCGTACCCACGATCGCGATTGCCATCCGGTCTTGTTCCAATATCTCTCCTTTCACAAATACGTAGGATGGAGATTCCGGCAAAGCATGGAATGCTGCCGGATATCCCCTGTCAGACGGGAGCAGAAAATGAATGCCTTGTGTTCGCAATGATTGTTCAATCTTTATCGGGTCGAGAGAGTCCCGCTTGCAAATAATGGTTCGCGCAAACTCTTCGCCGATCCCCGGTATTGCAAGCAGATCCTGATATGTGCAACTCCACCATCCCTTTGCGCCCAAGTGCTTTAAAATCGACGCAATACGTTTGGAACCGAGTCCGCGAATATGACTCATACATAATATACTTTGACGCTCACTCACTTTTTTACTCTCCTTTGCTCATTCATTTTTCAATAGTATAAAAAAACAGCCTGATCACTTGGATCAGGCTGTTTCCCATTTCATTGCCATCGTATGTTGTTGCATAATACAAAACGCAATTATTTTGTTTTGCATTTTTCCAATAACCCGCGCTCCTGAAGCACTTGCACCAGTGTGGATCCCATTTCGGAAGGAGTTGGCGCAACGCGAATGCCGCAGCTTTCCATTGCGGCAATTTTCTCTGCTGCAGTACCTTTTCCGCCGCTGATAATGGCTCCGGCATGTCCCATGCGTTTTCCCGGAGGCGCTGTAGCACCGGCGATAAATCCGACAACCGGCTTCGTCATGTTGTCGCGAATCCATTCAGCCGCTTCTTCTTCTGCCGTACCGCCGATTTCACCGATCATGATAACTGCATACGTATCCGGATCTTCGTTGTACAACTTCAATACGTCGATAAAATTGGTGCCGTTCACCGGGTCGCCGCCGATGCCGACAGCGGTGGATTGGCCGATGCCGCTCGTAGTCAATTGATGTACCGCTTCGTATGTAAGCGTGCCGCTGCGGGATACGACTCCCACATGCCCAGGTTGATGGATATATCCTGGCATAATTCCGATTTTACATTCGCCGGGCGTAATGACACCCGGACAGTTGGGACCGATCAGGCGAGTTTTCTTGCCTTCCATATACTTTCGAACTTTCACCATATCCATAACCGGAATGCCTTCCGTAATACAGATCACCAAATCAAGCTCTGCATCGACAGCTTCCATTATAGAATCCGCTGCAAATGCCGGCGGCACGTAAATGACCGATACAGTTGCTCCTGTCGCTTGCACGGCTTCTTCAACCGTGTTGAATACAGGAATTCCCTCGACCTCTGTTCCACCTTTACCCGGTGTGACGCCGCCAACCATCTTTGTACCGTACTCGACTGCTTGCTTTGTATGGAACAAACCGGTGGATCCGGTGATTCCTTGCGTAATAACTTTTGTATCTTTATTAATTAGAATACTCATGGCTTTTCCTCCCGTTCCGATTACTTCACGAGCTCTACGATGCGTTTCGCAGCATCTGCGAGTGATTCTGCAGCCACGATATTGAGGCCGGATTCATTCAAGATTTTCTTGCCCAAATCGACGTTCGTACCTTCGAGGCGAACGACCAGCGGACGATCGAGACCTACTTGTTTCGCAGCTTCAACAACGCCATTCGCGATTACATCACATTTCATGATACCACCGAATATATTGACGAGAATGCCTTTTACGTTTGGATCGGAAAGAATGATTTTAAATGCTTCCGTAACCTTTTCTGTCGTCGCTCCACCGCCGACATCGAGGAAGTTCGCCGGTTGCCCGCCAAAATATTTGATCGTGTCCATTGTTGCCATGGCAAGGCCGGCGCCGTTTACCATACAGCCGATGTTGCCTTCGAGCGCTATGTACGAAAGTCCGAACTTGGATGCTTCGATTTCTTTTGCATCTTCTTCATCCAAATCCCGCAATTCGAGAATATCCGAGTGGCGATACAATGCATTGGAATCAAAGTTTAATTTCGCATCCAACGCCAGCACATTTCCGTCGCCTGTAACAACCAATGGGTTGATTTCCGCAATGGAGCAATCTTTATCGACAAATGCACGATAAAGTGCAGTCATAAACTTCACGGCTTTATTGACCAACTCATTTGGAATGTTGATTGCATATGCAAGCTTGCGGGCCTGGAAAGGCAACAACCCTGCTGCCGGATCGATGACTTCGCGGAAAATTTTCTCCGGTGTATTTGCGGCAACTTCCTCAATCTCCGTACCGCCTTCTTCAGATGCCATCATGACAACACGTTGTGTTTTACGGTCTACAACTAACCCTATGTAATATTCTTTCTTGATGTCGGACAATTGCTCGACAAGCAGACGTTTGACAACTTTTCCTTCCGGGCCTGTCTGGTGTGTAACAAGCGTCATGCCAAGCAATTGTTCCGCATATTGTTTTACTTCATCAAGGGAACGGGCAAGTTTGACACCGCCTGCTTTTCCACGGCCGCCAGCGTGAATCTGCGCTTTTACAACCGCTTTGCCCCCTAATGCTTTCGCTGCTTCCACAGCCTCTTCCACAGTAAACGCAACGTTCCCTTCCGGAACCGCAACACCATACTGTTTCAAGACCTGTTTGCCTTGATACTCATGGATATTCATGCATGATCCTCCCTACATTAAAGATCAGTCTAACGGTTTACAACAATACTGTGACAACCAACAATAGTATTTCGCTTTTTTTTCACATATTCCTGCTAACCATTACAATGTTATTCATCTTGATCCAACAAATCAAGAATTTTTGTTACTAAACTCGTGATTGTTTGATGTCCATAGGAATGAGTGTCTGACTCCGATTCCATTTTTGCAAGGACGCGGTTGACAAACTCATACTCCAAATCAAATTCATCCGCTACCTTTTGGATGACAAAGTTCCGTTGCTGCTCCTTCTCCATGTACTCCCTCCTATTCGAGTCTGTTCAAAACTAAAATTTTGAATATCCTCTGCGAATGTTTGCAAAGAGTTAGAAATAGCCATCCATTCCATATGATTCATTCAAACTTCACACCCATTATTAAAATACGCTTTTCTTTTTCGAAAAACAAATCATCAGGCATTACGATGCCTTCCAAAATTTTCTGTATTATGGTATGATTATTTCATTCATTTTATTATTTAACGGCTATAAAATTGCGATTCCATGTTTCCTGTGATTTAATATCCTCGTTTCCTTTGACTTTTTACCTTTCTTTTCTAACTTGATATTTCTCTTACTCCCTGTTTTTTCATCCTGCACTCACATATGCTTTCAATTCGGCCATTCCGGGATGTGCAGACCGTTTGCCCGTTGTTTTTAAAAAACTATATAAATCCGCTCAGTATTTTTTCCACGCATTGTTTTTTATTGTTTTTTAATCTTTGGACAGGAGGCTCTTCACTGTTGTTTACCCAAACGTTAGGAATCACTCTAGACGGCGTTGATGGATTGCTCGTCAATGTGGAAGTGGATGTACATCCGGGATTGCCAATGTTCAGCATCGTCGGACTTCCCGACTCCTCTGTACGCGAATCAAAAGATCGGGTGCGTGCGGCCATCCTCAACAGCGGATATGATTTTCCCATGCAGAGAATCACAGTCAACCTGGCTCCGGCTGACAACAAAAAAGAGGGATCGTGCCTCGACTTGGCCATTGCCATAGGCATTTTAGTCGCTACAGGACAAATTCCACAACAAACGGAGCAAATGGCTATTATCGGCGAATTATCATTGGATGGTACGACGCGAAAAACTCACGGAAGTCTGCCGCAGACCATCGCAGCGATCCAGGCGGGGATTCGAAAATTGGCGATCAGTACCGATTCCATTGTCGAACTGGAAATGTTTCAAACATATTTGGATACGATTGAATTGGTGCCCGTAACATCCTTGGCAGAACTGGCGAATCATATGTCCGGAAAACAGCAGATAAAAATCAACTCAAGGGTGCTGGAACCGTTGAAAGACGATGACATTCCCATCAAAATGGATTTGCAGGATGTGCGCGGACAAGTTCTCGCAAAGCGGGCATTGGAAATTTCCGCGGCAGGCGGACATAATCTGCTGTTAATCGGTCCGCCCGGATGCGGGAAATCAATGATTGCCAATCGGATTCGAGGAATATTGCCGAAATTGACAAATCAGGAAGCGTTACACGTCAATCAATTGTATAGTGTCGCACTCCCGCAAATTCGTTCCCAACGCATGCTTAGGGAGCGTCCGTTTCGCGCGCCTCATCATTCCATCTCGATTGCCGGATTGGTAGGCGGAGGAGTTCCGCCGCAACCGGGTGAAATCACGCTTGCGCATCACGGAGTTTTATTTCTCGATGAACTGCCCGAATTCCCCAAATCCACTCTTGATCATTTGCGGCAGCCTCTGGAAAACGGAACCATTACCATTTCCAGAGCACGCTACCAATATACGTTGCCTTCCATGTTTCAATTATTGGCTGCCATGAATCCATGTCCATGCGGATTTTACCAATCTGCCAATCTTTGTCGATGTTCGCTGCAGCAAATCAAACGATACCAATCCCGCATCTCCGGTCCTTTGCTCGATCGCTTCCATATGTATATATGGATGACACCAGAATTGGGAACGACAGGCCAACTCGACTCTCCCATTGATTCGTCATCCTCCGGGGAATCGTCAGCGACCGTCCGCAAGCGTGTCGAACAGGCCTTCGAAATTCAGACAAAACGCAATTCGGATGGTTTTACCAATGCCATGACAGGCCCAGAATCCCTGTCAGACTGGCCAATTGCCGCAAATGCACTTGATTTATGGGAACAAACGACTATACTAAGAAAGTTAAGTGCTCGCAGCCGGGAGCAAGTCATCCGGGTCGCGCGCACCATTGCGGATCTGGCGGAGCGGAACACGATTGAAATGAAGGACGTGGCAGAAAGCCTGCAATATACAGATTCCGCGTCACTGCCATTACTATACGTTTAGAGGACGTTCAAAAAGATACCCACTTTTTGAACACTGCTTAAAGAAAATTGCATATTTTGCACTCTTGACGGAAAAAGTTTCAAGTACTAGCATGGATTACAGTGGAAGAAATTCACCTTTTTTTGAAGGGAGCACTTATGATTCGATCCATCCCCCATTTGTTTACATTAGGCAATTTGGTCTGTGGAGTATTTGCAATCACCTTCACGATGAATAATTTATACGTATCTGCTGCCGTATTGATCCTGTTCGCAGTGATTTGCGATTATTTCGACGGAAAAATTGCACGCCGTCTAAAATTAAACAGCGAGTTCGGAGTGGAGCTTGATTCCTTGGCGGATTTGGTAAGTTTCGGAGTTGCGCCTGCCCTTATCATCCATACACAAAACGGTCCGGGAATCTTGACAACACTCGCATTAATTTTATTTCCTGTTTGCGGGGCATTGCGATTGGCTCGTTTTAATACAAAACCTACTCACGGATATTTCGAGGGCATTCCTATAACATTTGCCGGAACAGTGATTGCCGCATTAAGTTTTATCAACTTCGCTTACCCGATTGTCGCGATTTGCTTATCGGTTCTGATGATCAGCCGATTTCGCATTCCTAAATTTTAAAGCTGATTCAAACGCTTTGAAAATATGGCATGATACGTTTCAACAACGTTTTATAACGCTGTCCATAAAAAGAGGCTGCGTTGTATATGATAGGTACACCACAGCCTCTTTTACCTTTTTACCGAATCATCTATTTAAATTTCATGTTTTTCATTTGTTTGCTGACTTGCTGCAATTGCTTTGGATTCAAGTTCATTCCCATCCGTTTTGCCATTTGCGCAATTTGCTTGTCATCAAACTGCATATTTGTCAATTGCCGTTTTAAAAACCATACACCGCCTGCAAAACCAAGTCCCAGTCCGATGAGCAAAGCAACGACACCCACGATCCATACCATAAGCAATCCCCTTTTTCAAATGTCTGATTCCATTTTCAAATGTCTGATTCCATCTTTTGAACTAAAACGCACCTTCATAATGCCGGATCTGCGTACTACCGTTATGCATCTGAATCCCGATAACATCGAAACGAAGCGAATCAAATCGAATCTGGCTATTTTCCGCCAAATACCACTCTGCAAGCTTTCGAATTCGCCCCTGTTTATGAACATCGACAGCTTCTGCGGGGGATCCAAAACGAGTCGATGTACGTGATTTCACTTCTACAAAGACCAAATAACGATCCTGGCAAGCAATCAGATCAATTTCCCCTATTTTACATCGCCAATTGACAGAAAGAATTTGATATCCCTTGTTCTCCAAATAATTCTTAGCGATTGTTTCACCCAATTTGCCGAACGATCGTTTATTTTTTATATGGATCATCCCTTCAATTTATAGAGGATGTTCATAAAGTAGACAAAACCCTACTTCACCACTTTTTGAATACGCACTTATAGGCGAAATCACTCTGTCACTTTGGCAAATGTCAGTCGATGAATGGGACAAGGACCATATGTTCGCAATGCGGCGATGTGTTCACTTGTGCCATAACCCACATGTTTGGAAAAACCATATTCCGGATATTGGATGCTGTATTCCCGCATCAAACGGTCTCTTGTAACTTTGGCCAGCACCGATGCCGCAGCAATGGAAAAACTTTTTGCATCCCCTTGCAAAATGGAAATCTGTTGTATTGATACTTCAGGAATCTGCACCGCATCATTCAACAATACGTCAGGCACCACAGACAGTTGTCCGATCGCCTGTCGCATCGCTTCATATGTCGCTTGCAAAATGTTATATGCATCAATATCGTCGGCAGAAACAATTCCAATGCCATATGAAACCGCGTGTGCAAGTATCTCATCATAGACAGACTCGCGCAGAAGCGGCGACATCTGCTTAGAATCATTCAGCCCATCAATATAAATCCCAACCGGCAAAATAACGGCAGCCGCAACTACCGGACCGGCGAGACACCCTCGCCCTGCTTCGTCGATTCCCGCTACATGCGAACCATGTGATTCGCGATAGGATTGGTCGAATTGGATCATACCGGAAATTCGAGCATATTCCTGTTCTTGCTTGTCCATTCGCTTTTTAAAAGTGGCCGCAAGTTTTCGCACACTTTCCCGTGAATCCACTTCTAATTGTTCGATAAACGAACGATCCCAAGTTTTACCCGCATGCATGGTTGTCAGTTGTTGACGAATTTTCGCAATCGGTATTTGCAATCGATCATGAACCATTAAACCATCAACCTTTTCTCATTGCATCTATCGTTAGAATCAAACCATCGGAAATGATTCAAGACTTTATTCGATAACACCTTCCACTTCTCCTGCCGCTTCAGGGTTGGAAACTTCCCCGCGGCTCTCGCCATGATCACCGGCAAACTCCAAGGATATCCTGCCAAGCATTCCCGTCTGATACTCGCGCAAGATGAGTTCAGCAGCAGCCGAACCATCGACAACGCCGCCTGCGCGCAACAAACCGCGCTTTTCGGCAATTCGAAGCAATACGTCCTGTTCTTGCTCGGGAATGACATCCAGTTTGTAACGAGTGAAAAGTTGTTGCCGATAATGCGTCTGCAACCACCGCAGCAAAAAGCAAGCGACTTCCTCCTGGTTTAAGATATCCGATTTGATTGCTCCGGACGCAGCCAATCGAAAACCGACCAAAGGATCATCGAACTTCGGCCATAAAATTCCCGGAGTATCAAGCAATTCAAAATCTTTTCCGACTTTTATCCATTGTTGCATCCGTGTGACTCCCGGTTTGTCCCCGGTTTTGGCAATCGATTTTTTTGCAAAGCGATTAATCAATGATGATTTTCCAACATTTGGTATGCCGAGGATTAATGCACGAACAGCCCTTGGACGTATTCCTTTACGGGCCATTGCCTGCATCTTGTCCTGTACCAGCCGTTTCGCCTGTGCAGAAATTTTTTGCAATCCTTCACCTTTTTCTGCATTGACCATAACAACCGCAAGACCAGAATCCTGAAAATACTTTACCCATTCAGCCGTTTTTGTTTCATCCGCCAGATCCACTTTCGTCATGACGAGCAAATGAGGCTTTTGCTGGATGATTTCCTGCAGCATCGGATTTCGACTCGACAAGGGAAGTCTTGCATCAACAAGCTCGATAACCACATCAATCAGCTTCAATTTTTCCGTTATTTCCCGGCGAGCTTTTGCCATATGTCCGGGAAACCATTGAATCGTCATTCAAGTTCCTCCAATTTTCCTGTGTGGCTTTTACGATCGACCTCTAACATTCATACTTTCCGATCGTATAAAAAAACGGGAGCCCGTGATGCAAGCTCCCGTTTTTTGAATTAGCGCTCTCTGATACGCGCTGCTTTACCTTTAAGTTCGCGCAAATAGTAAAGTTTGGCACGACGCACACGACCACGACGCATCACTTCGATTTTGTCAATCTTCGGTGTATGAATGGGAAATGCACGCTCAACGCCAACACCGTAGGAAATTTTACGCACTGTAAAAGTTTCACTTACGCCACTGCCACGACGCTTAATAACAACACCTTCGAATACCTGGATCCGTTCGCGCTGACCTTCTCGAACTTTCACGTGCACACGCACCGTGTCACCAGGACGAAAGCTCGGAACATCGCTGCGCAACTGTTCTTGAGCGATTTGTTGAACGAGATTCATCGATTGTCCTCCTCCCTGCAGGCGTTCATGCAAGCAACTTCTGCAGAGGACCGCCTTGATAACCATTTGAGATTATATCATAGACTCAACGCATGATGCAAGCTTTCCATATTGCATCTCCATTTTGCTACTATACGCGATTGCTGATAAAGAAAACGGAAAATCAGATGGAGCAAAAACTCCACCTGATTCAAGTTTCACTTTATCGCGCAACAGAAAGATTCACTTTCGTGCCTTTGCTCACTTGTTGTCCCGCTTCCACCGATTGCTGATATACGGTTCCTTTCGGTGCATCGGACGGATTGATGCGGTATTCATAATGCAAACCGATTTTTAACAACAGATCGGAAGCCTTCTGTATCGACATGCCAGTTAAATCCGGCATGGTCACAAGGCTTGATTGCTGATTGGCGGCAACAATCAACGTGATGGATTGACCTGCGCGAAGGATCGTATTTGCTTTTGGCTGTTGTGAAAGGATAAGGGATTTTCCATCTGCTGCAGAACCTCCCTGAATAACGATCCGGTTGATCGCTACACCTGCTTGTACCAACTGATCCTTTCCTCGTTCTACGGTCATTCCCACAACATTCGGCACAGAAATCTCCGGTACTCCTTTGGAAACCTTAAGCACAATCGCTGAAGACAACCGCATTCGATTTCCCGGATTCGGATCTTGACCGTACACATAGCCATTTTTCTGTAATGTCGTATAATCATCCACGCGCTCAATCTTGCTGTCATTGATTCCCATTTGATGCAATATGGATATGGCTTCAAAATAGGATTTTCCTCTGAGTTCCGGAACGGTGATGGAAGGATTTAACCAATTATAGCCAAGCCATCCGATCAACGACAACAGCAACGTGGCGAACGCCAACCGAAGCCATATCGGTTGCTTGCGAAACAGTATCAACATTTTCTTTTTACGAAGTTCACCTTGTAACGGGTGTTCCAAAATATCCGGGAACGAAAACCCGGCATTGGAATGCCGCAACTCGTTTCGCCTGCTTTTTTGAGTGTGCTTCGATGAAGACGCCCCTTGACGATCCGGAAATTGTTTGTCTTCTTCCGCAGATACGCTATGGACTTGATTGATTTCTTCCATCCATAACTGTACATCGACTTGATCGATGATGTTCCCGTGTTTTTCCGCATGGTGCAGCCAATTGCGAATTTTCCCCTGATACATGGAATGAAATTCAATGGCTTCTGCCACTTGATTCAGTATTTCATAAGCCTGATACTTCAAATCGAAATTCCCGGAAGCCGAATTCTCATATTTGGGCACCAGTTTGATTGCAACATCATGATTGACAAATATGCGATCGGCTGTTATAGGAAACAAAAAACGGGTATTGGCAGAATACTTGATAATCATTGCTAAAACTTTCAACAAACATACCAGGCGTTCCGGTTCGGCAATATCTTGCCGTTTCAAAAAACGAATCAGAGGCACAAACGTGCGCAATGATTCTCCTACTACATATACATGATCCTCATCATCATATACATCAAATACATTTCGAAAGGAATCATTCATTCCAATGATTTGCTCGCGAATCCGGTTATAGATCACTTGTTTGTCAATTTTCTCGGCTTCGCTTTTCAGAGGGTACACTTCTACCCATACATCACGTTTCAGTGCCTGGTCGAAACCATGATACATCTGCAACGATGTATCCGATAAAGCAACAGGTTCACCGATTCGATATCGGGTTGTAACTGTTTGCTTCATGCATCCATTCACTCCACTTTACGATCTCTTTCTATACCAGTCTGTATCGATTCAACGTATGAATCAATCGCTGCAAATATTCGTAAACCAGGTATTGAAATCATACATTTACGATATGGATGGATCGAACAAAATTGATAGATAGTATAGAAAGAAAGCACAGATATTTTATGAATTATTCGATACAAGAGAGCAAAATCCTGTTTTATCTGCATATAACTTGTTTTTCCAGAGGCATCCTGCCGGATTTTTAAAAAGAAAAAAGAATACCTGTGCATAGGTATTCCCTTGATTTTTATAGGATTATGGAAGATCGGCCAACTGAAAGCCTTCTTCTTCCAGGGCCTTCTTCGCTTCTGCAATCGTTTCAGCATCTTCCGCAACGATCGTATGGTAATGCAATCCTCCGGTTACTTCCGAAAAAAGCGGCACCATGGAACTTGCACGTTTCTCCAGAAATGTTTTTACATCCTTAGGAGTCGCAATGTTGAGCTCACCGTGAATCCTCCCATAGACAGGATGATCAATGAAAACATCTTCGACGCGAACATGGTGTGCAACCAAAATCTCCAATTCCCGCTTTAACTGTTCCGGTGTGTGGACAATTCCCAATACATCACGATGACTGTTTTTCACATCCTGCGGCAATACGTACCCTAGTGTCGTACTTACGATTTCGAAGCCGTCTTTTCGCAAAAAAGCAATATCTTGCACAATCGTCTGTCGGCTGACAGCGAGAAGATCCGCAAGTTGCGTGCCGGAAACAGGAGTATCGGAAGATTGTAAAAGTTTCAGCAGTTGTTGTCTACGTTCCTGCAAGGAATAGCCTCCCAAAACTTTGTTAACTATTTCGATTCAAGTCTACGAAATCTCCAACATACGGTCAATAGCGAGTTTCGCCCACTTGGCAGTTTCCTGATCAACGCGTATCACAGGCTGCGAGCGATCCGTACACAATTGTTCCAGTGCCCACAATAAATGGGGACGATCAATCCGATTCATTGTCAAGCATGGACAAATCCGTTCATTTAAAGATATGATCATTTGCTCCGGATGTTCTTTGGCAAGCCGATGCACCAAGTTGTGTTCTGTACCGATCGCCCACTTGGTTCCAGCCGGCGCCCGTTCGATTTGTTGAATAATATAATTTGTCGAACCGTTCGCATCTGCCAGTCGAACGGTCTCATAGGGACATTCCGGATGTACGATTACACGAATATCCGGATATTTCTCGCGAACTTCTTGGACATGAACGGGTTCGAATTTGGTATGAACCGAGCAATGACCTTTCCACAGGATCATCTTGGGGTCCCCTTCACCGTCAGGAAATTCAATCTCCATTTCCTTGGGATCGTATACGCACATTTGTTGTAACGGTATGCCGAGTTTCACACCTGTATTGCGCCCCAAATGTTGATCCGGCAAAAACAGCACCCGTTGTTTTGTTTCAAACGCATGCGCAAGCACACGTTCCGCATTGGAGGAAGTCACTGTTAATCCTCCATGTTTTCCGACAAACGCTTTTACTTGTGCAGTTGAATTTACATACGTTACAGGAATGATCGAGTCGCCATACAATGCTGTAATAACATCCCAGCATTCTTCCAATTCCTGTTCGTCTGCCATATCCGCCATGGAACATCCGGCGTTCAAATCAGGCAATATGACCATTTGTTCATCTGATGCAAGAATATCTGTAGTTTCCGCCATAAAGTGAACACCACAAAAAACAATATACTTTGCATCCCGGATATTTGCCGCGATTTGTGCAAGCTTTAATGAATCTCCGCGATAGTCAGCATAACAAATCACATCATCTCTTTGATAGTGATGTCCAAGGATGACCAAATCCTTGCCTAAACTTTCTTTAGCCGCCATGATTCTTGCATGTAATTCATCCGCAGACAGTTCTATAAGGTCGGTCAGTTTCCGTTCCATCTGTTCTGATTGAGCCAATACCTGATGATTGAAAAGAGCCATTACGATCCTCCTATCGATCCTAAAAGTGAATTCGTTTCAGCAATAAAGAATTTGAAATTACGCGATTGACATCCTGCCAATTTACTTCATGACCGGTTGTGACATATGACATTGTTGAATGGAGTGCATTTGGTACTCCTGTCTCATCTGCGGATAGTCATTGCGAAAATGAGCCCCTCTGCTTTCCTTTCTCCAGAGTGCAGCGGAGACTACCAGCCACGCTGTCGTTACGATCCTGTATTCCGAGGAGCCTCGGACCGATTGCCGCCTCCAGGATTCCAACTGTTCCCGAGCCTTTTGCAGCAACGTTTCCGTCCGGAAAATCCCCGCATGTGTCCACATGAATTGTTGCAATCGCCGCATTGCGTCCGGATTCACATCCATTGTTGCAACGCTTCTGCCTGCTTCCCGCTGTTCCAACTCGCGCCGGAATTTCTGCGTGTGGACATCCTGCGTGAAGCGAGTCGGCACGGAAACGATATGTTGAATCACCCGTTCAGCCATGATCAGTCCTTCTAATAACGAATTGCTCGCAAGCCGATTGGCACCGTGAAAACCACTCGATGCCGCTTCGCCAATTGCATAAAGCCCCGGAATATTGGTCATTCCCCGATCATCCGTCTGGATCCCGCCCATTGTGTAGTGGGCGGCCGGGACGACAGGGATGTGATCCTGACTCGCATCGATGCCATAACTGCGGCATATTTGATCAATTGTCGGAAACCGTCTGGAAAAATGAGGAATATGTCTCGCATCAAGAAATACTCGCTTCCCTGCATTCATCTCGGAATAAATCGATCGCGCCACGATATCCCGGGCAGCCAGTTCCCCCCATTCATGATACCGGTGCATAAAGCGTTCTCCATCGGAATTTACGAGTCTGGCTCCCTCCCCGCGAACAGCTTCCGAAATCAAAGGCAAGGAACCGCCATCCTTGCCGGTATAAAGAGCGGTCGGATGGAATTGGACAAATTCCATATCCCGCAATACAGCTCCGGCATCATATGCAAGTGCGTAACCGTCTCCGGTTGCTCCCGCCGCATTTGTAGTAAATTGATAGATTTGTCCAAGTCCTCCGCTGGCTAGTACGACTTTGCCGCCGCCAAATCCGATGGAAGCTCCTGCGGAATCGATTCCAAACGCACCTTTGCATTCACCATCGTCGATCCACAAATCTGTAATAGTGGTTTGCTCAAAGATCTCGATATTGGGATTGTTTTGCACGTGCGTAAGCAATGTTTCAATGATGATTCTGCCAGTTGCGTCTCCACCCGCATGAATGATCCGGTTGCGGCTGTGCGCACCTTCCTTGCCCAAAGCAAGCACGCCATTTTGATCGCGATCAAAATGCACACCTAGTTTTTGCAAAAACTCAATGGTCTCCAATGCCTGTTCGGCAAATATTTGCACCGTCTTTGCATCACATAATCCTTGCCCGGTTTGCAGGGTATCTTCCGCATGCAAACACGGATTGTCTTGATCTGACAGGGCTGTTGCAATTCCTCCCTGAGCCAAATAACTATTGCTTTGTACGAGCGGACCTTTCGTAACCAACGCAACCCGTCCATGACGAGATGCCAATATACTGAGCGTCAGTCCGGCAATTCCCGAACCAATCACAATGCATTCCATATTGTTCACAATCTGCATGCAATATGCCCCCGTTCCGATCATCCTGGTCTAAAAATGAAATGCACCGCCTACACGCCATAACGTTTATGCAAGAAAACCGAAAATCTATAACACTATTATGAAATCTGCCATTGAATATTGTCAATACAGGTGTAAAATATACTGTAAAGCAACTCAAATTTCATCCACATTATTTTTCCATTCCAAGAACATTGGCGTTCAACTGTAAATCGCTGTTTACTATACAAACATTTCGTATTTTGCTGTGTTTGGAAATGAAGGAGGAAATCCCAAATGACTGATTTTGGAACCTATTTTGATCATGCCGCAACAACACCGGTACGTCCGGAAGTAAAAACAGCCATGTTGCCATTTTTTGATATCTACTTTGGAAATCCGGGAAGTCTGCATCAATTCGGCTTTTCTGCCAGAGACGCACTGGAAGCTGCAAGGACAACGATAGCCAAGACGATCGGGGCACATAGCAAGGAAATTGTTTTTACGGCCAGCGGCACTGAATCGAATAATTTGGCAATTATCGGTCTTGCGAAGCGGTTGCATCGGCTTGGCAAAGGCAACCATATCATAACGAGCGCGATTGAACATCCATCTGTTTTGGAAACATGCAAAAATTTGCAAAGAAGTGGATTTAAAGTGACATTTGTACCGGTGGACAGCAGCGGACGTGTAAATGCGGAGGATGTAATCAACGCGGTAGAACCGGAAACAATCCTTGTGAGTATCATGCATGGGAATAATGTCACGGGGACCATGCAACCCATTTCTGAAATTGGCAGCCGCTTAAAGGGAAGCGATGTGCTTTTTCATTGTGATGCAGTGCAAAGCTATGGCAAAGTTCCAATCGATGTATCGCAATGGAATGTCGATTTGCTTACGATGAATGCACACAAAATCGGTGGACCAAAAGGGGTTGCAGCGCTTTATATTCGAAAAGGCATCCGTCTCGATCCATTGATTTACGGAGGCGGACAAGAGCGAAATATGCGGTCGGCTACACAAAATGTCCCGGGGATTGTCGGATTTGCAAAAGCTGCGGAGTTGGCAAATAACGAACAAATGATGGAATTCCAGCGGCTGCAAGACATGCGCAAACGTATGATCGACAGGCTTCTTCATACGATACCTGGTTGCAAGATCAATGGGGACATGGACAACTGTTTACCGACACATGTAAATATCAGCATCGACCAAATCGAAGGGCAGACGCTCATGTTGGAATTGGATCGCTTGGGGTTTGCAACGTCCAGCGGTTCTGCATGCAGTTCCCATGATCATGAACCATCCTATGTTTTGCTGGCGATGGGAAAGACAAATGAAATCGCGCTGGAAAGCTTGCGGATCACCCTCGGCAAAACGACCACCAGAGAAAACGTCGATGCGTTGTGTGCTGCATTAGAGCATATCGCCGGCCAATTGCGTTTGCAGGCACAAGTCATAAGCGGCAGGTTTTGATGCAGGTCTTTTTTTCATGAAAATCGATTTAACTCGGGGTGTCCGATTGATCCGCCTGCTCGTCTCTCGTAATGCCGATTCCGCCTACAGGCCCCATCGGCGCTTCATTCACGAACGGATACGTCTTCGGGGTGAATCCGTTCACTTCCGTGCCA
Source organism: Fodinisporobacter ferrooxydans (assembly GCF_022818495.1). Taxonomy (GTDB): domain Bacteria; phylum Bacillota; class Bacilli; order Tumebacillales; family MYW30-H2; genus Fodinisporobacter; species Fodinisporobacter ferrooxydans. Next base: position 3,286,249 of record NZ_CP089291.1, on the reverse strand, counting down.
GCAGGCGGACAGGCCGGCACATTGCCTGGCAGTCCTGGAGGAGTCAAACCGTTTGGTTGCGTGGGGGATGCTGCCGGCGCCGCTCCCTTTGGCGATGTCCCGTTTGCAGGTCCCCCATTTCCATTGGCAGTCGGAGGTGATTGCAGGGATTCAGACTGGCTTTGGATCATTCCGCTGCTGCCAATCTGAACAATCGATGAATTTTGAACAGAATTAATTGTAATGGAGCCTACCGTGATTTTTTGATTCACCCGCATGGCTATCACCCCTTGACACTTAAATGCCGCTCACAATGTTTTCGTCGCTAATATCCGAATCGTTCGTATTTGTCGAACTTACAAGGTTGCCCGTAGTAGGAAAGTCACCTGTATTAAAAGAGCCGGATCCCGCATAGGTCTTGGCGGTTGTCTTCGGCGCGATGACTCCGACATCCCCGATGTGTACGACGCCTCCGGATGAAACGTTAATGACTTTGAATGCTCCAAGTATAGCAGGCATACCGGTTCACCACCCATCCTTTAACCGTATACAGAATACCAAATCGGCATGCTGACACTATGTCAAGAGGCTCTATATCCGTAATATATGCCTACCAATAAGGAGTCGTGTACGTTATTTGTCATGGGAAGGATTGGATTTTGCCAATACTCGCGCGACAAACGAGTGGATTTGCTGTTGTAGCCGTTCCGCCATTTCGTCCATTTGTTGCAGATCGGGATTCTCTTGCTCCTCTGCAGAACTTGATGCACTCATGCCGTTCGATTGTTCTGAATCACCAGTTCCCACAAGATCCCAGAAAGCTAGTGAATCGAGATTCCCCGCTTTTTGCTGCAAATCTTTTACCCGTTCCAATTGTTGATCCCGCATTGCAAACATCGATTTGAAAAAATCCCCTTGAAAGGCATCCTGTATATACTGTTTCACAAGTTCCTCCATCTCTTTTGAAGACAATATATATTGATTGTTTTTCGCACTCATCTTCAACACCTCACATACGATAATGTGTATCATATGCCTATGCATCGAATTCGGTCACTTTTGAATATCGGCTTTCTATGATCTGTAACTTTTGACACATACAGAAGCATGTAACAAAAATCCCAAGGAGAAAACATATGGAATCATTTGATCAGTGGTTTCGATATCCTTTTCAAAACACTTCCATGAATTCACAAATGTCGCATCGCGAATCCTTTGAAAAATTAAAGTTTCTACAAAATGAAGTGGAACATCTTAAAAACCAACTGATGAAACTACAAGAACAAGTGGACGGCGCAAACCTTCGCATTCAATTATTGGAAGAAACAGCATATCAAAATCAGCTATCCATCACAGCCGAAACTTCCATCAGGAGCCGCAATCAGCCAACACTAAAAACTTTACGCACCATCAAGCGGAGGTGACATATGTGTCCCGCAAATTGCGTATGACTGTACAAAATGAGTCGTTTTCCATCGGAACAATCAAGCTAAATTCTGTATCAAACGCCAGTACGGTGGTTATTGGCGATTCATGTCTGGTAACGCCGCAAACCGACTCGATCAGCCAACCGCTGCAACAACCGCAAGTGATTGCAAAACAACCCGGCCCAACTCAACAAAACCAGACCTGAAAATTTTTCGTATAAAGAAGTCCTCCCAACACATACTATCCTCAGACGGTGAGATGATTTCCAACTGAAGGGTGTGGAAACACACAAACGTGTAGTTGCCATATAACCATTCAGCTTCGAAACTGGAGGGATGTGCCGAAGGCACCCAACGTGTAGCACCACAGAACATCAGCCGCAAACGCTGGAGGGATGTGTGAAAGACACGAACAGAAGGTTTCCAACAGGAATATGACACCGTCGAACGACAAAGAGCCCATATGGGCTCTTTGTTCGCTTTCCCGTGTAATTGCTCTTTCAGCAGCCGCTCTTTCCAGATTTCACGCCTCAGAAAGCGCCGTTTTCGCCAAATCCCGTATGACCGCATCATCCATCGGCGGATTGTGCAATCCCGCCCGCACATCCCGATACATACGTTCTAACGGCAATGTCCGATATAGGCTCAATCCGCCTACGATACGCATCGCTTTGTCAACAACGGACAATGCGGAATTTGTCGCAACATATTTGACCAATCCCAACTCGGTTTTGAAATGCGGCCGATTCTCAATATCTTGATCCCAGCGCTCAGCTATCGAATACATAAGCGTGCGCGCAGTCCGCAATTCCGCTTCCATTTGCCCGATTTGTGACTGGATGTGCGGAAGTTCTGAAATCGATCCTTGCAGACTGTTGGGTCGATGGCGCTTGGCAAATTGAACGGCAAAATTGCGGGCAGAAAATGCAATGCCCAAATAACAGGCGGGTATATGTAAAAGCCAGCCATTTCCCAACTGATCCTGCAAAGACTTTTCTCCCGGAACCACTCGCCGCAGCAATTTTCCGTCTTCAACAAATGCCCGCTGCAAGATCAAATCATGGCTGCCTGTACCGCGCATCCCTAACGTATCCCATGTTTCTTCGACCTGAACACCTTCTGACTTTGCAACAAGAAATTCGCCGACGGAATCTTCATTTGCGATACTTGCTGTCACGACAAATTGATCCAAGACCGGGCTTAACGTACTGAACGTCTTTCTGCCTGTAATTACCCAACCGCCGTCGACCCGTTCCGCAATCGTCGCTGGCCTGCCGCCGCGCGTGGGGCTGCCGGTTGTCGGCTCGCTCGCAAAATTATTCAGCATAGTTCCTTTCTCTACTACATTCCGGCAGAATTCTGCATACAAGCCATCCGGCCAACTTCGCGTATAACGTAAATTTAACATCAGTCCAACGTGCCAACCGACTGCCAACGCCGTTGAACCGTCACCCGTAGCCAAACGTTCTTGCAAAAGCAGCATTTCATATAGAGAAATCTCATCGCCGCCAAATTCCTTTGGCACGGTGAGCTTCAAATACCCTGCGCTCTTTAAATCGGCAAAGTTTTCAAATGGAAAGCTGCCTTCAACATCATATTTTGCGGCACGCTTTGCAAAACGGGCAGCCAATGTGTCCACCATTTGAATCAACTCTTGCTCTCTGTCGTTTCGTATAAATTCATCCATTGATTTTTTTATCATCCTGAATGTTTCTCCTCCATTCTACGAAAAATCGTATGAAACATCGATTCGGCAGGATTCGCCTCTACTTCATTAGTTTACCATATTACAGGATTGTTCCATGCAAAAAGCAGCCAACCGAATGAACGGCTGGCTGCTTTGATCGTCACTTTAGGAATCATGAATGTCATGCTTGTTTTTTGACAAATTTATGTTCCACGAGCTTTTGAATTCTTGTTTGCGCATGTGAGAGGATTTGGGACTCTTTTTCCTTTGTTATCTTTCCGTCAGCGACAGCTTGATCCAAACGGGATTGTAACTTCCCTTGCAGATCTGCGATTAACGTTTGTTCGGAAATCCCTTTGCTTTGCGCAACTTCGGCAATCGATTGGCCAGCTTTTAAATCTGCCCGCAATGTTTGTTTATCAACGCCAATGACCGAAGATACCTCATTGAATAACATTTGCCGCTTATGATGTTTGTGTTTTTTAAAGAGCCCTTTATGCTCCACGAGTTTTTGAATACGCGCAGGCGCTTTTGCAAGAATGGTTTGTTCCTTGTCTGCTGTCATTTTTCCATTTTTCACAGCCACATCCAAATGGCTTTTTAAATCATCCTGTAATTTGGAAATAACGGTTTGTTCGGAAATTCCTTTGCTTTGTGCAACGTCAGCAATCGATTGGCCAGCTTTTAAATCTGCCCGCAATGTTTTTGCATCGATACCTAAAACGGATGCTACTTCTTTCAAATGATCCGGGTGTTTATGATGATGTTCAGCAGCGCCTGTCTGCTGATTGGTTGTGGCAGCTGTATTGGATGCCGCAAATGCCGGAATTGCCGCACTTGCGCCTACACCTGCAATCGTTGCCGCGGCGATCCATCCTAAGACTTTTTTCGATACCATTCATTTCACACTCCATTTTCATTAAAATGTGCAATAAGCTCGCGCTGATATTTCCACTATACCCATAATTTTCGGAATAAATATGTAATGAATTTGGAAAATGAAAAGCAGCGTGGAAAATATTCCGTCTGAAATAATTGGTTTTACTTTTGCCCCTTTTATACTGGTATAATGAAATGGACGAAAGCATATCGACCAAACAGATCTAGAGGTGAGCCATGTTTAAACTTTTCAATAAAGATAAGAAACCAACTTCGAACATCACGGAGGAAATTCCTGCACAAATTACCTCCACAGGTGGTTTGGGTGACCGGTACCACACGTTTGAAAAAAGTTACGGAGAAAATTCAGGTGTAACCGAATGGGGAAGATTTCAAGACAACTCGATATTCGTTCGTTTTTTTGAAGATCGAGCGATTATGGTACAGTTTATCCAAAATGACCAACCCTTGAGCGATAAACAAGCAGCACTACAAAAAGCACTCGAAATTTTGCCAAAAGATGCAAAGATCTTGGAAGAAAAAACAGAATTGGAAGGCACGGATGGAAAAGCAGAGTATTTTTTGCTGGAAAGCCAACTGTTGCAGGCTGTTTTTGAGTCAAAATCCCTGGAATCTGTCAAGGACCCGCAATATTGTACGCTATGCTTGACTGCAAATGAAACCGGCTATTTTTTAATAACTGCTACCTTGGGTGATTACTTATATCACGAGGACCGGACAAATCTGATCTTAAAACATGATTTATTTTAATTCAACAAATGAATCCAACAAACAGTTGCAGGAAACATTCGCCTTACATGCAGCTATTGTCGCGTTCCCTCTGTGCATTTGCATAAATTTTTATCCACTAGGCTTTCACCGCTACGTATCCATCTGTCCTTAAATAGTATATTCCATCTCTATTTAATGAGGAGTGATACAGCATGTATGGCGTTTTTGGCGGATATACCCAGTGGGCTGTCGTGTTTTTAATCATCTTCGTATTGTTCTTCTTGCTTGTTCCCGGATACACACAAGTTTGTAAAACAGTCCCTGTCTATTAATCGACCACAGCATAAGGCCGCCAAGCGGCCTTATGTCCTCACATACATAAAATAAGCAACGAAATCTGCCAAAATATCCAACCTGCGACTGATTTGGATTATTCCAGTATCAATTTGTGTAAACTATTCCTGTGTTTCAATCAGAAAATGCATACGAATGAAGGCGATTTTACTGTTTTACGATCTAGATATAGAACTTCAATATTTCCCGATTATCGTCATTCGAGTTTTGATTGCATTTATTGCCGGTTGTTTGATCGGTTTGGAACGTGAAAGCTTTGTCGATCTTCCATTTTCCCAATACGGAGCGATATTCCGAACGTATTCTCTTGTCTGCATAGGTTCCTGTCTGTTCGTGATCGCGGCGAAGTTTGGGTTTAAAACAGACCGGGTTGCCGCGCAAATCGTTACAGGCGTCGGTTTTCTTGGTGCTGGAATCATTTATAAAAACAAAGTAATAAAAGGGATTCCGACCGCTTCCGGAATCTGGGTAACTGCAGCAATCGGGATGCTTTTTGGATGCGGATTTTATGCAACTGGAATTCTTGCAACGGTTCTTGCGTATTTTATTATGGATTTACCCCATCGTTTTCAAAAATTATTCTTACGGATGATACGAAAGAATGATCCAATCGTTCATCCATTAAAAACAGACAACGATTAAGAGAATACTTTGGCTGAATTAAAGGAAATTGGAAAAGATATGCTCGTAGAAGGGTTTGTACCCAACCACAATCATGAATCATATCACCGTTTTCATTTTTTAGAAAATAGAGAATAATTATAATGAGGATAATGTTCTCTTATTATAAAAATAACGGAAATCAAACGATCCGCTGTTGAGCCACTGAAAATCCACTCGTCACCTCATCAATAAACAACTTTGGCACAATTATGAAAACAAGCGCCCATAATCGAGCGCCGTCGGTAAGTTTTGTCGTTAGAATTTGTTTTTTGCACTTAGACTCTGAATTTATTTATCACACTTTGCAGTTCTTCCGCCGTTTTCGCCAAAGTACTGGCAAATGAAGATATCTCTTCCATCGATGCCAGTTGTTCTTCCGTCGCAGCAGATACCGTTTGTGTTGCCGACGATGTTGTTTCTGAAGCTTCCACGATACGATCTACCACTCGTACAATTTCTTCTGCACCCGCAGACATTTGTTCAGTTGTAGCAGAAACTTCTTGAATTTGTCGAAATACCTCATCGACAGATGTAGAAATTTTACCAAAGGAATTTTTCGCCAAATTCACCACTTCTATGCCGGAATTGACTTCCTTTGTTCCGGCATCCATGGATTCAACTGCTTTCTTGATTCCAACTTGAATCGTTGCAATATAATCAGAAATTTGTTTTGCAGAGTTTTGCGATTGTTCGGCCAGTTTCCGCACTTCGTCGGCGACTACCGCAAATCCTCTTCCGTGTTCGCCGGCTCTTGCCGCTTCGATCGCAGCGTTTAAAGCCAAAAGATTCGTTTGGGAAGAAATGTTTGTAATCACTTCAACGATTGTATCGATGTTTTTGGCGTAATCCCCTAATTCTTTAATCGACTGAGATGCATCGAGTACTGTTGTATGGATGGAATTCATCTGATTGATGGCTTTATGTATTGCTTTATTGCCCTCTAGCGTCGCCTCGGATGTTTCAGCAGCAGTCGTGGAAACAGTTTCTGAACTATAGGAAATTTGCTGAATTCCGGAAGCCATTTCACTTACAGTTTGCGACGCTTGTTCTAAATCCTTTGCCTGCTGTTGAGATCCTGCGGACACTTCTTGAATCGATGCAGCAATCTGTTCTGTTGCTCTGCTTGTTTGTTCGGTACTTGCCGATAGTTCCTCAGAAGATGAAGCCAGATGTCTGACTGTCATGCCAATTTCAGATACGATGGAACGAAGCGAATCACTCATCGTATTAAAACTTAAACTCAGTTGACTTAATTCATCATTTGAGTTAATTTCTAACTTTTCTGTCAAGTCGCCTTGACTGATTTTCTTGGAAACTCCAAGCATATGCTTTAACGGTCGCAATATCGAACGAATGATGAAATATACCAATAGTCCACCAATAATCAGTGCGATCATTGTTACGAAAAATGATTTATATAAGATTGGATACGCTAAATCCGTGATTTCGCTTGTTGACATATTGCCGGCAATTTTCCAACCAGTCAAAGGATTCGTATCAAAGATCATCATCTTTGGCTGACCGTTGAACATATAATTTACTGTACCAGATTTCTGTCGATACAAACCATCATCATACGCCGGTATTTTCTTGCCGGGAGCTATGGTTGGATGAATCAAGAATTTTTTATTCTCATCATACACTACTATATATCCCTGATTCCCGAACTTAATGTTTTTTGTTTGATCTGCTATATTTTTCAGATTAAAATTCATGCCGATTACTCCGCTATCGTCAGCTGTCGTTTTCGCGATAGTCACAAGCAGAGACTTATCTGCCGGATTTACAAAGGGCCCTGACAGTATTACTTTCCCTTTTTGGCGCATGGCTTCCTGATACCATGTGGACGTTTTGGGGTTAAAGTTCCCCGGCAATTTTTGCGTGGATGGTGTTATGATATCCCCTGTGTTCGTAACGACAAATGCGCTTTTTATGTCTTCTTGATATGCCGCATAATTTTCCAGTTTTTGCGCGGCAACAGATGTTTCATTTCCTTGATAATCCGTCTGTGTGATGAGTTTTGATAGTCGATCCAAATCTTGAAATTTCCCTTTTAATGTGTTTGTGATGATAGAATTCAGCAGTCCCACATTTTGATCAGCCGATCGAACCAGTTGCTGTTTGATTTGAGTTTGTGCGTCGGAATAGGATAAATAACCGATAGTGATGCTAGGAATGATTAATATTGCTGCAAATGATCCAATTAATCTGTTTTTTATTGTAAGTCCTTTCATAGCCATTTCCCCATTGTTCTCCTATCATTTGTATATTACGGCATCCTTCTTGCTTCTAATGTTTTGCCTGCAAGAATGAAATTGCTTAGCAAAGCAAATAGGATAGTTCCTATGCTTACCGTTACAAGCCCGTGCCAAGCATACGACCTCCATATGACTCCTGGAATCCATGCTCCTAAACTTCCTCCCGTATAAAAGAAAACAAGATAAAGAGAAGAAGCAGCTCCCCTGGAGTGTTTTGCAATATCTGTCACATAAGCGGTAGTTGCTGATTGTGACGCAAAGTTCCCAAGCGTTAATAATGACGCACCTAAAACGAGACAAGTAATGGATGGAATCAATGTTACGAAAATTCCCAACGCTCCAATGATATGTCCGATTGCCATAGTGGAACGCCTGCCGATTCGATCGGATAAAAACCCGGCGGCAGGTGCTGAAAACACTCCAAACAAATATGTGATATAAAGTAGCGATATTTGCACAATATTTAAATTCAGTTCCTTGCTCGCATAGAAAGGAAGATATGTAAAAAACGCTATAAACGCAAAAAACTGAGAAAAACCAATAAAAAACGTGCCTAAGAGCGCAGGATTTTTCATATGGGTGCCAAAACTTTTTGGATCGCTTTTGGTTTGATGCCGTGATTTAGGAAGAAACAACCAAACGAACAAACAAACAAGTGTTGAGAAACCTGCAATCACGGCAAATACAGCTTGCCAGGAATACGCATCGGCGATTGGACCAGCTATGACGCGACCCAGCAATCCGCCCATCACAGTTGCACTTACATACGTTCCTACAACACGGCCGCGTTTTTCCTTTGGAAACTCCTCAGATGTATAAGCCACAAGAATCGCTGTCACTCCTGGAATAAATAGCCCATATAACGTTCTCCAAACAAGCACCCAAGCAAAGGTATGTGTAAACGAGAGCATTACGCTTGGTACGATTAATAATGCACTTGATAGCAAAACTACTTGTTTTCTGCCCCATCGATCTAAAACAGGTGACAAAAGCAAGGAAGCAATAGCAAGCATAATAATCGTTAACGATATGGAAAGACTCGCCATAGAAATAGAAACATGAAACTCCTTTGAAAACAAAGGAAGCAACGGTTGTGGAGCGTATAAAAGTATAAAAACGTTGGTTGTTGCAAGAAATATGACGAGTAATCGAATCATTTAAAACTCCTTTCTTCCATCCGCAATTGTTTATTCAACTGCAGGCATATCGCCTATATAACGAGACTCCGGATAAATCAATCGGCTGCTTACAGCTTCGATACAATGAGCCGTCCATCCGACCATGCGACTTGCGGCAAACGTTGGTGTAAATAAATCCCCGTCAAGTCCAACGGCTTTCATTACCGCTGCCGAATAAAATTCAACATTGGTGTTCAGTTTTAAGTTCGGCTTGTATTCCTTCAACAACCGTAGAATGACATCTTCTGTATGAATGGCAAGATCTAGCCAATAATCGTCACCTGCTAATTGTTGCGCAATGTCGCGTAGTGCGACAGCCCTCGGGTCTACTGTTTTGTAGATCCTATGACCAAATCCCATTAAACGCGTTCCTTGTTCCAAAGCATTTCGCACCCAATGTTCCGCATTTTCTTTTGTTCCGATGGCTTCTAGCATGGCCGTCACTTGCGCTGGAGCACCGCCATGCAAAGGTCCTTTCAAAGCCCCAAGCGCTGCCGTTATCGAAGATACCAGATCCGAATGTGTGGATGCAACGACTCTTCCCGCAAACGTGGACGAATTCATTCCATGCTCAATGGTTAAAACCATGTATGAGTCAAGCGCCCTTACTTGTGCAGGAAGTGCACATTCCCCATTCAACATGTATAAGTAATTTTCACTATACAATAAATCTTTTCTCGGTTTGACAATTTCCCGACCACGCAGACGATGATAGCGATAAGCAATAATCGTCGGAAGTTTTGCCGTTAGAGAAATCGCCTGATCGAATGTCGGCGGATACTCATAACCGGATGTTCCGAGTGCGGAAATGACTGTACGAATCACATCCATCATGGTCATGTCTGCCGGAAGCACATTCAGAATCGAATGAATATAGTCAGGCAGTTCCCGTTCTTTGACGAACTTTGCTTGAAATTCAACAAATTTCTCTGGACTCGGCAGGCTCCCGTACCATATCAAGTGGGCAACCTCCTCAAATGTATGATGAACGGCCAGGTCTTTTGCCCAATGCCCCCTATATACAAGCTGACCTTTTTCTCCATTGACATAGGAGATGGCGGTATCCGCCACCACTATGTCTTGCAAGCCAATCGCTGTAATCATAGAAAAGACACTCCCTATTATTTAAAATTGCTAGATTCTTAGCCTGCGAACTCCAGTTCCTTTTCCGCTGGTTTCGGTTTTGCGGTTCTGCCAAGCATCGCATCATAAATCTCTTTACCCATCAAGTCCCGACCAATAAGGGATTTCAACGTGTCTGTGCTGCCATCGGCAATTTGTAACCCCCGTACATCGCGCAGGCGTTGTTCCAAGCCATAATCGATCACATATCCGCGTGCTCCATGGATTTGGAGAGCATGATCAATTGCTTCATATGCTACAGTTGTGCTATACCATTTTGCCATCGACGCTTCCATCACGTTTGAATGCCCTTTATCCAAATAATCCAATGCCTTAAAGGAAAGAAGACGTGCTGCTTCGAGTTTGGTTGCACTTTCGGAAATTTTGTGCATCACAGACTGGAATCGTCCAATTGGTCCGCCAAATGCCTGTCTCTCTTTGGAGTAATCGATCGCTTGTTCGATCGCTCGTTGTGCACTGCCGACACAAATGATTCCCATGAGTACACGCCAGTATCCAAAATGTGTATTGAAAATCTTAAATCCTTCTCCTTCTTCGCCTAATCTGTTACTCGCAGGCACAACAACATCATGAAGTCTGAATCCTCCATACGACCAACCTTTTAATCCCATCGGTTCCAAATTGTATTTCTCAACCCCTGGCCTATCCATATCGACGATAAAAGCTGTTAATCCTCGTGCACCTGCTTCTGTATTGGTTTGAGCGAATACAATAAAGACCCCTGCCTCATTGACCCGACTGACAAATTCTTTCTCCCCGTTTAGTATGTAGTTTGAACCTTCTTTTCTGGCAAAGGTTTGTGTTTTTGCAAGATCCGATCCGGTACCAGGTTCGGTTAATCCCACGCCAACCAGCAGGTCCCCGCTCATAAGTCTCGGTAAATAGCGTTTCTTTTGATCGGCATTGCCGAATTTCGCAATCATATTTCCATGTCCTGCGCCAATCACTTCCCGTGTATTCAATCCATATCTTCCACATTCTTCATACAAATGCCCCATAGTCAAGGCACTTAATCCCGCTCCGCCATCTTCTAAAGCAATGTCAAGACCGATTAACCCCGCTTTGCCTGACGCTTGCCGAATGTTCCAAGGCAATTGCTCAGTTTCGTTTTTTAACTCACTCTCAACATGATGATCCTCCATAAATGTACGTACCGTTTGAATCCACATCGATTGTTGACCAGTTTTTTGAAATGCCATTTTCATCACCCTCAACATTAAATTTCAAAAATAAAAAAACTTCCTTTTACGAAAAGGAAGCTGCAGTCCATACCAAAAATAATTACGTATTTTCGGTAACCCGGCGATCATAGTTTATCAACCTTAGACCCGCGGCTTTGCGTCCTTACCTTTCGGATAAGTTTGCCATTTTCGTAAATAGTAAATAAAACTATTCAATTCAGGAACATTATACCAAAGATACATTAAGACAGTGTTAAAAGCAAAAAATTTTACACGAACATTTGAAAACAGATGAGTCTATATCTTTATTTTTCATCGAAAACATTGTCATATCAGGGATAAGTCTCCCAAGGTGCTGAAGCACCAAGTTCGGCTTTACGTATTGTAACAAATTTAGGAAAGTATAGGTAGCCAATCGGCGGAATCGCTGGGTCATTTTATTGGACATGGGTAATAAACTGCAATGCCACGTCATCAGTAGAAAAGGCGGTTCCAACCGGAAACGCCTTTCTGTCTCATATATTTATTTATTGAACGATTCTTCTCGCTCCAATATATCTCGGTCCCCAATATGTATTCGATAAACTGCTGACGCGCACACCGCTATCCTCCGCGTCAATAAACAATCCTGCCCCTATATAAATCCCGACATGTGTCGCTCCGGGACCGTATGTAGAAAAGAAAACCAAATCACCAGGTTTCAATTCGCTTCGCGACACGCTCATTCCTTGAGAAAATTGCCCTTGGGATGTTCGATTTAAAGAAACACCCGCTTGACTGAAAACGTATTGAGTATAACCTGAACAATCAAAACCGCTCGGAGTGGTTCCACCCCATGCATACGGAACTCCCGTATACTGTCCCGCAATGGAAACGATTTGATTTGCAGATACACCGGAAAGCAGGCTGTTTCCTCTAGACGCAAGAGCCGAACCACCGGCAGGATATGTTTCCGTGATCGGTTGCTGTATGCTCATTTTTGCTTCCCGTTTCGCAAACGCAATTTGTTCTTGTAAATAATTTGCATTCTTTTTAGCGGAATCAATTGTGCTTTGCACAGATACCAACTGCGTTTGTTTTTGTTTCTGCAATGTTTCGTTGGTTTGTTGCAACACAGCTAACTCTTGTTGCTTTTGCTTGATTGTTTGCATATCATTTGCGACTTGTTTCTTTTGGTCTGCAAGAGTGAGTTTTAAAGATTTGATCTGGTTCATTACGTCTTGGTTATGATTGGCGATTAACCGAAGTGCATCAAAACGTGAAAGAAAATCGCTAAAGCTCGTGGAATTGAGCAAAACGGACAAATAATCCACCGTCCCGTTTTCGTACATCACTTTCAACTGCTGATCGAAGATGGTTTGCAATTCATGAAGTTTACTTACATTGTCTTTCATTTCTTGATTGACCTTGTTCATGCGGCTGGTCAAACTGTCAAGTTTCTGATTATTTATACTCATTTGTTGATTGACTTGATGGATCGATTGCTGAACATCGTTGATTTGTGATTGCAATTGGCTCTGCTTTTGTTCGCCATCCTGTACCTGTTGATTGGCATTATTTAGTGAATTTTGCAATTGGTCAATCGTATCGGCATGCACAGATGTTGAAAACAATGTACAACCTATTATGAAACTGCTGCTTATAAATCGACGTAACTTCATCCCGTTCTCCTTAATCGATTACATCTTTCTATTTACTACTAAAAGTCTTTCTACTTACTACTAATAGTTTATTATTCTACACAAATCGACATTTTCCTTCAATATCATCATCGACAATGATCTAAGTTACTCCCGCCTCAAACAAAGTGCAGGCGGTACTAGTCAGCCCAAACTTTCTGTTTTTCTTATCATGAAAGATTGAATCAGAACTCGAAAATAAATTCCATGAAAAAAAACTATCAAATACATAAAAAATTGTTATAGGCAATATGGAATCATAGTATAATAAATCCGAGGAAGGAGGGATACGATTGCATACATCTGCAAAGATGAGGGCAAAAACGAACAGTTCGCTGTATCGTTGGCTTGGGGCATTGGTTTTTTTGATGGTAGCCGTCATCGGATTATACCTGGTCAAATGGAACCCGTATTACCATAAAGCATTTATCGCCATACAAAAACATTCCATCGGAGCATCCATTATATCCGGAAAAACAAATGCTGCACCCACTCCGTCGTGGAATGCCGCTTGGCAATACAGCGTTTCCTATTATCAGGCAATCTGGCAAGCACTGGTTGTTGGAGTTGTGCTTGGTTCGCTCATCCAGATCATTGTTCCAAAAGATTGGATTATCCGTCTTTTGGGTAATCGGACATTTTCGGGGACAGCGATTGCCGGATTGGCCGCATTGCCGGGAATGATGTGAACGTGTTGTTCTGCACCACTGGTAGTGGGGCTTCGCAAACAAACAAGTTCTGTCGGTGCCGCTGTTGCATTCTGGCTGGGAAATACAGCTCTGAATCCGGCTGTTCTGGTTTTTATGACATTTGTCCTTTCATGGAAGTTTACAATCATTCGGTTGATATTTGGCATCATACTTGTGTTTGGGGTTGCATATTTGGCAAATCGATTCGATACGGAACAACCCGCTCGGGATCCAGAGCAATTGACGGATATCTTGTCTCGCCATGAACCGCAGGACACAGCAGGTTTCTGGGGGATTCGCTGGCTTCGATCACTAATGATCATGCTCATTCAAGTATTGCCTGTTTATTTTATTTCTGTACTCATATTAGGGATGACTCGGGCATGGTTGTTTCCTGAACTATCACCAGTTGCCGCACATAGCATTTTGGCCATCATCGGATTTGCGATTGCAGGCACATTATTTGTAATCCCGACAGCTGGAGAAATTCCCATCATCCAGACATTGCAGCAGTTTGGCCTGGGAATGGGACCGGCTGCCGCATTGCTGATTACACTGCCAGTGATCAGCCTGCCTTCGATGCTAATGGTTCGTCGTGTATTTTCCTGGCGGGTTCTTGGATTTCTGGCTTTGTCTGTATGCATGTCAGGAATCGTGGCAGGACTTCTTGCGCAATTTGTTTTTTGACGGTTCTACGGAAAATTGGATTGATCCGAAAAATTTTTGCTTTGGCATATTCATAGTGAAATGAAAACGTGTAATAAAAAGGCATCGTTTCTGGATTCAACAGCGGCAGAAACGATGCGTGTCTTGCAAATTCCCCTTATGAACCTGGAGCGGCGGCTACACTTATTTTGGGTTAAATGGGCGTAACTTAGGATCGTTCAGCAGACTCTGCTTATGGGACAACCCCCTATCTTCTGGCCTTGTCTGCAAACCTATCCAATTTCAAATAATTCATGCCCAACGGAGCCAAGTAATTCATAACCGTTTTCTTTAATCAAAATGCTATCTTCAACCATGACAGCACCTACGTTTGGAATCATAAATTTCGGTTCAACGGTGATAACTGCGTTTTCGGGCAGCATTTCCTCCTCTTTCGGTCCCAATACGGGCCATTCATCAATTTCTAAGCCAACGGAATGACCGATATAAGCTCCCCGTTGAGTTCCTCCCCCCATAAATTCCTCCTGTATCGTTTTCATATAATGATTTTATGATAGGAACACTTTTAACTGTACCACTTTTCTAACAATAATCGTTGCAACTATACTTGTCTTAATGGAATATGTTTAATAAACGATTTTCTGGTACTGTAACTGGATCGACTCCTCCCGAGGATCGATGTCCATTTTTCAGGTAGAGTTCGCACGTTGGTAGCGGCTGCCTGATCCAAACGTTGCCGAAGCGTTGGACTGAGAAATTTTTTGAGAAAGATTCGTTTGAGAAAGAAGGGCTCCGATGGAAGCAAGCCCCGAATGGGAGGTTAGAAATTCATCTGATTGTTCAAAAGTAAACCGAACGGTCATGGCGCGCCTCACAGGTGAAAATCAAAATATAAGAATAACTCTCTATTTCTTTAGTATTCGCCATGATGCGTTTCAAATCTATTAATATGGCTATCCCAATCACGGATTCAGGTATTATTCTATATTACTATGAGAGAATTAAAAGTTCTTGGCGATATCTTTTGTTAACTTTTCATAGTTTTCATAAACTTTTTTATAAATTTCGCAGGTTTCCTTATTTGGTACAATTGGCGTTCCCATTGGTATATTTCTTTTAATTTCTTCAAAAGAATGAACCTTGCCAATCGCAACTAATGCAACCCATGCCGCTCCCCATGCAGCACTGTGGTAGCTTTCCGGTACGTAAATTTCCGTTTCAAATACATCAGCCATCATCTGCAGCCACAGTGAAGATCTGGCCAAACCACCGTTCACGAAAATTTTCCTAGGCTCCCCAGCCAATCGCTCTAATCCTTTTCCTATTTGATAAAGATTAAACGTGATTCCTTCGAGGACTGCACGAATAAAATGTTCTTTTTTATGCGAAATAGTAACACCATAAAAGTTCCCTTTGGCCCGCTGATTCCATAGCGGTGCTCTTTCCCCATTTATATAAGGCAGAAAGATTATCCCTTCAGCACCTGGTGCAACCGATTCCGCTTCTGCCAGAAATTGATCATAACTTCCTTGGTAATTTAAAAGCTCTTTTAACCATTGTAAAGCGATACCGCCATTATTCGTGGGACCCCCAATTATGGAAGAATCCTCAGTAAAGGAGTAACAAAATGTTTCATGAGTTTCATTTATTTTAACTCCTTTTGTTAATTGCCGGATTGCTCCACTTGTGCCAACAGAAACAGCAACTTCTCCCGGAAGAATCGCTCCAATCCCCAAGTTGGCCAATTGGCCGTCGGCAGCTCCCACTACAAACGGCATTTCATGGGAAATACCGATAGCTTTAGCTACACTTTGCTCAATTCCAGTTAATTGTCTCGTTGGCGGAACAATTTCAGAAAGTTGCTCACTGCGTATACCCGCAAGCGCCAACAATTCCTCTTCCCAGCGAAGTGTGCCAGGGTTAAACAGCCCGGTTGCAGATGCCATGGAATAGTCAATCACTCTTTGGCCGAACCAACGCAAGAGAATATACTCCTTAATTGACATAAAGTATTTTGCTTTTCGATACGGTTCATATTGTGTTTCCTTCATCCATAATAATTTTATGAATGGTGTCATTGGGTGAATGGGCGTCCCTGTTTTGGCATACACCCTATCACCAATTGTTTCCGATACTTTTTCTGCTTGAGCAGACCCTCTTCCATCCGCCCAAATTAGCGCAGGAGAGAGTGGCTTGCCATTCTCATCGATGCAAATAAGTGAATGCATAGCAGCAGAAAATCCGAGAGAGATCAACTCCTCTTTCCCAATGTCTGCTTTCAAAATCGCTTCCTCTACGGCCAAAACGGCTGAGTGTTCGATTTCATCCGGACTTTGCTCCACCCACCCAGGTTGTGGGTAATAGGATGTGATCATTTTTTCTGCTTCGGCAATCAATGTACCATTCAAATTAAAAATACATGCTTTAACACTAGTTGTCCCAATATCAAGACCCAGTACAAACTCTCTTGTCATGCCACATCGCCCTCTTTAATAAAAGCTTCATTCTATCTATTCAGAAAAGACCTGATCTTTAGTTATTCTAAATTCAAGTACAAGAAAAATTCAGGCATATAAGTCATGTCCTCATTTAAATGGTCATGCTCCCAAAACCGCCGTCAACTCGAATCAATGTACCTGTAACAAAACTTGATGCTTGTTCTGAAGCAAGCCAAATTGCTGTGCCTTGCAACTCTTCCGGTTCACCGAAACGATTCATCGGTGTATGCTTCATAATTGACTCGATTCTGTCTTTACTTAAAATTTTCCGATTTTGTTCAGCAGGGAAAAACCCAGGTATAATAGCATTTACACGAATGCCATATGCAGCAAATTCCCGTGCCAAAAACTGCGTTACACTATTGAGACCTGCTTTCGATACAGAATACGTAAATACTTTTGACAAAGGCGTCGTGGAAGAAACGGACGAAATATTAATAATACTGCCTTTCCTATTTTGCTCGATCATTTTCTTCGCAAAAATCTGGCATGTTAACACAATTCCTTTTAAATTCACGTCCATAATGTCATCCCATTCGTCCATTCCCAATTCAAAAAAAGGTGTTGAACTATTTTTCCCCGGTGCATTCAAAAGAATATCCCAGCCGCCAGACCATTGTTCAATTTCTTTTGCAACGTTTACGAGTGAATCACGCGAGCTGACATCAGCTTGAAAAGCCTTCGCTACTCCTCCGGTATGTTCAATATCCTTGACAACTTCTTGAGCTTTGTCCAAATTGCGGCCAACAATAGCCACCTTGGCCCCATGTTCAGCCAATCCTTTCGCCATGGCTGATCCCAACACACTATTTCCGCCGATTGCTACGGATGTTTTTCCGGACAAATCAAATAACGAATTCACTTGAAAACTCCCTTCGAATTTAAAACAAATTTCCGTTTTCGTCGAATTGTAAATGATAAAGATCTGAGCACTTATCCATATTTGAATGTTCTGCCACCTGTTCAAGTAAAGCTTCGGATACCTCAATTTCACTAAGCTGCAATGTGTTTTTGATGCGTACCATCTTCACTTGTTTAAAATCCAATATGTTGCTTGTCTTAATAGCTGCTTGAATCGCTTCGTGGTCATTAGGCAATGTTGTGGCAATTTTTGTTGGAGCCACAACAGTTGACGTCAGACCATTTGCATATGTTCCTTCTAAATCCATTTTGTCTAAAAGCCGTTTTGTCGTAAAATCTGCTGTTCCCACTCCATTTGCGTTTCCTTCTGACTGTGGCGTCACATCTAGTACAACGATCTTATTAATGTCTGGTCCTCCGAAAGCGTAAGGAGTTGGATAACGTCCCGTAATATTGGGATCCATACCATCCCCACTGATATTTTTGCCAATCTCATCGACTACAAGAACATCCAATTGATCAAAAAAAAGTTTGGGCATCAATTGTTTAGATATATTTTGTAGCTCAACCTCTTTTTCAGCGATTTCCTCAACAGCAAGCACTTCAATTCGCGCCACTTTATCAAATGAATTTTCAATCGTTGCTACCCCAAATAGAACTGGCAGTTTTTCCATGATCATCTTGGCCATCGCGGGTACATGTTCAGCCATGTACTTGAATCCCAACTGATGACACGCTTCGGCACCTTTTTGCTTGCCCAAGCCAATACTGATCATTTTCATAATTCCACTTTCAACTGGCCCACGAAATGCGGTATGTGGTTTTACACGGTTGATTACCACAATTCCATCAGCTTTTGAAGCGAATGTATCAACATAAACAGGCAAACCGTTTGGCAACTCTCCGATCTTCACAACTTCCATTGAAGAACGGATTTCTGCTTTGACACTCTCTTCTGTCACCCCAAGATGCTCCAAAACTGCGCGTTGTCCTTCTGCCGTTGCACCACCATGACTTCCCATGCTCGGAACAATAAACGGTTTTGCTCCTAACTCTTTTAGAAACTGCACCGTAGTTGCAGTAATTTCCACAATACGATCAAGCCCCCTGCTTCCTACCGCGATTGCAATCTCCATTCCTGGTTTAATTTTTTGCTGAATTTTTTCTTGTTTTAATTTTTCATTTAATGCCTGCCCAAGATTTTCGATCCTATTATCGTCAAACTTTACTTTGACTTTTGCCATTTTGGGCACTGGAATATCTTTCAATAATTCCTGAAGAATACCCATAAGACGCTTCACCTCTTTTTATTTTGCTGAACGTTCTGTGAAATATCTTTTTGCATTGTAAAAGCCAATATTTTGCAACATTTTTTCTAGTAACAACTGGTCATTAGGCGCCTTTCCAGCTTCTACCCATTCCCCGAGCAAATTGCATAAAATTCTTCGGAAATAGTCATGACGAACATACGAAAGGAAACTGCGTGAATCCGTAAGCATTCCGATAAAGTGACTGAGTACCCCTATATTTGCCAAGTCCTTCATCTGTTTTACCATTCCGTCAATATGATCGTTGAACCACCACGCAGCGCCAAATTGAATTTTACCAGGGATTCCAGACTCATAAAAGTTGCCGATCATGGCAGCCAAAACCTCATTATGCACTGGGTTTAGGTTATATAGCACAGTCCTTGGCAAGCATTTGTTTTGATCCAACGCATCCAAAAGACGTGAGAGTCCTTCAGCCAAGTCACCTTCACCGATTGAATCAAACCCAATATCAGATCCGATACGCTCTTTCATGATCGTATTGTTATTCCGCATCGCACCCATATGCAGCTGCATGACCCATTGTTTTTCTGCATACATCCTGCCTAGTTCAAAGCGTAAAAATGATTGGTAACCAATGAGTTCCTCGTTTGTAAGCGGCTCATTGCTTAAACGTTTTTTGAAAATGTCACCTGCTTCTTGTTTGGAAATAGGCTTAAAGACCATTTGCGGAACATCGTGGTCTGAAGCACGGCAACCATTCTCATCAAAATAATCGACTCTTTTTTGCAATGCTTCGAGGAAATCATCGAAAGAAGCAATCGATCGATTTGTGACTTCCTCCAATTTTTTTAACCAATTAGGAAAGCTCACTCTTTCGATAAAAAGTGCCTGATCGGGACGAAATGTTGGCGCAACAATTGTTTTAAACGTCACGTCGTCCTTTAATCGTTTATGATATTCCAGCGTAGATGTCGGATCATCTGTCGTACCAATAAATTGTACATTTGCCCGTTCAATCATTTTCCTTGGCCTTAATTTTGGTTCCTGCAATTTCTGATTGCATTCATCCCAGATTTCACGAGCTGTCTCGGGACTCAATTGTTTGTCAATCTGAAAAAATGTCTTAAGTTCCATATGTGTCCAATGGTATACTGGATTTCCAATTAAATGAGGAACCGTTTCCGCCCAAGCTTTGAATTTTTCCCAATCCTCCGCATCGCCTGTAATATACCGTTCATCGACTCCATGCATGCGCATTGTCCGCCATTTATAATGGTCTCCAGCAAGCCAAAGCTGCGTAATATTGCTGAATGATTGATTTTCCCAAATTTCTTCTGGGCTCAAATGGCAATGAAAATCAAAAATTGGCAAGCTTTTTGCTGTATGAAAATAAAGGTTTTTTGCCGTTTCGTTATCTAATAGAAAATTTTCATCTATAAATGGTTTCATAAGTTCTCCTCCAAGTATCTTTACACATAGTACCTATGGTTTGTATTTAAATATAATTTTAAAATCATATTCGTTAATTAATTTGTTTACAATACAAATTAATTAATTGTATAGTATCATTAGAAAATCTTCAAGTCAATAATATTCCGTTCTTCTGTCATGACCGTAAATTTTAAGATAAAATATATGAATTATTATGAATTATGCGGTTAATACGAGTACAATGAAATAGGGTATACGTATGTGCAAAAACGTTACTTTTGTAATCCGAAAATTGGTGATTATAAATAGGATTCCTTTTTACCCTTGTTTATAGTGTGACTAAATAAAGTGGTTATGTATTCGGGAGGCTACAAATTGCTTACAGGCGATCAAACATATATCAAAAAAATAAACAGGTCTGTCATCTTAGGCAAGATTATTGAGAATGGAATGATTTCGAGGGCAGACTTATCAAAAATTACCGGACTGAATAAAGCAACAATTTCTGTGCAAGTTTCTGATTTATTGAATGAAGAACTCATTATTGAAACCCAACAGGAACACAAAAACCTCGGCAGAAGGCCGATCATGCTTTCGATTAATCATCAAGCTGGATTTGCTTTAGGAATTGATCTCGACAAAAATACCATCACCTTTCGATTAACGGATTTGCGTGGGTATCCTGTAACTGTAGATGTCATTGAGTTGCAATCATCAAATTATCAGGAAATTCTTGCATTATTAGTAAAACATATAAAGGATTATCAAACAAAATGTTCGTATACTCGTTACGGGCTTGTTGAAGCTGTAATTGGAATTCATGGTATCGTAAACACAAATGAAATGATTTATTTTGTCCCTCAACATAAATGGCAAAATAAAAATTTAAAGGATGACATAAAAAAAGAAATAGAAATTGATCTCTATGTTGAAAATAACGCCAATTTGTGCTCATATGCTGAACAAGTATATAAACATCAACAAAGTAAAAATTTATTATGTGTAAGTATTTCTTCGGGAATTGGACTTGGAATCTTGGCTAATGGCGAATTTCTAAAAGGATATAATGGGTATGCCGGGGAGATTGGACATATGATCGTGGTTCCTGATGGGATACCATGCAGTTGTGGTAATTTAGGGTGTTGGGAACAATACGCATCCGAATCAAGCTTCTTTGCACAATTATCCCAAAAGCAAACCAAGCAAAATATTAACTACAGGGATATTAAGAAATGGGTGAGTGAGCTAGAACCAAATACAATGAATCAGCTTGAACAATTTATTAAATATGTATCCATTGGCTTAAATAATATTATTAATCTTTATAATCCTGAGATTTTAGTTGTGAATTGTGAATTGTTGCAGTTGTACCCAGACGCGATAATCGAAATAAAAAAACACCTGACTTCTACAATAAGCCATTATCAAGAACTTCTGATCTCAGAACTTGGGAATAAAGCATGTGCAATGGGGGCTTGTTCGTTGGCCATCAAGAATTTTTTAGACATTACTGAATTAAGCTTGACAATTGATGAATTCGATTGAATGCTTTACAACGTATCACTCGTCTTTATCTAGGCGGCTTCATCTGCCGGAAGCCGCCTATCTATCCTTTTGAATACTCGTAGCTTACTCCAGCCAATTCGTATGAAAGATTCCTTCTTTATCTATACGTTGGTATGTGTGCGCCCCAAAATAGTCTCGTTGCGCTTGCAGCAAATTCGCTGGCAGAGTCTCTGTACGATAGCTGTCATAATAAGCGATCGCGCTAGAAAATGCCGGAACTGGTATACCACGTTCAATGGCGATTGCTAATACTTGACGCAACGCATATTGGTAGCTTTCCACAATTTCTTTAAAATACGGATCTAATAACAGATTGGCCAAGTTTGGGTCCCGGTCATATGCCTCCTTAATTTTTTGCAGAAAATGTGCTCGTATAATGCAACCGCCACGGAAGATCATAGCGATGTCCCCATAACGAAGATTCCAGTCATATTCTTCAGATGCTGCACGCATTTGAGCAAAACCTTGTGCATACGAACAGATTTTACTCATATACAAAGCTCTACGTACAGCTTCAATTACCTCTTGTTTATTGACCTTATTTTGATTCCTATCAGGACCTTTGAGTAATTTGCTCGCCTTTACACGCTCGTCTTTCATGGCCGAAATAAAACGTGCAAATACAGATTCTGTAATAATCGGCAACGGAACACCCAAATCTAAAGCATTTTGACTTGTCCATTTGCCTGTACCCTTCTGTCCAGCTGTATCCAATATCATGTCCACCAGTGGTTTACCAGTTTCATGATCGATCTTTGTAAAGATATCTGCAGTAATTTCAATTAAATAACTGTCCAATTCACCCTTGTTCCACTCTTTAAATACTTCATGAAGCTCCATTACGCTTAAATTTAGCACATGTTTCAATATAAAGTAGGCTTCGGAAATTAATTGCATATCTCCATATTCAATCCCATTATGAACCATTTTCACAAAGTGACCGGCACCGTTTGGTCCAATATATGTGCAGCAAGGATCGCCTTCTACTTTCGCAGAAATTGCCTCAAGAATTGGCTGTACCAGTTCATACGCTTCTTTTTTTCCGCCTGGCATAATAGCAGGACCTTTCAATGCGCCTTCCTCTCCGCCAGAGACACCTGTTCCAATAAAATGAACTCCTGAAGTTTCCAATTCTTTGTTCCGCCGAATCGTATCTTGGAAAAATGTATTGCCACCATCAATCAGAATATCGTCTTTCTCAAGGTATGGCTTTAAAGACTCGATCGTAGTGTCAGTTGCCGCACCAGCTTTGACCATTAATAAAATTTTCCGAGGCTTTTCTAAGGTATTAACAAATTCCTCAACAGAATATGCGCCAACAAAATTTTTACCAACTGCTTCGTTCTTTAAAAATGCTTCGGTTTTTTCATTTGAACGGTTATACACAGAGACAGAATATCCACGGCTTTCAATATTCAATGCAAGATTTTTCCCCATAACCGCTAGACCAATGACACCGATTTGTTGTTTTGACAAAACCCATTTCCTCCCTTAATCCTCTGATTTTTAAGTAAAATATACATTGTACCAGCCGACAGAAAGCATAAATCTAATACACTCTAACAACTTCAACTAAACAATCAAATAATTTGTTTACAAAACAAATTAAATAAAGAATTATATATAACTTATCACGCTTGATTTTTTCCGTCAATTCTCACTTTTTGAATAATTAAAGGACAATGGGACGATTTTGGACAACACGTACTTTTCTTTGTTCGTAAGCGACACACCCAGTATGTCAAATACCATGGCTGCTATGGCGTCCGTAGGAAATTGAAACAATGTGGGACTCAAGCCACCTTGCTAGTACGCTTGGTAACCCGTGATACGGTGTGCAACTCCTTGCATGCTCTATGAAAGGGCCTTTCTTGCATAAGTGGGAGAGGCCGTATGTCTAACTTTTTAAAGCGATGTACCTTGTTAAAGCCAATTGCTGTCATGTGCAATATGTTCCGCTACGGAAAAAATCGCTCTTTGATTGCTGATTCCAGTTCCTAGTGCTACCGTGGGAGCCGGAAAACCTAAAAACCTCCTTATTTTCCTGATGACTCTCGTGTTTTCCCCGTTTTTTCATATCCAAATAAGATTGTGAGAACCATTGCCGCAAGAAACGCGACCAACATGCCGATGACATAGGGGACCATAGGTGCGAATAGAGGAATCGACAAGAAACTTGGAAATGCTAAGGCAGTCATTTTTACGCCAGCAGCTCCAGATATCGCGCCGCCAGCAGCTCCTGCAATAACTACGAATACAAAGGTTCGCCGATAAGGCAAGAAAAGGCCGTAGAGAATTGGTCTTGTCTCTCCGGACAGAATACCTGGGATCAGGCTTGCTCCTGCGAGCGACCTTAGACCAACATCTCGTGTTCTAATCAACATACCAAGTGCAAATCCTATTTGCGCAAAGACCCCTGCGGATGCAGTTGCCATCAGCGGATCCCCACCGTGGCTGATGTCGGTGATAGCAACAGGTACCAGTGCCATGTGAAGTCCTATTACAGTGAGAAAAGTCCATGCAGCACCGAGAACGGCCCCTGCCAGTAGACCGCTTTTGGAAAAGAGGAACAACACAATAGTACTGACCAGTTGACCAGCATAGGTTCCAAACGGTCCTACAACCATAGCTGTTAGTGGTACGATAATAATGAGTGACAACATCGGAACCATGAAGAGCTGAATATCTCGATGGATGATCTTTTTAAGAAACTTTTCAAGGACAGCGTAGATAGGTATCGCAAAAAAAATAGGAAAAATCGTTGAGGCGTAATTAGCCAGTACAACGGGTATCCCAAGAAACGATGACACGGAACCGTGATGTAGCAATCCCGTAAAGTTCGGTTCCATCAAAGCTGCTCCAATGGCACCACCGATGTACGGGTTAGCCCCCAAGGCCATAGACCCAGTGATACCTAATAAAATGGGCATGAAGAAGAATACAGAGTTACCAGCGGCCGCTAAGATCAAGTACGTGCCGCTCCCGGGCGACAACCAGTGTAACATTGTCAATAATGCCAGCAACGCCTTGATGGTAGCTGAACCCGCAAACACTGGGATGAGCGGTCCAAAGCTGCTTGAAATGAACTTAAATACGTGTTGTGTCACAGTTTGCTTTTGACTTGCCTGTTCAACTTTCTTCTCAACTTGCTCCATCATGTTTACACACCTCGATTTCAAGATTAGAGTCTTCTAGACTCTTACTAGCAATTTCAAGAACTGAACTTGATTCATGGGTACCCCTCCGCCCCCAAAATGTTGTACTCGGGAGGACCAAACGTTTGACAATTTGCTCGCAGTTTTAGCCTCCCGCATACACAAAATAACTTAAACGCTCGTTACCACCTCACACTGTTTAACGTTCTCGCTTATATCCGAAATCAGGAATGCCTAACCACCTTCTACGCAATTCATGTGCTGCATATTTTGGTTTTCTTTCTCTCGTAAACACGCCCTTTTTGTTGCCTTGTACCCGCATAACTCCTTGACTGGTGCTAAAATCAGCAAAATTCCACACCTGCTCGCCGACGAAGTTATCAAACTCGTCAAAGACCTCGTGATTCGCCCGTAAAAAGGCGACTTGATACTCTTCGGTAAACATCACTGGATCGATATCATGGAATCCGGCGACAGTATCCGCGCCATACTCGGTCATTACAATCGGCTTGCCCGGACACCGCTTGCTCCAGCCATCAAGCTCAGCACGAAGTTTGACCTTTGCAATAGCCAATTCTCCACCTTCTACATACCAGCCGTAGTATCTGTTTAACGCAAGCACGTCTACCAGTTCAGCTACTTTATCGGTTTCAGGTGTAGCCCACAGGTGGATAACGATTGTTACAGGCCGTTTCTGCGGGTCGCATTCCTTCGCAAGATCCACAAGCGGCTTGAAGTACTCATAGGCTCCCTCTTCCTCCGTAGCTGCTTCATTGGCGATTGACCATATGACCACACTGGGATGGTTTTTATCACGGGCGATTAGTTCCTGAATCACATCACGATGATGTTCAAACGTCTGAATATGTTCCCATGTATTTCTTCTTTCCTTTTGCCCAAACAGTGTTGCAGCAAAATTCAAATGCACGCCAACCGCGGGCGTTTCATCAATTACAACCAATCCTTCACGGTCTGCCAACCGCATCAATTCTTCTGAATATGGGTAGTGTGAGGTACGGAATGAATTGGCTCCAATCCACTTCATCAGGTTAAAGTCCATGACATTGCCAGCTTCGTTAAATCCTCTGCCATGTATCGGTGAATCTTCATGTTTGCCGAACCCTTTAAAGTAAAATGGTTTATTGTTAATAAGAAATTTTCCATCTTTTACTTCAATGGTTCGTACACCAAACGGCTGCTCATAGATATCGATTGTTTCACCGTTTTGCAAAAGTTCCACTTTCAATGTGTATAAGTATGCATTCATTGGTTCCCACAGTTTTACATCTTGAATTCGGCACATACCATTCAATCCATTTGCTTCTGCAACGGCAGAACCGTCTTGATCCATAACTGTTGCTTTTACTTTTGCATCGCCCGTAAAGCTCACAGTATAATGGACAATACCCACTGTACCTTCTATATCTGTAACAACGGAAATATCTTCGACATACGTTTGTGGTGTTGTGTAGATCTTGACAGGTCGATGAATCCCCGCATAGTTAAAGAAGTCAAAATTCGGGCTATTGCGAATAACTTTCCCTATACCTTCAATTTCCCTTTCTGTATAATTTCCAACGGGCAGTGTAGTTTCATCCAAAATATTATTCACAGCCACTGTCAGCCGGTTGCTTCCGGTTTTTAAAAATGAATTGATTTCAGCTTCGAACGGAGTGAACCCGCCTTTATGTTCAACAACAAACTCACCATTCACATAAACCTTCGCCATATGTGTAGCTGAGCCAAATCGCAAGACGATCCGTTGTGAAGCAAACAGGTTTGGCATTGTAAACTCTCGTTCGTACCATACCCACCCGACATGGTTTCGTATATCGGCTGTTACTCCCACATCATTGTAAGAAGATGGAATCGCCATACTCTGAGTTTCTTTTAGTTTTGTTTTAAACCACTTTTCTTCGAACCCTTTTCCTGTGTCTAGTTTAAAATTCCAAATTCCATTTAAATCGATGACTCCCCGAGACGTTGTGATAATTGGATATAACAAGGCAAAACACTCCTTTAAAAATTTTAAATGACAATGTACTCTAGTAAGAGTTTCCGCTATTTAAATTTTTATTTATGAATCATTTACGTTTGAATACGTTTACAAAAGTGATTATACTCGTATTATTTCAAAACAAAAAGGACTATATTAACTTTACTAGGATAATATTAACATCGAATGGGTTGAAAAAAATGAAATAAAATAACAGAAGGAATTTTGTAATTGTTGTCGAAATACGTATTCTGATAAAATACTAAAACAGAATAAAATGTACGGATGATGATTGTGGGAGAGACTAAAACATGTTTTAGCACCGAAGGAGCAAGCGTAAGAAGCGGAATCTCTCAGGTAAAAGGACCACAAGCGGACGTAACTCTGGAAAGGCATATTTGCCACCCAAGGTGTTAAACTCTCAGGTAAACAGACAGAGAATTGGTACTGTATTGTGCCCATTTTCTGTCTGTTTTATTTCATGGGAAAGGAGTTTTAACTTGGCTTGGGACGTATTTAACATTATTGGAACCATTGCGTTCGCTGTGAGTGGTGCAAGCATTGCAATTGAGCGAAAATACGATATTTGGGGTATTTATGCATTTGGATTGGTGACGGCTTTTGGTGGTGGGATCGTACGGAATATGCTTTTGATTTTACCTACCTCTCTATGGAGTGAATCTGGGTTGATTAAAATTTCCTTGATTTCCATTACTGCTGTTTTCATTTTTCCCAGCGTATGGTTTAAATTTAAAAAATATTGGATGGTATTTGATGCGATTGGATTGGGGGCGTTCGCAGTTCAAGGCGCCTTATATGTACAATCGAAAGGATTTCCTCTAAGTGCTGTTTTAATTGCTTCCGTATTAACTGGGATTGGCGGGGGGGTAATTCGCGATATTTTAGCCACTAAAAAACCACTCGTCTTTTATGACGAAATCTATGCCGTTTGGGCACTCCTGGCGGGATGCGTAATTGGGTTTGGATGGGCAACAAAACCACTTGAACTCTATGCCCTTTTCGGGTGTATAGTTACCCTGCGCGTAATTTCAGTCATTTATGGGTGGAAACTACCCCATGTTTCCATAAACAGAAGAAAAAACTTCACAGAACATTCTTGAAAATTTTTTTTGAAACAAGTACCCTACACCTACGGCAATAAACAGGAGGACAACTGCGACTTTAATAATAACAATGGTGGTATTAATACAAAGATTCCCGTTCCAATAATCGCTCCAATCCCCGACATGGTCAGGATAAGCCTTCCGGATGAATCCGGAAGGCTTACAAACGATAATTACCTTCCCGCTGCCGCTTGTTTGACCTGTTCATGTGCGTGATAGGAACTGCGCACCAGAGGGCCTGAATCCACGTGAGAAAATCCTATTTCCAGACCTATTTCTTTGAAGTGTTTGAATTCCTCGGGTGTATAATATTTTTTAGAGGAATTCCAAAGAACGGCGATATTTCGCTTTTGCTCGTACGTGATCAGATAGACGTTCCACAGTTTCAATGTTATGGTTGAGAATATCAGGTTTTGCTTCCAGTACAACTGCAAGTGAATCGATCGAACCGCCAAAATCAGGTATGAGTACTTCAACGCCTGTAAACGGATTTAATTTTCGTATGAAACGGATTGTTTCGGCAAAAATGGAAGCACCGCCATCATTCAAATCGTCCCGAGCCACCGATGTCACAACAACGTGCGTAAGTCCCATCTGTTTTGTGGCCATAGCTACTTTCTCTGGTTCCTGCAGATCCAGTTCGGTAGGGAGCCCCGTTGTAACGGCACAGAAACGGCATGCTCTGGTACATATCTTTCCCAAAATCATAAATGTGGCCGTCCGGTTACTCCAACATTCATAAATGTTGGGGCACTTGGCTTCTTCACATACGGTATGGAGTTCTTTCCCGCGCATGATCCCCTTAATTTCCTTAAACTGTTCGTTGGTATGAAGTTTAATTTTTAACCATTCAGGTTTGGCCTCAGGCCGTGGAGACCTCATATACTTCACCCCTTTTTTGTTGAACTTTGTCAGATTTATAACGCAAGATTGGTTTGCGGGCTGCCGCCACTTCATCCAATCGGGTAATCACGGTATGATGTGGCGCTTCTTGCACGACAGCAGGATTTTCTTCGATTTCTTGGGCAATCCGGATCATGACATCGATGAATTGATCAAGAGTTTCCTTGGATTCCGTCTCTGTCGGCTCGATCATCATGCACTCCTCCACAATGAGCGGAAAGTAGATCGTCGGTGGGTGGTAACCGAAATCCAGCAACCGCTTGGCGATATCGAGTGTACGAACCCCTAGCTTCTTTTGGCGGCGACCAGAGAGAACGAATTCATGCTTACAGATCCTGCCATACGGCAAATCGTAGTAGGGAGCCAGTTTTCTCATCATATAGTTGGCATTCAGAACGGCCTCTTGAGATACGCGCAGCAAGCCCTCCGGACCATTAGAACGGATATACACGAAAGCACGCAGGTTGATTCCGAAATTTCCGTAGAAGGCTTTCACTCGGCCGATCGATTCCGGTCTGTCGTCATCCAGACGGTATGTGTCACCCACCTTCACAACATGTGGTCGAGGCATGAAGGGAATCAGTTCCTTCTTGCAGCCGATTGGTCCGGAGCCGGGACCGCCGCCTCCATGCGGGCCGGTAAACGTCTTGTGCAGATTCAAGTGCACAACGTCGAAGCCCATATCTCCAGGGCGAGCAATGCCCAAGATGGCGTTGGTATTGGCTCCGTCATAGTACAGCAAGCCGCCTGCCTGATGGACGATATCCGCAATCTCTAAAATATTTTCCTCGAACAGACCGAGCGTACTCGGATTTGTCAGCATCAGTGCAGCCGTATCCGGACCCACCGCCTCGCGCAGTTCATCCAAATTGACATTTCCGTTTTCATCGGAAGATATCGTCACCGTATCCAGTCCGGCAACCGTTGCACTGGCCGGATTCGTACCATGTGCGGTATCAGGAATGATGACTTTCGTACGCTTTTCGCCTCTGCTTTCGTGGTAAGCCCGGATCATCATCAGCGATGTCCATTCGCCTTGTGCTCCCGCAGCCGGCTGCAAGCTGATCGCATCCATCCCGGTGATTTCAGCTAACTCGGTCTGCAAATCATACAAGACTTGCAATGCGCCCTGAATTGTATCCTCAGACTGATATGGGTGGATTTTGGCAAATCCCGGGCAGCGCGCGACATCTTCATTGATTTTCGGATTGTATTTCATCGTACATGAACCCAACGGGTAGAAACCTGAATCGATCCCATGGTTGCGCTTGGATAATTCCGTATAGTGGCGCATGAGATCCAGTTCAGAAACTTCCGGCAACTCTGCAGGCGCCTGGCGTAAATATTTTGAAGGAAAGACTGCTTCCACATCCACTTCCGGAACATCGCAATCCGGTAAACTGTATGCCACACGCCCCGGCTTGCTGAATTCAAAAATCAGTGCTTTTTCAGATTGGTTGGTTGCAAGCACTTTCCATCTCCTCCAGTCCTTTGACAAGTAAATCAATCTCTTCCTTTGTGCAGGCTTCGGTGACTGTCAACAACATGTGTCCGGCAAGCTCCGGATAATTGCGTCCCAAATCATAGCCCCCGACGATCTTGCGTTTCAATAAACCCCGATTCATCTCGGATACGCTTGTTGGAACTTGTACGACGAACTCATTGAAAACCGGCACGTCAAAGGTGACTTTATAACCGTCTAGGCGCGCGATTCGGCTCTTGGCGTATTGGGTTTTCTGGACATTCTGCCAAGCCATTTCCTGTACTCCTTGCTTGCCAAGTGCCGTCATGGCAACGGAAGCAGCCAAAGCATTCAGCGCCTGATTCGAACAAATATTGGATGTGGCCTTCTCTCTGCGGATATGCTGCTCACGTGCCTGCAGTGTGAGCACAAAACCACGCCGGCCATGATGATCGACTGTTTGCCCGACAATTCTCCCCGGAATCTTGCGCATGAACTTTTCTTTTACAGCAAAAAATCCACAAGAAGGACCGCCTAGCTGCATTGGAATACCGAACGGCTGTGCGCCGCCAACAGCCAGGTTCGCTGCCTCGGCCAAAGCGGTCGGTCCATCATACATGGAAGAATTCGCTACATCCATCCCCGTCAATTCACATATCATCGTCTGGAATTCGAATATCGCCTGCAATTCCCCCTGGCTGATCTCCGGTTGATAGGGAGTATAGGCGGTGTAAAACTCGGAGCGCGAAATCACATGATTGACTGTACTGGGAATATAGTGGTTATAGATTCCCGCGCCAAGGAAATACGCATATTCGCTGCTGTTCACATTCTTTCCGGCCAAATGGCTGAAATGCTTCACCACTTCCGGTTCTGACAGTGCGTCCGGAATGTTTAACATTCCTTTAAAACGGACTTGCTTCGGGATATCAGAAAACAAATCTTCCACGTCGGTTATTCCGAGGAAGGACAGCATTTCTGTCCGATCCTCCGCAGTCATGGGCAAATAGCGATATTTCATCCTTATTCCTCCTTAACAAAGCCCGCATATTGATCTGACGACATCAATTCCTTCAATTCATCCGGGTGGCTTAGTTGAATGACCGCCAACCATCCTTCGCTATAGGGATCACTGTTAATGGTCTCTGGAGAGTCTGCGAGTACCGGATTCATTTCTATGATTTTCCCGCTCACAGGTGAGAATATATTAGAAACCGCCTTTACAGATTCGATCGTGCCCATGCTTTGATTGGCAACAACATCAGCACCTGGTTCAGGCAAATCCACAAAAACGATATCTCCCAGCTCGCTTTGGGCAAAATCGGAAATGCCCACTTTTACCTTTGTTTCACTCAAAACCTGTACCCACTCGTGTTCCTTGCTGTATAGCAATTCTGCAGCAACTTGACTCATTTTACACTTCTCCTTATCCTGTTTTTCAGTTGGCTATTTCATTCTTTTATAAAAAGGCGATTTCACCGTACATGCCGCAATTCTCTTGCCGCGGATTTCTACTTCCAACGGTGTTGCCAGCTTAGAATATGCGACATCCAATAGTGCCAAACCCAAATTTTTCTTGAGGGTCGGCGATTGGGTTCCGGAAGTGATATATCCGATCGGTTCAGAAGATCCTTCGGCAAATACCGGATACCCGCTGCGAGGGATTCCTCTGCCAATCATTTCAATGCCGACAAGTTTCCGTGGAATTCCCTGCTGCTTCTGTTTCCTCAAAGCCTCCTTGCCGATAAAATCGGCTTCCTTTTCCACTTTAACCGCAAAGCCAATTCCCGCTTCCAAGGGACTGATATCCTTGCTCAATTCTTGCCCGTATAATGGAAGACCTGCTTCAAACCGCAACGTATCCCGGGCACCCAAGCCGCATGGAACAACTCCTTGTCCCCGACCGGCTTCCAATATCTGCTCCCCCATCCCTTTATCACTACTTCACCCATATGGGATACATCAAACAGTCCGGCCTTTGTGCGCACAGCTTGGTGCTCATCCAGAATACTAGAAAATTGTACTGGTAAATCCCATCCGCCGAAGTCGATAGTTTTCCCACCGTACTTCTCATAGAGCGGGAACAGCGGTGTCCTCTTTAAAGTTTGCGTTTGCATTTGTCCGTCTCCCTCCAATATCTCGTTCATCGTCCGCTGTTTTTAATCTGCTGCACCGTCGGATGGATAGTGAATCAGCCCAGAGCCTGTTCCCACATGACACGGGGGATACTCCTGCCGAGCGTTCAGCACCCGGCTTTTCATCTGCTGCCCGGTGGGTGTAGTGGCCAGTCCCCCCAGAGCTGTTTCCCGCAATGTACGGGGCATATTCTTGCCGATCTCATACATAGCGCCGATTACCTCATCACAAGGAATCCTGCTGCAAATCCCGGCGAGACCTAGATCCGCCGCTGAAAACGCAATGGCCGCACCGATCACATTGCGTTTAATGCACGGCACTTCGACCAGGCCAGCCACTGGATCGCATACCAATCCGAGCATTGATTTTAAGGAAATAGCCGTCGCTTCAACCGCCTGTCGTGGACTTCCACCTTTCAGTTCCACAATGGCCGCTGCTGCCATCGCCGTTGCGGATCCAACCTCCGCTTGGCATCCGCCGGCTGCCCCTGAAATGAAGGACTGATTGGCGATCACATAGCCAATGGCACTAGCGGTGAATAGACCCATTACCAGCTGTTCAAATGTCAATCCCGCATTTTCATGCAGCGAGAAAAGACAACCGGGAAGTATACCTGCGGAACCGGCTGTCGGAGTTGCCACAATGACCCCCATTCGGGCATTTGTTTCCGAAGTGGCAAAGGCGAAACGCATCGCGTCAGAAATGAGCTCTCCACTCAAAGAGTCTCCATTTTCCCGATAGCGACCCATCAATACCGCATCACCGCCGGATATCCCGCTAGACGTCTTGCTTGCATCACTCACTCCTGCGTCCACCGCTTCCTTCATCGTGATCAGGCGGTCCTTCATCATGTCAATGATTTCCTGCCTGGATCGGCCCGATATTTGGGATTCCCTTTGCAGCATGACTTCAGCGATACTCAGTTGTTGTTGTTCGCAGCAATCAAGCAATTCCTGCATGGTTTTGAAGTCCATATCCCCGACTCCTTACCACTGCCCCGCAAACGGATGCTTCCAGCGCAAATTGTTTTAACTGTTCCAAATCATACGATGCATTTAACATCACATTGACAGGAAGTCCATTCATGTAACAGATTTTCGATATGCCCCCGCCAAGAGAAACCCCGCCGATCAACACCTCATCGTTTCCTCGTTTTGCCCGGATCAGTACCGTATTCGGATGATCAAAGAAGGGACATGTTTCTTCAAAGGCAAATTCCACTCTCATATTCCTCAAAAAAGCCGTTTCCATAGCCTGCCTGATCCGCAGATCATTCGTGTCCATTCCAATCAGACCACCTACGATAGCCTTATCTGTACCATGTCCTTTGTACGTTTCGGCAAAGGAGTCGTACAGTACTATGAAAACACGTTCCGGCACTCCCCCCAGAAAATCATGTACAAACTTGCCAATGGCAACAACACCAGCCGTATGAGAACTGGATGGACCAACCATGATCGGGCCAATAATATCAAAACAGCTGTTATAGATCATCGTTCTTGCCTCCTTACTTGATTGCCGCTTTTTCGTAGAGAGGGAAACTCTGACATACTTGCGATATGCTATTCCTTACCTGCTGGACAACCGTATGTTCCCCGCCACTTTCCAATACGGAAGCAATATATCGGCCGATGTTCACGATTTCCTGTTCCTTCATGCCACGGGTGGTGATAGCGGCGGTTCCGATACGAATTCCACTGGTCACAAACGGGCTGGCAGGATCAAATGGTATCGTATTCTTATTCACTGTAATTCCGGCTTCCTCCAGCAACCGCTCGGCGTCCTTGCCGGTCAGTCCCCAAGGTCGAACATCAACCAATAGCAGGTGATTATCCGTACCTCCCGATACCAGCGCGGCTCCCTCCCCTTTTAATGTTTCCGCCAAAACAGCAGCATTTTTTACGACTTGCTGTGCATATTCCTGAAAACTTGGTTGCAGAGCTTCCTTGAAAGAGACTGCCTTCGCGGCAATCACATGCATCAGCGGGCCACCTTGAATGCCCGGAAAGACAGCTTTATTGATTGCCTTATTGAATTCTTCATCGTTTGTAAGGATGATGCCTCCGCGTGGTCCACGCAGCGTCTTATGCGTTGTGCTCGTTACCACATGTGCATGAGGAACCGGGGAAGGATGCAAGCCTGCCGCCACCAGACCTGCAATGTGAGCCATGTCCACCATCAGATAGGCGTCGATTTTATCCGCAATATCCCTGAATCGCGCAAAGTCGATAAAACGTGGATAGGCGCTTGTTCCGGCAATGATCAATTTCGGGCGATGCTTCTGGGCCAGCTGTTCAACTCCATCATAATCAATCAGATGTGTATCTTCTTTTACGCCATAGGCCACTACATCAAACCATTTTCCCGACATGCTGACAGGACTTCCGTGCGTTAAATGTCCGCCATGGGATAAGTTCATTCCCATGATCGTATCTCCTGGGCGAAGCAAGGCGAATAGCACAGCCATATTGGCCTGTGCGCCTGAATGCGGTTGCACATTGGCGTAGGCTGAGCCAAACAGCTTTTTCAACCGATCGATCGCCAACTTTTCGGCTATGTCAACATATTCACATCCGCCATAGTACCGCTTTCCAGGGTATCCTTCTGCATATTTATTGGTTAAAACCGTACCCATTGCGGCCATTACATCTTCGCTGACAAAGTTTTCTGAGGCAATCAATTCCAGAGTACTATTCTGTCGTTGCCGCTCCTGTTCGATCGCTGCATAGATCTCTTGATCATTGATCATTAGGCTCATCGATATAAAACCTCCCTGAGTTCTACCTTCCCCCAAACAAAAAGGACAGAGGAAAGATAGTAAAGTAATTTTACCTATCTTTCCTCTGTCCTTTTACCTGAGAGTCTGATCCTGCGAGCATTCATCTTGGCATTCCAGATTCCTTCTCGATGAATGTCTTGCTGGATTTTACCCCTTTGGTGGCATCATGCTCTCTCCAGAGGTGCGTCCTATTGTGATCCTTTTACCTGAGAGTTACATCCTAAGGATTTTTTAGGATTTGCTCCTTCGGTGCCGATTGATCATCCGGTCTCTCACACAATACTCATCCGCTATGATATGCAGTTCATCTTATAAAAAATTCCCAAGTTTCCTAAAAATCTATCTCCATTCCGCTTCCTTTTCAAACACAAAAAGGACAGAGGAAAGATAGAAATTGACTCGAATTCTACCCTTCCTCTGTCCTTTTTACCTGAGAGATTAAACTCCTTTGTTAAGCATTTGAAAAGAATATTATTCTTTTCATTCGCTCTTCTTAAAGAGATTCCCCTTTGGTGGCTCATCGCTCTCTCCAGAGGTGCGTCCAATTGCGGTCCTTTTACCTGAGAGTTACATCCTAAGGATTTTTAGAATTTGCTCCTTCGGTGCCAAACGTATCGTTCAGTCTCTCCCGCAATATTCAACCGCATGTACATATTTAGATATTTCGTAATTATAAGATAATTGATCCATTTCATATTGTCAATTGTTTTTTGAAATCAATCGATGTCGTTTCATCGTTTACACCTCAGATCGGAATGGATTGTATTATACATTTTCTTCAGATCGTGTCTACTATGGCCATGGGGCTTTACACCTTATGAAGCTACGCGGTAATGCGCAATAAGATGTTGGTCGGTCTGAATTCTTTTTCTCTTTAGGGAAGAGGTCTTTATTTTTTAAAGCTTTCCTGCAAATGACATGCCAATAGGATTTTTAAAAGATCCTCCAAATCATTCATATTAATATTCAATAACTCTTCAATTTTTTTGATTCTGTGATAAAGTGTGTTGGTGTGAATATGAAGTTTTTCAGCTGTTTGGATAGTGGATCGGTTTAATTTAATATAAGTGAAAAGCGTATTTTCCAGATCGTTCGATTTCGCTTTCTCGGTTCGCAACGGATAAAAAATTTCATCCAAGAAATTCTGGATTTCTTGAGGCGGCTGGTTTAAAAATAGGCGATTAATCCCAATCTCATCATATCTCATAATGCCAATTTTATTTCGGTCTGTTAAATAGGAAAGTGCCTTATTTGCCTCATCATAACATATTGAAATATTTTCAATTCCAATATATGAAGTACTTACTCCAACACATAAAGCAGGATCATCGTTATTTTCCCATTCCTTCAAAATCGATTTTAAAAGGTTAATAAATTCTTCAATTCGTGTTGAGTCTGCAAATGAACAGAGCATGGTTACTTTATTATGAAATCCAAAAACGAGTGCGGCACTGGCGGATATTTTTCTTTTGATTCCGGAGACCAGTCTATGGACCGTAGCTTCTAAATTTTGCAAATCCTGGTAATAAACAATTTCAAACAACACAACTAATAAAAAGGAAGATAGATTCAGTCTAAGTTCTTTTCCTTTTGTCAATAAGAATTTTGGATCTTTATTTTGCAGTAATTCTTTAAAAATTTCATGTGATTTTTTATAGTAGACCTCCGCTTGTGTCCGTTTCTTGACCAATTCCAAAGCAAGAATTGATCCGCCCTGTTCGATTGAGATTTGATCCAACTGCGAAAGCTTTCGTTGCAAATCGACTATGAAACAACCTAAAAAAACAGTGCCAGATAAAATGGGATAGATATAATAATTTGCTGTTTTCGATTCACTTCCGTCAAAGTAGAAAGGTTCACGATTTTTTTTAAGAATCTTAGAAATTTCAGCAATGACAAAATACGGATAAGTGGTTTTTGTTTTAGGATAATATTCTGCTTCCAAGTAATCATAGAAGAAAACATCTCGATCCATCATTCTTGCCAATTCCGAAATGATTACATCTTGGCCTTTATTTTGTAAAGAAAGCTGTGTCAGGGTTTGGTGTACTTCATTTCTCTTTAACAGGAATTGATTCTTCTCCATTAATTGATTTGTTAATTCGGTAACGTCTTCTAACCGCATTTTTAGTTCCGTATACAATTGAGCGTTATGGATGGCGATTGCCGCTTGAGCAGCAAAGCCTTGAAGTAAACTTACGTCGTGATCCGTGAGTTTTCCCTCTTGATGGAATTGGTGTACCGTCATCACCCCGATTCGTTTTTTCCCCATCGTTATCGGTACACTTATTAGAGCTTTTAGGTATTTATTATCCGTTGCGTGTTGAATATGAAGAAAGTTTTCTTTGGATATTTTGCTCATTGCATTGTATATTTCTGATCTGGAATGGTATATTACAGGGGTTCCTTCCTGAAAAACCCTCCCTGTAATCGACTCACCGATTTTTACTTTGAATGATTGAATGTTTTCATTAAAACCAACGGCTGTTTTAGGAAGTAAACAATCGGTTTCAGGGTCATATAATTGCAAATAGCCTGCATCGGCTGCATGAATAACCGCGAGCGCATTCCTTATTATTTTTATCAACAACTCGTTTACGTCAAGCGACGATGTAATCGAGCGAATGCTTTCAACTAAAGTTTCTGATTCCCTCTCTTTTAATTGAATCCTCTCATTCGCGTACGTAATAGAAAGTAGCATATATAAATATTCGATTGTTTTATTATCAAGAACCATCTGTTTGTCTAAAAAACAGATGATAATTTGGTAATTACTTGGATAAAAAAGTGAAAGAATCGTTGTATTGTGTTGTTGATCGAGAATATATCTGTCATTTCCTGTTCCGATAGGAAAGCCCGGTTTCGGGATAAACCCGATTTCGCCATGCTTATAAAGTAAATCGGGGCGGCTAGTTTGCGGTTTGCAAATCCAAATTTGAATAGGGATATTCTTAAATTTGTTTTCTAAAAATAAATATACATTTTCAACGATTTTCTCCATCACTCAATTTCACCCTCCATTGTTGATAGCAACAATAAAAACAATTAATTATAGTGTACACACACATTGATTGAATTTTCAATATTTTATAACATAAAGCAAAGGAAGACAGTCTTATGCAAAGGGGAAATATAATGAAACCGCATTAAAACATATTACTTTAATGTAAACGCTTTCTTAAAGTGGATGTGAAAGCAAGGTTACGTAAGTTCAATTCAGATAAGGGACAGGGAGGCATTTTTCATGGCAATCAAAAATCTGGAACATAGTACGAACGAAGTGATTGGGTGGAGACGATATCTGCATGAAAATCCGGAATTATCTTTCAAAGAGTACAAAACATCGCAGTTTGTCTATGAGACGCTTCTGTCATTTGGCGGATTAGAGGTGTCGCGTCCGACAGAAACAAGCGTAATGGCTCGCATCATTGGACAACGGCCAGGCAGAGTATTGGCGATTCGTGCAGATATGGACGCTTTGCCGATATACGAAGAAAATACATTTGAATTTATATCGAGAACTCCCGGTGTCATGCATGCTTGCGGACATGACGGACATACCGCAATGTTATTGGGAACAGCCAAGATCTTATGCGGTATGAAGGAACAAATCAAAGGTGAGATTCGTTTTCTTTTTCAACATGCCGAAGAACAGCATCCGGGTGGAGCGGAAGAAATGGTTCAGGCAGGAGTGATGGAGGGTGTGGATCTGGTTATTGGCGCCCACCTGATGTCGACACTCGAAATCGGAAAAATTGGTATCGCCTACGGACCGATGATGGCTGCCCGGGATATTTTTTCGATTACGATCAAGGGTAGCGGGGGACACGGTGCGAATCCGCATGAAACGATCGATCCCATCGTTATTGCCAGCCAGGTAGTGGGCAATCTTCAGCAAATTGTTTCCAGAAATACAGACCCTCTAAAAAATCTGGTGATTTCAATCACGAGTATCCACGGCGGAAACAATTTTAATGTGATCCCTAGTACTGTTGAATTGCGCGGTTCTGTGCGTTGTTTCGATGTGGATCTTCGAGAGTCCATTCCTAATAAAATGGAACAAATTATAAGGGGAATTACGAAAGCGCATGGCGCATCGTATGAACTAAATTATGAGTTTGGATATCGTCCGGTCGTGAACGATTTAGAAATTACACATGTTGTTGAGGAAACCGTACGGGAAGTTTTTGGGGAAGAGTCACTTATAGTACTTGGGCCAAACATGGGAAGTGAGGATTTTTCAGCGTTTCAACAAAAAGCGCCTGGAACTTATTTCAACATAGGCGCGCGCAATCCTGACAAAGGCAGCGATTTTCCCCATCATCACCCCCGTTTCACAGTGGATGAGGATGCTTTGGAGATTGGTATCAAGATGTTTATCAATGCAGCTCTAAAATTGTTGGAGGGGGAAAGATAAGATATGACTACAATACCTTCAGAGATCAAGAAAGTCACCAATGCAACTGTAACTCTTTTATTTTTCGCGTGGCTCATCGACTATATTGATAGACTCGTCATAACAATGGCATTGCCTTCGATTGGTAAGCAATATCATCTAAATCCAGTCGAACTGGGTGCAATCATAAGTGCTTTCTTCTTTGCCTACGCCATATTCCAAATTCCCGGCGGTTTGATAGCAGATCGCTTTGGCTCCAAGAGGACCATGGCGTTTGCACTAGTTGCTTGGTCTGCTTTTACAGCTCTCACTGGCGCTGTAACGAATTATGTTTCGTTGCTTGTCGTACGGTTCCTCTTCGGAATTTTTGAAGGGATCTTTCCGGCCGCCACATACAAAGCCATCGCGGAGAGGACGATCCGAAAAAACCGGATGACAGCCCAGGGCGCGATGATGGCATCAAATCCACTGGGTGTAGCCATAGCGCCGTTAATCGCGGCACCTTTAATCGTTTCTGTCGGTTGGAAAGGGGCATTTATCTGGGTGGCCGGATTTGGCGTAATAATGGCCGTCATTCTTTGGTTTGCATTGCCGCGCAAATTGTCCGTGGAAAATCAAGAAAAAGAACCAGAGTTTACATCTGCACAGTTAGAAAATGAAGTTTCGGGAGTAAATGCTCGAATTTCTCAGTTATTGAAGAGCGGTGTAATGTGGAAGCTGTTCCTGATGTTCTGCGGACTCGACATCGTACAGTGGGGAATTAACGCATGGATGCCCACGTATCTGCTTGAAATACGGCATATTAACATGGTTCATACTGGAATTCTGGCTTCCATTCCTAACTTTGCCTCAATGATTTCTGTTTTTCTCGGTGGTTGGATTTATGACCGGTACTTTTATAACCGCCAAAGATGGATTATTATACCATGCATGTTGATCGCTGCAGTCTTTTTGATTTTCATGTTGAGCGCAACTGGCCTTAGTGAGTTTGTTGTCTATGAAACGATAGCGATCTTTTTCTTAAACGCATGCTTCATGCCCATATTCGGAATGCCGATGCGTATGCTCTCTCCGGAAATTGTAGGGCTTGGCAGTGCTATGGTGAACTTCGGCGGGCAATTTGGCGGCGTACTTTCACCAATGATCATGGGCGCATTAGTCAGCGCTTCCTCGTTTCAAGCTGCGTTTTGGTTTCTTGTGTTTGGCGCACTATTGGCAGCAGCAAGTTCTCTTGCCTTGCCGCAAACACAGGATGGTTTTGCACGGGCACTAGCACATGATGGCAGGGATATGGTTAGAACTGTATAATCCTTATCAGAAGCTGATGGTTGACTATTTTAACGAAGTTTCATTCAAATTTTCGAACACATTCATATTCAAATTCAGGTATTGCCTAAGAGACAACAGCATAGCTGCTCTGCAAAGGGCAGCTTTTTTATTGCCGCGATCCTATCGAGCAAGATACGTAACTAAGCTCAGTGAATAAAAGCCTTTTATATGATCAAAGATTATATGCCGCTCCTACATCGGGCCATACAAAAAGATACCTATGAAAAGCCATGAATGTATCCATGGAAACAGGAGCTGATACGTTAATGTTCGTTACAACTTATAAATGATTTTATTATTTTCATGTTATATAACAAACAGAATCCCAATCTTCAGACTGGGATTTTTTCAAGTGGGCTAAAAATACAAAGAGGATAAGATGTTCGACGAGTCTATGGTGGTATGGTAGTGATGCTTTGTTTTATGATGAAGCAGTAACATTGGATAATGACATCATGTCATCAGCTGTTCCGGATATATGCTCAAAAATTACTTTTAGATTTAGAATACTCGCAGCATGTTCTTCAGTATCTGCCGAAATACTATGTAGCACGGCAACCATTTTTTGCATTTGTTCTTGTATGCGAGTTAATTCGTTGCTGATTTCTTTGGTTGCTTGTTTGCTTTGTTCTGCCAGTTTGCGTATTTCCTGAGCTACGACTGTAAAGCCCCGGCCGCTTTCACCTGCATGGGCGGCCTCAATTGTCGCATTCAACCCTAAGAGATGCGTTTGAGTAGATACGTTATGAACGAACCCTGCAATATGGTCAATTTGATTTACGAATTTGCTCATTTCGTCAGCCAACTGCGATGCCTCCTGAGCCATTACCGCCACATGCGTGGAAGCAGTCGAAATTTCGTCAGTCGTAGCTGACAATTCCTCTACCATCGCAGTAAGTTCAGTTGCATCATTGCGCAGTTTTTCATATCGAGTGTTGGACATCGCGATAGATAGAACTCCTATGAGTTGATCATCTTCAAACAATGGGACGCCCATGCCTATATAAGGAATACCAAATTTCTCCGGTCCCTTCTCGTCTCTGATAATTTTTCTAGTCGTCAGCGCCTGTTCAGCTGCGGTGCCTTTTAGGTCGGAGATTCGTGTTCCTTCTTGTACTCCCATGTCGAGGTTTTTCCCGCTGAGAGAAACCAGTACTTTTTCGGTATCACATAGCAATATATGTGCGTCTTCCGGAAATACATTCTGAAAAAAAGGCATTGAAAAATAAATGTTTTTTAGAGTCTGATGCAAATTTTCCACCCTTTTGTGACAACAAGATAAATTGGCGTGAAAGAATACGATTATTTTTACAATACGTTGATAAAATTCTTCAGGACCCTTTTTTCAATTCATAAGGCAATAGGTTCTAAGGCAAAGATGCAATATCGAGAACATTTCGATAT
Organism: Fodinisporobacter ferrooxydans; assembly: GCF_022818495.1. Lineage (GTDB taxonomy): Bacteria > Bacillota > Bacilli > Tumebacillales > MYW30-H2 > Fodinisporobacter > Fodinisporobacter ferrooxydans. Next base: position 3,243,423 of record NZ_CP089291.1, on the reverse strand, counting down.
TGCATCTTTATATGACCCGATGAATCGATTATAAGCCTTGAAATTCAGCTTGGCGTTTTTCCAGGAATGCACTCAAGCCTTCTTTGGCATCCTGCGAACGGAATAACAGGTTCTGCAATTCCCCTTCATATCGCACGGCAACATTCAGCGGCATTTCCTTGCCGTTCATGATCGACAGTTTGATATTGGAAACCGCATACGTCGGCCCTTCCACCAACTTGCGCGCATAGGCAAATGTCTGTTCCCGCACTTCATCCAATGCATACAAACGGTCAACCAACCCGCATTCTTTTGCTTCTTTTGGCGACAGCGTATCCCCTGTGATGCACAGATCCAGCGCTTTGGAATAGCCAATCAGACGGGCCATCCGCTGTGTTCCGCCAGTTCCTGCCAATACGCCCAATGTCACTTCCGGCAGACCAATCTTATAGTCGCCATCGCCTGCAAAACGAAGGTCGCAAGCCATCGCCATTTCCAAACCGCCACCCACTGTGTGTCCCTCCAGCATGGCAATGAAAATTTTGGGGGAACGTGCAATTTTATCAAGCGTCTCATTGCAAAAGAGGCAAAATTGTGTCTTATAGCGCGGTTCCGCAGACTTCAAAAAGTTGATATTGGCGCCTACCGAGAAAAACTTCGGCACGTCGCTCATCAGAATGGCAACATGAATCTCATTATCCAAACGAATGTCATCGATCGCTGTATTCAGTTCCCGGTATACATCAAAATCGTACGCGTTTGTTTTGTTCACATTCAAATGGATTTCCGCAATCCCATTTTCCTTTTTCAATGTTACACTCTTCATTGTTTGTACTGTTGCTGTCATGGCAAAAGCCCTCCCCAAATATGTTTGTTGCAATCTTTAGACTGTAGTTTTATAATGAATCAACGCATTGGGTTGTGTGGTTCATATTGTTCGCAAGACCCCAATCGGACCTGTGAATCCGTAATGTGGGCTGTTGCATGATTGCGACACTATTGCCACTTGATGCGCTCAAACACACTTTTGCAGTCGGAACAGCGAAGTTGCTCTACCAATTGGGCTCTCCCAAAGCCCGAGATGCGATGAACCTGTTCCGATTGACAAAAGGGACAAACGACAACATGTTCTTCTTTTTTTATTTCTTCTTTTATTCTTATCATCCGGATCAGTCCATTCGTTTAGCTTGTAATGACAAGGTCGAATTTCTTTACAGACTCCCGATATTGCTGTGTTAAACGTTGGCTTTTCAGATAGTGCGCCTGTTTGAGTGCTTCTGAATGTTCGACCGCTTCCAACCATTTTTCAATTTGTGCATTTGCTTCCCCGAATGTCTCGGAAAAAACTTTCGGAATCGAACCGCTTTCATTTGTAAATACCGTGCACCATTCACGACCAAATGTGATCGGTTCGTCCAATTCACGCAGCATTTTTGGAACTCTCTTTGCAACATCAGGATCTTCTGATTCATACAACGCGGCCAAAACAATTTTTGCAGCAACATTTACCGTATACAGCCAAGTCATCAACTCAACCCAGTTGCCAATTTGCGCAATTTGCTGAAATCCATTGCCTGTTTGTTCCGTTACTTCTCTATCGATATTCTGTAATGCAAACGACCAATTATAGAGATGCCGGGCATGCCCCAATTCCGACTGTGCCAATGCAATCGCTGCCAGTGAGGCACGTAAATCCGGGCCGCTGAACCCGATTTCAACAAGCTGATCACCCAGCAAAAACTTATTATCAGCAATCGCTTCAATTACATCTACAATCCCCAATTTAACATCATGCATGGACTTTGCCACCTTCCTTAGCAAATAAACCTTCGATCCGAACGACCCAGTGCAAATCATCTTTGCGAACGACGCACATTTCTGCCCACGTTTCTTCATCATAAATGACTGTCGCATATAATTTGGCGAGCTCATCTGTCGGCGCTTCAACGGTACCGATATGCGCCAATACATCCCCTCGTTGGCTGCGTGTAAACACTTCATAAATATGGTTTTTTTGCTGCTCCATATCTAAACAGTCACCCCCCAATTGTGTAAAATGTTGCGTCCTTTCTCAGTCAGCCGTTCATGCGTCCAGGCTTTATCCCACGTAACCTGAATATTTACACCTGCAACATCCGGCTCTTGCAAAAGCCTTGCTTTGATATCCTCCTGAATCCAGTCCATACACGCGCACGCAGTTGATGTAAATGTCATCCATACATCAATACTGTCATTCTCCTGCTTTTTTATATCCGTGATCAATCCCATATCGACGACCGAGATTGGGAATTCAGGATCCACCACTTCTTTCAACGCTTCCCAATAGCGGCTTATTTCGTTTGGCTCACACATAAATCCCCTGCTCCTCTCTCAAGAGACTTCGCGCATTTTTTGATAGTCATGATACCCTTTCCGAACCCTTTCCACAAATTCTTGATTTTCCGGTCCCCGTTCCTTGAAACGCTTGATTACGTTCTCCCATGTATCCGGCTGGTCAACCAGCCATTTTCTTTGCTCTTTATCAAGCTTGGCCGGAAACGCAACATCAATGACGTATTTGCCCGCTTCTTCGTCATAATGTGCCGGAACCTTCACTCCAATTGACTCGCAAAACGGCACACACTTGCTTAACCATACCTGACGCAATTCATCATTCGATTTGCCCTTCAATTTATAATCCAATTGAGCTGTACGCGATTTCAGTTCATCCGCTACTCCAAAAAACTCGAGTGCCATCAAGAACATCCAGTTGACAGCTGCTTCTACCTGTACCCTGGTTTCAGGATTCTTCATCGCTTCTTTCATGATTGATTCACCATTGCGCAAATGGAAAAGTTCCTCTTTCCCCACCTTCACTAGCGCACGTTTCCAGGGACCAAACGATGTGTGTTCCCCTACATCTTCCAAGAGCGTATATCCGGCCCGGTCATAAAAAGCATTGAAGACGCCAAGCTCCACAAAATTATTTAATTTGTAATCAAATGCATATGGATTCTTCCATTTCTCAGGTGACCGAAAATACAGCAAATCTGTTGTATCCACACCCAAATCTTCCAGCAGTGTATATGCGACGTGCGCATGTGCGATTTCATCTTGTATTACGGCCAGTGCGGTAATTTTCCGGTTCAATGTGGGCGCGTTCTTATATACTGTAAGCAGCGGTGGAACACTCAGCAGTTCCGTATCACCCGTTATTGTAAGCGTTTGCTTTAAAGCTTTTAAATAACCTTCATCCATGTCATCCATCGTTTCAACAATAAAACCTTTTGCAATCCTCTCGACCAATTTCTGTGTTTTTTCTTCAGCAGCGAATTGTCCATTGTCTGCCATGATCGGCATCCCCTTTCATATTACAATTTTTTAATAATTATAATTATATATGTAATATAATATGATTAAAGTTACATGTCAATACTTGTTGTTATATTTTATAAAATCAAAATCAGCAACTCAGTTCTCTAACATCGTAGCTTGCACGATCGAATTGATCGATTGAGCCAAGCAGCAAACAGAATAACTCCGCTCATCAAACACCACTTATTGGAACGGTGCCTGTTTTACTAAAAAAACGGGTTCAACGATCGATAATTGAATACGTAAATATATTACATTTTATTTTTAATGAAATGTATTTTGGTTATAATTCGGCGTCTTGTAGTTCAGATGTGATATACATGCGAAACAAAATATTTCCTGAACACAAAGAAACATAGCCATCTCCGCTTGACTGGGAGAAGGCTATGCATGTTTTTGAATCTCGCTTTTGTATCGCATTAGCCAAAAAAGCTACTCCTGCTCCGTCGTGTTCCAACGCAAAATTGAGGCGCCCCAAGTAAGTCCGCCGCCAAACCCTACAAATAATAAATAATCTCCTGCATGCACCCGCTTGGATTCCACAAGTTCATCAAGTGCAACAGGAATCGAAGCAGAAGACATATTTCCATAACGATTTAAATTGACTGCCACTTTATCCGGCGAAATGCCTAGCCGTTTGACTGCAGCATCTATAATCCGGATATTTGCCTGATGCGGCACGAGAAAATCGATAGCTTCTTTTGTCAAGCCGGCCTTTTCAATAACCGTCAATGATGAACTTTCCATCACTCGCACTGCAAATTTAAATACATCAGAACCTGCCATTTGAATATAATGCTGTTTATTTGCAACTGTTTCCATACTGGCCGGAAGTCTGGATCCGCCTGCAGGGACCGATAAGAGATGGCCGCCGCTGCCATCCGAACCAAGTTCGAATGATTGAAACCCATACCCTTCTTCCACACAACCTAAAAGGGCAGCACCGGCGCCATCGCCGAATAAGATGCAAGTGTTGCGGTCACTCCAGTCAACCACTTTTGATAAACACTCAACACCTACCACCAGAACGTAGCGATACCGTCCATTTTCAAGAAATTGAGCAGCTGTTGTAATTCCGTAGAGAAATCCCGAACAAGCTGCCGCCAGATCAAAAGATGCGGCCTTTTTCGCTCCCAAGCGATATTGCAGAATGTTAGCGGTGGAAGGAAATGTTGTGTCGGGCGTCACAGTCGCAACAATGATCATGTCTAAATCTGCACCGCGAATGCCGGCTTTTTTCAACGCCTGTACGGAAGCTTCATATGCCAAATCGGAGGATGCTTGATCGTTTGCCGCGATTCTTCTTTCTTGAATGCCTGTTCGCGTTACGATCCAATCATTTGATGTATCTACCATGTTTTCTAACTCATAATTTGTTAACACTGTATCAGGAACATATGAACCAGTCGCTAAAATTCCGACATTTTTCCGTTTGATCATCGTATCCTCTCCGAAATATAAAATGACTCATTCATTTTTTAGCTTTAAAATTTTGTTATCATTCCCTTATTTTGCAATTCTGCAAATATATCGATCGTCCATTTCATCTATTGCAACTTTTCCTTGCTCTTCCATATAATCCAATAGCCCCATCAGTTCTGATGCAACCAAGGCAAACTCTGTTTTAAATTTTTCAGGGTACAAGAGCTCACATAATTGCATCGGACTATATGGTCCATGTCTAAGCAATTCGCAAATTTTTTCGGTTTTTTGTTCAATTCTGTTCAGTCTATGCTCGATTAAGCCATGCAAGACGGTGTGGAAATTGGAATAGCTGTAACGGCAACATCTTTTGCAATTGTCGTTTTGATCTCTGCCATGCTGCTCCTCATTCTATCATCCCTATTCCCCAAGGTAATTTGCCAATCCGGTATCAAACAAATATATGCAATAGTGCATGGTTTCCTAATTGTACGAAGCATCTGGTACGCGTTCGATGATCGTCGCAACGCCCTGGCCGACCCCCACGCACAATGTTGCAAGTCCATACCGGCTTTTCGTACGCTGCAGTTGGCGTGCCAATGTGCCGAGAATTCTGGCACCGGAGCATCCCAGCGGGTGACCTAAAGCAATGGCTCCCCCATTTGGATTGACTTTGGCAGGATCCAAGCCCAACTCCTGTATGCATGCGATCGATTGTGATGCAAACGCCTCGTTGAGTTCAACACATCCGATTTGATCCATTGCGAGGTTTGCCAATTTCAGGGCTTTTTGAGCAGCAAAAATAGGCCCCAGACCCATAACTCGCGGACTCACCCCATATGATGCAGAAACGACATAGCGGGCAAGCGGTTTCAATCCCAATTCACGGCCTTTGTGTTCGGAAACCAGCAAGAGCGCTGCTGCACCATCATTAATGCCGGAAGAATTTCCGGCTGTCACGGTTCCATTTTCCCGAAACACTGGACGCAACTTTGCCAGCGACTCGATCGTTGTATCCGGGCGGAGATGCTCATCCTCGAAAACTGTGAATTCGCTTTTCTTATCCTTTACAACAACAGGTACAATTTCTTCTGCAAAAATCCCGGCTGTTCGTGCCTGTTTCGCTTTTTGTTGACTGTAATACGCAAACTCATCCTGGTGCTCCCTGGAAATTCCAAATTGTTTCGCGACATTCTCCGCTGTTTCACCCATACTTTCGAGTGGATATGGAAACTGCGGGTTCCCCATACGCCACCCCAGCGCAGTATCCCACATCTGTTGATTGCCGCGAACGTATTCAATTTCTGGTTTCTGGAATACCAGCGGCGCTCTTGTCATACTTTCGACCCCACCGGCAACCGCTATTTGAATTTCCCCCAAAGCAATCGCTCTGGCAGCCTGGTTGACCGCTTCCAAGCCGGATGCGCATAAACGATTGACCGTTACACCTGGAACGTATTCCGGAAACCCTGCCAACAGAAGCGCCATTCGCGCAACGTTGCGATTATCCTCACCGGCCTGATTCGCACATCCCATAAAAACCTCATCTACATTTCCAGGGTCTACACCCGCACGCCGTACTACCTCACCCACCACTAAGGCAGCCAAGTCATCCGGACGCACCCGTTTCAAAGCGCCACTTTGCCTGCCAATCGGTGTACGGACATATTCTACCAGCCATACATTTTCCATTGGCACTCACCCCCATATAACATGTCCACGATCTTGTTGAAACCGATTCCATTCACTGGCTAAACCGATTCTGTATGAATGGTACGTATTTCTTCATTTGCTGTATCAAGTAAAAAAAGACGCCGGCTGTCCGGCACACGAGTCGGCCTTCTGGTTTCTGAATCAAACATGCGAACAGTCATTTTTTTCTAATATTCATACGATAGACCTATATGGGCACACGTTTCGGATCATAGGATGCCATTTATGCCTGGACAAAGCTTCTTAACTTAAAACGCTGGATTTTTCCACTGGCTGTTTTGGGCAATGAGTCAACAAACACGAAACGTTTCGGACATTTATACGCATCAAGTTGTTGTTTTACGAATGCGCGGAGTTCTGCCTCATCCGGTCTTAAAGCGCTTTCATCCAAAACAATATATGCAACAGGCTTGGTCAGTCCATCCCCATCCTCTTCTCCTACAACGGCTGCTTCCAGGATTGCTTCATGGTGAAGAAGCGCATTCTCAACTTCAATTGGCGATACCCAAATGCCGCCATTTTTCAACATATCATCCGATCTGCCGCAATACCAGTAAAATCCATCCTGATCCTGATAATATTTATCACCCGTATTATACCACTCACCCATGAATTTCTTTTTGCTGGTTTCATGAATGTTCCAATATCCCCATGCGAGACTGTCTCCCTTCAGCAAAAGATCTCCCGGAACATTCGGCGGTACTGGTTTACCCGCTTCATCTACAATTTTGATTTCATATCCATCGACCGCCAAACCCGTACTGCCGGGGCGGATCTTTCCGAAACGATTTGAAATGTAGATGTGTGTGGCTTCCGTTGATCCGATGCCATCCAGTATATCAACATGAAACGCATCTTTAAACTTCTTGTAAAACAATTCCGGAAGCGCTTCACCTGCTGAAACACAAACTCGTAAGGAAGACAAATCGAATTTTCGTTGCGAATTCTCGGCAATTCGAAGCATTGCTGCATATAATGTAGGGACTCCAAAAAATATAGTGGGACGATATGTTTCAATATGCTCAAAAATTTTCTCCGGCAATGGGTTTTCCCTCATCAATATAGTGGATCCGCCGATGCCAAGCGAGAAATAGAGTCCGCCTCCGAGTCCATATGCAAAATACAGCTTTGATGCGGAAAACGTAATATCCTGCTCATTGATATTCAAGACACCCTTGGCATAACAATTGAGTGCAACCTCCATATCTTGTTGAAGGTGAATCACACCTTTAGGCAGCCCGGTGCTGCCGGATGTATACAGCCAAAAACCGGCATCATCGCATTCCGTTATGGTAAATTCAAGCTCTGATCTTTCTTTGCTGAGCAGTTCTTGAAAATCAAGACAGTCAGGGTATGTCCCTTGATTGTCCACCACAATCACATGCTTCAGGAATAGAAAGCGGTTTCTCAAAAATGATATTTTTTCCCAAATGTGTTTTTCTATGACAAGTGCTTTGGAACGGCTGTTATTCAAAAAATACTCGTATTCATACGGCTGCAGCCTGGGATTTACGGGAATTGGTATCACTCCCATCTTGATCGCGCCAAAAAAGGCGATGGCAAAATCCGGCGTATCGTCCAATACAAGCAGAATCCTGTTCTCCAATTCTATCTCTAGCGACTTTAATGCATTTCCAAACTGATTCATGAGATCCCTAAGCATTTGGTATGTGTACGTTTCATTATTATAATATATTGCTGTCTTATTCCCCAAGCCTCTTTCTACGTTTTGTTCAATAAATTGATACGCAGCATTGTACCGATCTTTCACACCTAAACAATCCAATGCTCTCTCCCCTTTTGGTCATTCCCCATTGATTGACCCTGTGTGTATGAATCTATTATAAGCCTTGAAATTCAGCTTGGCGTTTTTCCAGGAATGCACTCAAGCCTTCTTTGGCATCCTGCGAACGGAATAACAGGTTCTGCAATTCCCCTTCATATCGCACGGCAACATTCAGCGGCATTTCCTTGCCGTTCATGATCGACAGTTTGATATTGGAAACCGCATACGTCGGCCCTTCCACCAACTTGCGCGCATAGGCAAATGTCTGTTCCCGCACTTCATCCAATGCATACAAACGGTCAACCAACCCGCATTCTTTTGCTTCTTTTGGCGACAGCGTATCCCCTGTGATGCACAGATCCAGCGCTTTGGAATAGCCAATCAGACGGGCCATCCGCTGTGTTCCGCCAGTTCCTGCCAATACGCCCAATGTCACTTCCGGCAGACCAATCTTATAGTCGCCATCGCCTGCAAAACGAAGGTCGCAAGCCATCGCCATTTCCAAACCGCCACCCACTGTGTGCCCCTCCAGCATGGCAATGAAAATTTTGGGGGAACGTGCAATTTTATCAAGCGTCTCATTGCAAAAGAGGCAAAATTGAGTCTTATAGCGCGGTTCCGCAGACTTCAAAAAGTTGATATTGGCGCCTACCGAGAAAAACTTCGGCACGTCGCTCATCAGAATGGCAACATGAATCTCATTATCCAAACGAATGTCATCGATCGCTGTATTCAGTTCCCGGTATACATCAAAATCGTAGGCGTTTGTTTTGTTCACATTCAAATGGATTTCCGCAATCCCATTTTCCTTTTTCAATGTTACACTCTTCATTGTTTGTACTGTTGCAGTCATGGCAAAAGCCCTCCTTGGTCATTTTATGCTTGTATCAAAAATCAACCTGAGTACCTTAGGTTAGGCACGAGCATCTTCTTCTACTTCACACCTAGCAGATTTAACGGACGTTTGCCCACATACGAGACAACACTTTTGGTTTCCGTGTATAAATTCAGGGTTTCGAGCGCCAATTCTCTGCCAAAACCGGATTGTTTGTAGCCGCCAAACGCGACACCCGGAAAAGCGGAAATGGGCGAGTTAACCATGACAATTCCGGCACGAATCGCTGCAGACACGCGATATGCTTTGGCATGGTCGCGCGTCCAAACAGCTCCAGCCAGACCATAAATGGAATCGTTCGCCTGTCGAACCACATCATCTTCATCATGAAACTTCATGACAACTACAACAGGTCCAAAAATTTCTTCCTGGGCCACACGCATGTTGTTTGTAACGTTCGCAATCACTGTCGGCATATACCAGTATCCGTTTTCAAAATCAGGACCCTCTGGACGTTTGCCGCCATACAAGACTTCTGCTCCCTCTTCTTCCGCGATTTTTACATACTGATCAATGACCTGTTCCTGTGCTTTGGAAACGATCGCACCTATATGCACAGAACTGTCGAATGGATCGCCAACTTTGATACGGCTCACTTTATCTAAAAATTTCCCCATAAATTCATCGTAAATGTTCTCATGCACAAACAAGCGGGAACGCGCTTCACAAGACTGCCCCGTATTGTAATAAATTCCATGCAGAGAACCGTCTACCGCTGCATCAATGTCTGCATCATCAAATATAATATTTGCAGATTTGCCGCCCAGCTCCAATGTTACTCTCTTAATGGTCTGGGCCGCTCGCGCCATGATTTCTTTCCCGGTCGCTGTTTCACCCGTAAAAGCTATTTTATCGATGCCCGGATGGTCACTGATGTACGGCCCGATTTCCGCGCCACTGCCGGTTATAACGTTTACAACACCAGCCGGCACACCCGCTTCATGGCAAATTTCTGCAAGGACTAGCGCGGTGATCGGCGTATTGCTTGCCGGCTTCAAGACAACCGTACAACCTGCTGCCAATGCCGGTGCAATCTTCCATGCGGCCATCATGAACGGATAATTCCAGGGAATGATCTGACCACAAACCCCCAAAGGCTCTTTGAGTGTATACGTAAAGAATCCATTCGGCATTGGAACGGTTTGCCCGCCCAATGTAACGGTCGCCGATGCATAAAACTCAAAATCTTCAATTGCCTGTACAATCTGACCTTTTGCGGTCGCAACGGTTTTGCCGCTATTCAAAACTTCAAGCTCGATAATTTCATCGAGTCTGTTCCGCATGATTCTGGCCACTTCATTCAATACACGAGCTCTTTTTGCCCCGTTCATTTTCGGCCAAGACCCTTGTTCGAATGCTTGGCGTGCTGCTGCAACTGCCTTGTCAACATCTTCCTTTGTCCCTTTGGCAACTTGTGCAATCACTGCACCAGTTGCCGGGTTATACGTATCAAAGAAGGCGCCATTGCTGCTGTTGACAAATTCTCCATTTATAAAAAGTTGATAGATTTTCTTCAAGGTACCATAGCCCCTTCCTCATCTTCATTCATGACGACCAAATTACGATAAAAGAACTTTTCAGCAAGCGGAGATAAAAATTGATGATACTTTCGAAAGAATGACCTCGCTTCCTCTCCAATCCAGTCACTTGGCAGTACCTCTTCAGGCAATCTTGGATCGATGAAGAGAAATTTGCGATATTCATGCACGCAAAATCCGCTGCACAAATGCATCGCTTTGCGTACACTTTACCGCCGCGTGCCATCAGCCAATTTCCATTCGTTTAACTGTAAGCGTTTGCTTATAACATTTAAAAATCCCCCTGTACATTCTTTATCGGTCTGGCGGCAAGTTCGCTTGATTACGCTAGATCCATTGCATATGTACCTCATATCCAATTGATCTAGGATTGAAATACTAATGCCTCCTTTTCTATTTATTACATTTTAATAATTATTATTAATATATATGTAATATAATATTATCATAGATATATGTCAATACTATCCGCAGCCAACTTTTACAAACATACGAACATCTTCATTCATACGAAAACAGTCTCTTCAGAAGCCAACGTTTCCTTAGATTAGGTTGGGCATATCGAATTTGGCAAGTTATTAGAAACCTGGAATAGGCTGATTTAGCTTCCACCAAAACATTACATGAATTGTTTTATATAACGATTTTATTGTTATAAATATGACAAAATACCGTGGGCAACGTAAGAACCTGTTCAATACCAAAATTTTCCATAATGCGCAAGCCTGTCGTCCCCGTTGAGAACAAACTGGCTTGTGCAAATATCGGCTCATATGCAATTGCGAAATCAACCATTTCATCTTTTGTCGCCATACGTTTTCATTTTGCTTTGCCTCCTTAAATTTTCATTTTTGAATGTTATTGAATTCGTTTCCGGAAATGATTATACTCGTATCATCCTGAAATAAAAAAGGATGATATTTGCTTTACAAGGATTCCATTAACATTAGAAGGGGTTTGAAAATGACTGATCACTCTTTCCATATAGAATCTGTAAGTGCAACTATTTTTTATTTGATCGATATCAACATGTCCGTAATGGAACATGATGGCTCGATCCTATTAGAATTAGAACGCAATCCTTTTCCAGATTTTTTATTTGAATTTCAGAAAAAAGATTTCTCGGTCCTTCGGGTAGAAGCGGAACAGCATTTGAACCATTGCTGCATATATACGAACGAGTTTGGGCTGTCTTATTTGGCAAATTTGGTTGAAGTAGTTGAGGGAGATATCAAACTTTTCGTTATCGGCCCTTTTTTAAAACAAACACCTGATACGCAGAAACTTAAAGAAACTTACAAGATTGATGAAAAGAAGATGATTATATTTGAAGAGTTCTTGCGAGGATTAAAACTGATCAGCAATTCAAAAATTAAAAGCATTGCAAATGTCCTTTATACGGTTCGAACACTCCGTGAAGCTCCTTTGCATTCCCAAGATGCGGAAAAAAATACCTCGAAGCGTGTTAAAGCAACACATCATCATGGAATTTTGCAACAGGTGGATGAGGAGTATACGGATTTAATTGACTTGCGATACAAGATAGAGAACGAAATCATGCATGCTGTTGAGTTGGGCAAAAAAGCAAAGTTAGAGCAATCTTTGTCAATGTTCGGAAATTTATTTGATTTTTCGGAACGTCTTCCAGGCCAACCAGTACGAGTAATGAAAAATGGATTAATCATTTTGAATACACTTCTGCGGATTGCAGCGAGGAATGGCAAAGTTCATCCTTTTTACCTACATCATATTTCTGAGAAGTTCGCAATTCAGATTGAACGTATCGATAGCATTGATTCTCTGGATAGGATGAGAATGATCATGTGCCATGAGTACTGCGATTTAGTGAAAACGCATGCGATTTCCGGTTACTCTTCTTTGATCCAAAAAGCGGTCCGCTTTTTGGATGTTCATTATAGCAAACCATTCGATTTAAAGCATCTGGCAGAATATTGTTTCGTACATCCGGCGCATTTATCGAGACAATTTAAGAAAGAAACCGGAATGACGATTACTGAATTTCTTCAAAAAAAGCGAATTGAAGAAGCAAAACTGATTTTAAAAACAGACTATACATCAATTGATGAGATAGCGGGTTATGTAGGTTTTGATGATGCCGGATATTTTACCCGCATCTTCAAAAAAATAGAAGGTATCACACCGACCGAATATAGAAATGCAAATCATTAAGTGGTGTGGTGAAGATATTTTAACAATAAATATTATCATCTTAGTATATTGACAAAGTTTCTTTTTCGATATTTAATATTTATATAAATAGTGAACAATATCAACTATTATTATAAACAGAACTTGAGGTGATAAAATGAAAAAATTTCTTGTATTCATCGAGCGTCAACCACAGTTTACTGGTGAATCTATCCCAAACCATCTGCGATATATACAACAATTGCGTGAACAAGATATTTTAGTTGCAGCTGGTGGATTCACGGATCAAACAGGCGGCGCATACATCCTTCAGGCCAACTCATTAGAAGAGGCTGTTAAACTGGCTGAAAATGATCCAATGTTTATGGAAAATACATGTATCTATAAGGTAAAGGAATGGAATGTTAAGTAATTTGAAATCTGAAAGCGGAATCAGACAATACATTGGAAGTATCCTTCAAAAAAGCTATCGATTTCGCAGTACTTCATTCATTTTCCTACTTCTAAGTTAAAAGGAGATAAAAATATGAAGCTAGTGAGTTTTCGTTACGATGGGAATACCAGAATTGGAAGCGTCATAGACGATACGATCATAGATTTAAATCTGGCTTGTCGTTCCATGTTAGAAGCAGAGGGACAAATTCGTGCGCAACAAATTGCGGAAGCATATGTTCCGGCGAATATGGTGGAGTTCTTGCAAGGTGGAGAACAGAGCATGAATTTGGCAAAACATGCGATCGAATTTGTTAAGCAAAATACCGAGCCTTTTCAATATAAAGTTGTCCATCAGGTATCGGATGTGAAAATAGACGCACCTGTCTTAAATCCGGCCAAAATGATATGTGTGGGACACAACTATCGCGAGCATATTCTTGAAATGAAACGAGAACTACCACCGTATCCCGTAGTATTTGCCAAGTTCAGCAATACGATTCTGGGACCTCAGGATGATGTACCACATTTTCCGGTCTCGGAACAGTTGGACTATGAGGCAGAATTTGCATTTGTTATCGGTAAACGGGCAAGAAATGTAAGCCAAGAAAACGCTTTAGAGTACGTGGCTGGTTATACGATTGTCAATGACGTCACATACAGAGACATCCAAAGAAGAACCATTCAATGGTTGCAAGGAAAAACTGTAGAAGGAAGTGCGCCAATGGGTCCATGGCTGGTAACTGCGGATGAGATTTCAGATCCGTCGGGACTTGAGGTTGTATTAACCGTAAATGGCGAGGAACGCCAACATTCCAATACACGGAATCTTGTTTTTACCGTCCAATATTTGGTTGAATTTCTTTCAAATCTGATGACACTTGAACCAGGTGATGTAATCTTGACAGGGACACCAGGCGGCGTAGGAGTTGCTCGGGATCCACAGGTATTCTTGAAAGACGGAGATGTGGTTCGTATTGAAATCGATCGCATTGGAGTATTGGAAAATCGCATAAAAAAAGTCGACCTGGGGGAGTAATCATGAACTGCCAAGAGGAAATCAAACAGATACAGGAACGCATAGACCAAATCATTCGCGTTACAAAAGAATTGCCTGAAGATTTGATCCGTTGGAAACCAGATGCGGATGTCTGGTCAATTATGCAGATATTATGCCACATCAATGAGGCTACCCCCTACTGGTTACATGAAATTCAACAGGTTGTGAACATGCCAGGTACAGAATGGGGCCGTGGTTTACAACATGAGGGCCGACTGGCTGCAGTAGCTCAGACAGATCAGCGTTCAATTCACGATGTAATACAGGAACTCGAAAATTCCAAAAAGCAAGTCCAAGATGTTCTCGGATCTCTTCGTGAGGAGGCTTTAAAAATCGAATCTCCAAGCCGCAACCCGCGTTTTGGAACAAAGCCTATGGAATTTATTGTAGACCATCTTATAATTGAACATCTTGGCAAACATCTGCAGCAAATCAATCGAAACATCCAACAATTTCGTGAGATTCATTAATACAATAAACGAGGTGATGCCGAATGGCAGAAAAAATGGAGTTTTTCCACAGCCAAATTGTAAAAGAATTTAATAGAGAGATTGAAAAGTACCATCTAGGACCGCTATGGCATGCAATCCCGGAATTGATGCCACACGAACCAAAACCACAAGCTGTGGCTTATTTATGGAAATGGAAAACCCTTCACACCAAACTGATGGAGGCACGTGAAATTTTCACTCCTGATCGTGGAGGAGAAAGAAGGGCTATTTACTTGCAAAACCCTGGCCTAAAACACCGTGAACCATGGGGATGGGCTTCTACTACACAAACTCTTTATGCCGCTGTCCAGTTAATATTGCCGGGAGAAACAGCACCATCCCATCGCCATACCCAAAGCGCTCTTCGTTTTATTACAAATGGTTCAGGAGCGTATACCATCGTCCAAGGAGAACGGATATTTATGGAGGAAGGAGACTATCTGATTACTCCAGGAGGACTCTGGCACGGTCATGCACATTTAGGTGCCGAGCCGATGATTTGGATGGATGCTTTGGATATTCCGACATTGTATTCGATTGGCGGGACATTTTTTGAACATTATCCGGAAAAAATAGAACAACCGAAAGTTCCGGATAACTATTCTTCACAACGTTATGCAGGCGGAATGGTTCGTCCAATTTCGGATCGTTATCCGAAGATCGCTCCACTTGGTTCTTACAAATGGTCTCAAACCTTGGCTGCAATCCATGGACTCAGCCAGTATGAACCAGACCCTTATGACGGTTATGCCATAGAGTATATCAACCCGTCGAATGGGAAAACGGCAAATCCGAATATTGCCGCTTGGATGCAAAAAATTCCGAAAGGGTTCCATTCCAAGGCACATCGACATACTTATTCCGTCATCTATCAAGTCTTCGAAGGTTCTGGTTGCTCCGTAATTAATGGCGTTCGTTTTGATTGGTCCAAAGGAGATTACTTCGTCGTACCAAACTGGGCTTGGCATGAGCATATTGCCACAGAAGATTCTTTTTTATTTTCTGTAAGTGATTTGCCTATTATGGAAAAATTCAGTGTACAACGAGAAGAAGATTATGAAAAAAATCAAGGCCATCAAGAGATTACAGATGAATTCAAACCACTTCTACCGTAAGTTGTAGATGTTATCCATTCTGAGACAATCTCTTGTAGAGTAAATCTTGCAAATTCAAACCATGAGAAAGCGTTTTAGGAAGAATACAACTATAAAAAATCTGATTGATATAGTTTTTAGATCAGTAGAGAGGAGTTTTAAGAATGTCAAATATAAAAGAAATTCCATTTTTAATCGTTGGCGGCGGTATTGGCGGCCTCACAGCAGCGCTGGGAGTTGCTGAATCAGGACGTTCTGTTTATGTTTTGGAGCAGGCACCAGAAATCCGTGAAGTTGGTGCAGGCATTCAATTGTCACCTAATGCAACATCCGTTTTATCTCGCTTTGGCGTGATGGATAAACTATCCGAACTTGCAGTATTTCCGAAACGTTTGGTGTTGATGGATGCTATGACCGGAAAAGAGCTTAGTGCTCTTGATTTGGGCGGTTCCTTCCTTAAAAAGTACGGTTACCCATACATCGTGCTGCACCGTGCTGATTTACAACAAGTGTTGTATGAAGCCTGCAAGGATAATGAAAAAATTACCGTTCTGACGAACCAAGCCGTAGAAAAAGTAGAAAATTTAGGGAAGAAAGCTCGGGTAACTTTACATGATGGAACAGCCTATGTTGCGGATGCAGTAATTGGAGCTGACGGACTGCATTCAATCACTCGTAAATTATTCAGTAACGATCAAACTGTCCCCTCCCAGTATGTAGCGTATCGTGGCACCATTTCAATGGAAGAAGTATCTGGCACAGCAGGTACCGATATGGATGACGTTCTAATGTGGATCGGCCCAAACCTGCACCTGGTTCAATACCCGGTGCGTCGTGGTGAGCTTTATAATCAGGTAATCGTCTTTAAAAGTTTTCGATACAAAGAAGACTCCGATGATTGGGGAACACCAGACGAGATTGACGAACATTTTGGGAAATGCTGTGATCCTGTGCGCCATGCAGTCAGCTTCATATCACGTCAGCGTCGTTGGCCAATGTACGACCGCGAACCGATCAACAACTGGACGTCGGGGCGTGTCGCATTGCTCGGAGACGCCGCACATCCGATGCTGCAATATCTGGCTCAAGGTGGTTGTCAGGCTATCGAGGATGCAGCTTGCTTGTCGGATTCTCTTCACGAGCACGGCGATGACTTCGGAACCGCTTTTTCGGCATATCAACAGAAGCGAATGGCACGTGCAACAAGCGTACAACGCAGCGCCCGCACATGGGGTGAAATTATCCACGCTGTGGATCCGACAGCAATCCTTTTGCGGAATTCAATCATGGAAAATCGAGATTCCCAAGACACTCATTATGTAAATTGGCTGTACTCCTATCGCTACAACGGAGACGCCCTGCCGGTTCACTAAAATCCAGGAAACTATTCATATATTTTTTATACGCTCGCTATTTTCTTGGCGAGCGATTCTTCTGATAATTCCCTTTTTGATGATTTACTGAAGCTAGATCAATTGATCATTCAACCCCAACAATCAAAACTCTCAGACACGCATAGGTGAGTCGTTGGTTTTTAAAATGTACGTTGTGCTGCTATTGTCTCATACGTATGAGCTAAATTGATAACCGAATTATTCTTTATTAACATTAGTACTTCCAAAAATACTCGAAATTTCCTGACTACTATCCAATAAATATTTAATTTTTTCATTATCCACCTGGAAATCTAAGGAATCTGAAAATCCAACTAAAGTGATAACACATAATAATTCTTGTTTAAAATTTAAGATAGGCACTGCAACGGAAGAAACGGAAGGAACAAGTGGTTCTATCGCAAATGAAATCCGTTCTTTTTTTATTCTGTCCAACTCTTTCTCCAAGTCTTGCCTTTGTTCTCCAGGAATTTCTTGGAGTTCTTTTTCTTTCCATTCATGGATCTGCACACAATTCTTAAAGGCTGCATACACTTTTCCGGTCGCAGAATAAATGGGTAAATACGTTCCGATTTGCGCTCCAATATTCAAAATATGATTGCTAGTGAGTAATTTTACAACAATTGGTCCATTCGGTGTCCAGAAGGATAATAAAACTGTCTCCTTACACTCCCGATTAATTTCATATAAATATGGTTCTACACGCTCTAACACATTTTCCTGGCTTACCGCAGCCATACCATATTCAATTAATTTATTGCCGAGAGTATATAAACCACCAAATTTATCACGATATAAAATACCCATATTCGTTAAAGTGTTTAAGTACTTATATAAATTACTTTTTGTTATCTGTGTCATTTCGCAAATATCTGTAAACGTCATGGGCCGTCCTTGACTAGCCACCAATTCTACAATCGACAATCCAATTTGAAGCGATTGAATACCTGTTCCTTTTTTTATTCCATCCACTTTTAAAACATCTCCAAAACATTTATATTATATATGGAAATTCGAGTAACCATCTATTTTATAACATGAGATTTACTTTATCTTTCGAATTCTTTATATTTCGAATTGTATCCAAGTGAGTAACCATATGTCAAACAAGGAATGCTTAAATGCGATTCGATATCTTTGGCAATCCTATAATCAGAAATTTGGAAAAGTATGATCAAGCCCAAAATTAAATACGAAATACAAAAAGGCTGGTTTGGTATGTTTCCCACCAGCCTGAATCAAAGCAACGATTGTTTAAAAAACTATATCGCTATTTTGATTCGACAAAAGATTTTCTTTACTTGTTCTTTGTCGTGTTTCAATTAACGCAAACCCAACGATCGTTGCAAGCAGGGGTCCGGCAGCTGCAACAAACATAACAATAGGCAATCCAAAGTGATCAGCCAGCACACCAGCAACTGCTGGAGTCACCGCAGCCCCAATTACCTCTCCAACTCCCATGCTTAGCGCGCTTGCAGTTGCTGCAAGACGCTCTGGAACAGTCTCCATAGGTATGATATTCATAAATAATGGAAACACACCTTGAACAACGTTTAAGAAAAAAGCTATAATCGCCAAATTCACCCATCCGCCATGATAGAAATACATAATGATAGGTGGAAAAACTGATAGGAAAGAGAACAATACCAGTGTTGGTTTTCGTCCCCAATAATCAGAAATGAGTGGAACAAGGAATCCCCAAGCGAATGCACCCAACCCCATGATTCCCATCACATATCCCATTTGTGCTTCTGTCAAATGGTCAACTTTTGTCAAAAATAGAGGAGCGAATATATTCATCACCCAAAGTGCTATCATTAAGCAAACCGAAACGAAAACGCTTACTAAAACATTGCGATATTTTAGCGCTTCAATAAATGTACTGAAGTTCGTTCCGTTAGAATCGGACTTTTGGAAGTGAATCTCACGGGTATATTTGATTAATATCAATCCCATAATTAATGTAGGAACACAAGTCAACAAAAATGCGACACGCCAATTTGTATGAACTGCCAATTGTGTAACTACCAACGGAGCAAGTGCGAGTCCAATAAGTCCTACTCCGCTTTGTGCGAACCCAATATTCCGCCCTACCCGTTCTGGGGAGGATTCCGCCATAATCATGCTTGCACTTAGCGGATATGTCGGTCCCTCACCAAAACCATTCAAAACGCGCAATACCAACATAGAACCGAATGAAACAGCAAATGCTGACATACCTGAAAAAATAGCCGTTGCGAAAACAAATGGAATCAACCAACGCTTCCTGTATCCGGATTTATCTGAAAGTGAACTGATTAATACCGCCGAGACGTCAAAGGCCAATGTCATCCACATCATAATTTGTCCAATTTCCGTATTGTTAAGGTGCAAAATCGGAGCAATGATGGGAAAAAGGAATGTAATTGCCAAACGGTCAAGCATAACGAATCCTAAAATAAAGAAAATAAACCATACCAACTTTATATCATATTTTTTGGACATTTCCATTTATTCAACCCCCGCCTGTTTCTAATTTACCCAATACCCCTAATACTTAACTTTTCTTTTAAAAAAACTCTTTTCTACACATATATTTTTTGAGCTGCTGATACGCCGAATCACTATATTTGCCTTCTATTAAATGCTCCTGATCCCTCCGATTCATATTCATAATTTTCAAGACATGATCAATAGATATTTTCAATTTGTTCGAAATGAAAGCAGTTCACCCCTCTCTTAAAAAATGCGCGCAATATCACATCTACCTAGTTTATAAGCAGTTAGATATTACCAAATGTTAATTTAATTAAATTGACCCGTCCCCATACAATACAAATACGGCTTTTAAAATTTTATATTTTTAGTGAACAATGTTCTCTTATAATTATTATTAAAATGTAAACGCTTTAGATTGTCAATAAAAAATATTTACTAGTTTTTTGCTGACTGTTTAATTTTCAGATTAACATCCAACCAAGATCACTTTCTTATTTTGGTATTAACCACTCCAGCGGTTTAAAAATAGCCCCAACCATCTTGTTAGGACCAGGCATATCTGGAAAGTAGATGAGAAGCAAAGCGAGAATCCATCCAATCGCTGTTAAAGTAACAAAGGCGATTTTATCCTTTTTAGGATGTTGATCCATTTTAGGCCATTGAAAGAGAGCCATCAGACATACAAAGACCGTAATGCCAACAACGGATCCTATCTTCATTTCTTTCTCACCTCTCGCTCAGGCAGACCAGCAGATCTCGTCGTTAATCCAAGTCCCCGCACGTATGTTTTGAGATCAAAGGATACTTCCACTCGAGGGAAGATCTCGTCCCATCGATCTTTCACATGATCCCACTTGCCTGGATATTTGCGTTCAAATGTTTCGGCAAAGCGAAAAACGTCTGTTTTCATCCTTTTCTGAACCTGGTCCAAAGCTTGATTGATCCGGTTTTTGATAACTTTAGAGAATTTTTTTTGAATTATCTTGTTAACATCCGGATTCATAATATCCAAATGGGTTGCATTTTGTACAATCTTTCCTTCAGCTTCAATTCTTACTTTTATTTTCCATTTTTCATTTTCTATTTTAGGAATCAGAACTGTATGTATTAAAACCGGATTCATCGATATACTTTCGTCTCCGTCAGGAAATTTCACAGTCACGGATTTGGCTTCAACTTCATTTCTAAGCCACAGGACTCCTCTCGTCACTTTTTCATTAATTTCTCCAACCATCCTATCTCGTTTAAAAATGGCAGTTCCTAAAAGCGAGCCGACGCTTTCTTCGTTTTTAAAAGGTGCCGTTTTAATATAGGGAAGAACAGCTCCGCCTGCCTCTCCAGTAATCATCTGTTGAAAATCTTTCAATGTGACATTTACGCCAATCTGTTCTTCTGAAAGTTTTCGAAGAACTTTTCCTAAATATCCTTCCAGAGAAGTTTGTACAGACAAGAGATCCACGGCTTTCCCTTCACTGACAAACAGGTACGCCCGATTTCGTGGTTCCGGGTGGCGAATGAGCGGATCAATTTCGTTATGAAGGCCCCCTTTTGCGATTTGTTCCCCGAAAATATAGGCACTGCATTGCCCCCAGAAGAGTCTACGTGGAACTTTTCCCTGAATTTTTGACATAGCATCTACAAAATTTTGTCCTGTCGCTGATCTAACTATGGTCAGCCTTTTTTTACTGTCCCCTCCTCCCTGCAATCCACCGCCCACTGCTTGAGGAAGTAAAACCTGAACGGACACTTCGGTCATCTTATCTTCGGTTTTATCAATTGCTGTCGTTAATACAATAGCCAGATCATTTATTTCCTTTCGATCCCAACAGCCCGTCAGTAGGGGAAAACAAGCAAAATAAAGGAAAATATGTAAAAATTTCCCCAAAATTAGTTTAGAAAAATAACGGTTCACCGTTGTTGTTCTCCCTTCCTCCCCTTCCGAAACATGGCCAGGAACAAAAGACATAATGGAATTGCCAATAAAAATAGTGGAGAATGCAGCGGGCTCACCAATTCTAAAAATCGAGACATTTCTTGTATATTGGAAGTTACCCACATACCAAACAGAATCAGAAGAAACCCGTATGGAAAGACAACTACGCGATAGTCCGACAAGTTAAGCCATTGGGCCGTGCCTAACGAGAGAACATAAAAAAAAACCGATACTTTAATAAAAATTCCCGCCACCCAAACCACCATTACAACCGCTTCGAGATGTTCAAAAAAATCGGCAATACTGATGTATCGAGACGCCTCAAACACAGGATAAAGGTAGCTGCTGATCATTGTACCTCCAAATAAGAAAAGAGCTGTTAGATTGGTTACTACCATAGTAAGTGCAACGGATAAAACGGAAATCATTCCCCATTTCTTTCCTTTTTCCTGATCGGTTAAGAGAGGGAAAAAAAAAGCAATGATAAAAAATTCAGAAAACCATCCTAAACCTGGAACAACCGCTCCCTTTATGGAAAGCATGATCCCATGCCTCATAACAGGAAACATATTCTTTGGGTCAAAGTCCCGCAGGAGAAGAACCACCATAATAAGTAAGGGAAATATAAATACCATGACTTATGCAGTTTGAGGTAAACTCTGGTAAATATCGGGTTTGGGCGTAGCCCAAAGAAGCATTAAGTAATGCTCAGGCCAAAATAATTCAATGAGTCTTGCAAATTGCTGCACTTGTGTGTCACAATCAATGTAGATTCGCTGAATACCTTTGTGGTTCTTCACGCGAACCTGGCAACGAGTGTGGAAGAGGCCACGAACCATTTCGCCGTGGGTGTAGCCTTCATCATCACTCGTTTTTTCTTTGTTCAATTCAAAAAGTGCAACAGCTAATAAGGTCTCGGCAGTGAACAATAATTCGAAATGAGCATGATGATGCGCTTGAGATTCAGAATGACACTTTTCGAAAGCTAGTTCCTGCTTGGCAGCGCGAAAGAATACTTCGATCCTCCAGCGTTTGATATACGTTTGTAGAGCTTCTTTCGGAGTATCATGACGGTTGCTTATAATTAGGTACGCACCTTTGTATGTGGCGGGTGAATCCTCACCTTCGGTTTCTACATTATCTGAATCGAGTCGCTCATCTTCCTTTAATCGCATGGCGACTACAGCGGCGATTGGGACATATTTATGTTTGGTCACTTGCTTGCCTTTACGATTGACAGCGGCATAAGGACGCTTCATGTAAATCCCTGGAATGGAAATGGAGACCAGCCCAGAAGTTGCCTTTCGAGTTAATTCCTTAAACACCTCACGGATGAGCATGACAGGAGTTAGCGGCACGAAACGTTCCCTACGGGTACCGGGTTCGATGACTTTACGGAATAAAATTGTGTTGCGTTTGGCTTTGGTAACCCAATCAAAGTTGTTCTCTTCGAGAAATGTGAAAAACTGCTTACACAAGTACCACCGATCCATCGCAACCCACAAGTGGCAAGTGACGGATTCACGCAGCATCAATAGCATTTGCCTAGCGAGATCTAGTTTTGTAATCCCTTCGCCTTTTATTTCTGGCTTATGCCAGACACGGTAAAACAACGGATACTCCAACCCGCTTTTCAGAACCGCCTGAAGAACCACAAGATTCGTCGCCCATACATAGACTTTCATTGAGTGGTCAAAGAGCCAACTGAGAAACGGAAGTTGCTTGGCATAAGGATGCGCACTGTGAGTATCATCGAGATTGATCACATCTCCATCGGTGAGTTGTGTCAAGGGATCTTGTTGTAGTCGTTCGACGCGTTTTTTCCCAAATGTCATCCATGCAAAGCCATTCGTGAAAAAACGGCTTAACGTAGATTGGGTAAATTTCCAAGGCTGAAACATCGCCTTAAGCAACGTATCCTTGCTGGCCAGTTTCACTATCTGAACAACAGAAGGACAATTCGAAACAATACCAACGACATAGAGAAAGCAAATTAACCATGACGGAGTTCCACTGCGTTTCATGATGCCTGATTGAGTGAGTAACAGAGAAAAGTCAAAACGATCCCATAAACTTTTAAGAATGGGTGCCCCTGCACATTCTCCATGATTGAGCTCTTTAAATCTTGGTTTTTGTAACGCTGACATTAGAAAACCACCTATAATCCAGAAGATATACCTAGTAAATAAAGGTATCCTTCGTGATTATTGTGATAATTTCTAAAAGTCAAGTAGTTTTTGTGATTTTTTTCGAAATATTATTGAAAATTATTGTTCTGATGAATGATTACCAGTTAATTACTTGAACTGCATAGGTCATGTAAATACCGGGAGATAAATTTGAGCCAATCTTCCCAATACTTCTATCCCACCCCGAACCGCAAACGCACAGAGCAGGGTGAGACCGGCAATTACCACGAGCAACGGTGTTTTAGGGAGAAAGGTCCCTACCGTAAACTCAGCATATTCCCGTAAGATGTTGCCTATTGTTTGTAGAAAAAATAACATGTAAAAGAATCCAAGGATTTTTCCTAAAACCCTGCCTAAGATATGTTCGCTATATTGAATAAATGTTTCACCAGGAAAGATTTTGTTTAGTCGATCAGCGATATATACAGTAAGAAACCCTGTAGACGAAGCCAAAATAGGGGAGATCCATAGATCCCGTTCCGCTTGCTTACCGATTATCGAGGGAATGGCAAGAATAGCGGTTCCTAATATCGTGGGGTAGATCATTAGGCCCATCTGCATAGCAGAAATCTTCCCTTTTTCCAACATTTCACTCATCTCCTGGTATCAAGTACCCGCCCAATAGTTGTGGCATGGACGATGCCTCGTTTGAAGATTGTAGGCTGCTTTATTCACCTCCCCTCGATGGATTCGGCATCTGTCCGATAGATTGTCGATATGGATCGTATTCTCCGGTTAAATGGGGACGTGTGCTCATCATCCACCACGGCGCACGAATTAACACGTCTTTCCAATTACGCATTTTCACGGGACCCACAGGACTCATATAAGGAACGCCAAAAGAACGGAGTGTGCATAAATGGATACTAAGCGCAATCACCCCGAACATGACTCCAAGCAGTCCTAGCGTTCCAGCAAGAAACATAATAGGGAAACGAATCATCCTGAATGCCGTCCCTTGAACATAACGTGGAACCATGAAGGAGGCGATACCAGTGACCGCGACCACGATGACCAACGGTGTGGAAACCAATCCGGCTTGTACAGCTGCTTGACCAATGACCAAGGCTCCTACAATACTAACAGCAGATCCGATTTGTTTTGGCAACCGGATCCCCGCTTCACGCAACGCTTCGAAAGTAACCTCCATAATGAGAGCTTCTACGAGGGCCGGAAAAGGAACGGTTTCGCGTGAACCAGCGATACTTACTAACAGGCTGGCGGGAACCATCTCCTGATGAAATGTAAGGATAGCCACATAAAGAGAAGGAAGTAAAAGAGAAATCCCCATGAAAAGATATCGCAGCCATCGAATCAACGTACTAATGAGAAATCGTTGATAGTAGTCCTCTGGAGACTGAAGCAACGAAAAAAATGTGGTAGGAGCAATTAAAACAAAAGGGGTCTCATCCATCAGGATGGCTACCCTTCCTTCCAAGAGATTCGCAGCCACGACATCCGGCCGTTCCGTATTGATCACTTGCGGGAATGGCGAAAAAGGGCAATCTTCAATGAATTCTTCGATATATCCACTTTCCAATACCCCATCCAAATCGATTCGTTGCAGTCGATTTTGCACTTCTTCAAGGAGTGTCTGTTCTACAAGACCTTCAATGTAAGCAATTACAACGTCTGTTTGTGTGTAGCGGCCGATTTTCATGGATTTCAATTTCAAATCCGGACTTTTAATTTTTCTGCGCAAAAGAGAAGTATTGACTCTTAATGTTTCCACAAACCCATCTCTTGGTCCCCGCACCACTCCTTCAGCGGTCGGTTCTTCAATCGACCGTTTTTCCCATTTGGCCAAACCTAAAGATAGAGCACGTTTCTCACCTTCCAACAAAAGAAGGGGATTTCCTCTCAAAATGGATTCGATCCCTTTATCAATCGTTTCAAATTCCTGTACATACGCCACTGCAATTTTGTTTTTCTTTAAATGATCGACAATGTCCGTTTGTTCCTGAATATTCTGCATTAACGGTGCAAGGAGATTCGTTTCGAGGTCCTCAAGATTTGCTAGTCCATCAATATAAATCAAAACCGCTTCGATTCGATTTCCAATTAAAAAGGAACGGAAAATTACATCCGAACAATCCGTATAAATATTTTGAAATAGATTTATATTTTCTTCCAAATCGAAGGAAAGAATTTGAGCGAATTTTTGATCTTCCTTTTTAAAATTTGTCGACGATCGATTTTCTAATTTTTTCCTTGCTCGTTTTTGAAGCATGATCGTCTCTCCTTTGTATGTAAAAATGAGATCGAATTTCAAAAATTATCCTTACCAATTCCAACTATATTTATCCTTTTAGACAGTTGCCTTATTTTTATGATTAATTAATTCGATACGTTTAGTATGATTTAGTGATTTGAGCATATACTAAATTTTGCAGTCAATTTGAATTCTTATTATGAAAATACGGAAAATTCCTGAAGTAAAATTGAAAAAAATACGAAGTTTATTCCTTCGATCATTGCCATGAATCAGTTTAAACAATTTTTGAATCCATTCCACGACAAAAAGGAACATTTCAATAGTTCAACTACATTTCCTACATACTCTATTTGTTGTAATCATAGAAACCGGATTTGTTGTAATCATAGAAACCGGCACCGGATTTTTTCCCTAATCTACCTGCACGTACGAGTTGACGTATGAAAAGTGGGGCAGCAAAACGGTCATCTTTAAATTCTTCATAGAAGTGATCCATTACATATAGTCCTATATCTACCCCTGCAAATTCAGCCGTGAAATCTTGCTTGAAAACAATGGAAAATTGGAAAGAAGAGATCGTGAGCTACCATCTTCTTCGCTTTACAAATGCGGCAGTTGAAGGACGAAACAATAAAATTAAAGCCCTTCAACGGCGACACTATTTTACACGTAACACGGTTTGCTACAAACAGCGTATTTTACTTGAATGCAACAAAGAACGTGTGTTTGCGTGTATGTTGTCAACTACATATTTTGGTAATGAGGCTGTCCCAAAAGCCACTTTTAGATTTTTGGCGTCCCACTTTGGCTAATAATTTATACGCACAAGAAGCCCCCATCTCCACTTTTGTAGTGGTCTTGGAGGCTTCTATATTCATATTTTGGGACTGACCCATTCAGAGTTACCCTTTTGGGACAACCTCATTTTGGATGATTTATTGTTGTCCTTTCTTCACCCATTCAGCTACTTGAATCACACGTTTTGCTTGATGCTTCACTGCAGCTGATGGATCTCCAACAAACTTATTATTTTGATCTACTGTTGCACTTGTTCCGTATGGGTTCCCGCCCGCCGCAAACAGAGATTGATCTGTGTATCCTGGTGCTACAACAAGAGCCCCGAAATGGTACATACTTGTATAAAGTTGAAGTATGGTTTGCTCCTGACCACCATGTGGATTTTGTGCACTTGTCATACCGCTTACCACTTTATTGACCGTTTTCCCATGGAACCAAATTCCACCGCATGTATCTAAAAACTGTTTCATTTGGGAAGGAAGGTTTCCAAACCGTGTAGGCATGCTAAAAATCACAGCATCTGCCCAGACAATATCGTCAGGTGTCGCTGCCGGGACATCTTTTGTTGCATCTACATGGGCTCTCCAAGCAGGATTGGAATCAATGGCAGCATCTGGAGCAAGTTCTTGTACTTTTAAAATTTTCACTTCCGCACCTGCTTCTTTTGCCGCTTCTGCAGCCCATTGTGCCATTTGATAATTTGTACCGGTTGAACTGTAGTAAATGATCGCAAGTTTCACATTTGACATTTGTATCGTCTCCTTATTAGCTGATTTTCCAAAGAATTTATCTAAAATCCCCATGATTTCACCACCATAACAATTGTTTACAACTATTATTCATTTCATTCATTAAAAGATAACTCAATCGCTTTAAGATGAACGCCTTCTAGCGTTTGAATCTCCATCTTCGAAAGTTCCGTGATTCCGCAGATGTTCCTTTTAGAAAGTTGCTTCTGTCCATCACTTTTTTTCGTAAGATAGTTTATTCTGCGATCTTAACTTTTCCATTAACAATAGAAATTGCGCCCGAACCGCTTAGAATCAAGGAAATTAAACCAGCAATTAAAGCAAGTTCAAATTCGTAACCACCTACAAGACCCATACTTATTTTTGCAGTAAGAATAGCTACGATCATCTCGATCACAAGAAGTGATGCGAAAATTCGAATTCCAAATCCGAGTAATAATGAAATCCCGCCAATTAGCTCTATTAAACCAATGACTGGAACAGCAACATGAGGCACTGGTATACCCACATGTGTAAAAAACTGAATAAATCCGGTCGGTGTTGCTAATTTTGAATACCCATGTGAAATAAAAATAATACCTAAAATTAAACGAAGAGCCAACGGTGCATACCGAATATTTGTCATTTTTTCATCAACCTTTCATCAAGGTAAATTTTAAACCATCAATTGAATTGACCGAATTGCCATACACTGTGACTTAGGGATCCATATCTGTAGCTCCGATGCAACAATTTTGCCGCTCTCTGATTATCTGCAGCACCCATTGCATAAAACAAAGGAATAAAATGCTCATTTCCGTAAGGCGGAACGGCGAGACTTGCGTTAGGCGCCAAAGCATTGTATTGATACAATGAATCCAAATTCCATTGGTTTATGTGGATCTCTAACCACCGGTCAAATTCAAGAGCCCAATCATTGATTTG
The DNA here is from genome assembly GCF_022818495.1 of Fodinisporobacter ferrooxydans. Taxonomy (GTDB): domain Bacteria; phylum Bacillota; class Bacilli; order Tumebacillales; family MYW30-H2; genus Fodinisporobacter; species Fodinisporobacter ferrooxydans. Next base: position 3,214,810 of record NZ_CP089291.1, on the reverse strand, counting down.
CTTTTCCTGCCACTCTAAAGCGCGTAGGTTGTGAACAGTTCCACCACTGGCAATAATCAAGACATCATCAGCTCGCATTTTCTCCATTGACTGCCCTATTTTGTACTGTTGCTCCGGTGAAAGGCGAGGATTGACAGACATCGCGATGACTGGAATGTCCACATTTGGATAGAGCAAGCGCAAGACAACCCAAGCTCCGTGATCGAGTCCGCGCTCCGTTTCTACCTCAAACGGAATGCCATTCTCCGTTAAGAAATTCTCAATTTGTTGGGCGATTTGGTGATTCCCTTTGGCAGGATATTTTATTTGGTAAAGTGCATCTGGAAATCCGCCAAAATCGTAAATGGTGTCGTATTCCTTAACTTCGCTGACTCTTTGCTTACCCGCAACCCAGTGTGCAGAAAACAGTATGACAGCTCTAGGGCGCGGCAATTTCTCTCCCAATTGACTTAAGAACTGCGTATAATTATTGTCTTCAATCGCTAAAAGCGGGGCTCCGTGTGCAATGAACAGTGCTGGAATCATAATCACACCCCCTTATTCTTTTGTAACTCGTCAATGAACCACTGTTGAAAATCACGCAAATTTTCCTCCGACACCGTATGCGGTTCCGGATACGATCGAAATGTAACATTGGCACCTAATTCGCTAAAGAATGATTCATTTGCTTGACCCCATTCATAGGGCAACACCTGGTCCATTTGACCGTGAGAAATAAAGACGGATAGTTCCTCAACAGGCTGTATGTTGTATTCTTCCTTCACAAAGCTTGGAATGTATCCGCTAAGAGCAACGATTCCTTTAATGCGGTACCCAAGCGTCAACCCGAGTGTCATTGCAAGAATCGCCCCTTGGCTAAAACCAAGCAAATACAAACGGTTCAAGTCGATTGGGTACTTGTCACATGCATTGTTGATGAAAGCTGTCAGCCGAATGATCGCGTCATCGAAAACTTCTCTGTGCGGTTTGCCGTATCCTTGAATCGTAAAGTAAGCAAAACCCGGTCCCTGCGAAATATGACCTCGGATACTAAAGATGAAGAGAGATTCATCCAAACCGTCAACGAGCGAAAGCATGTTTTTTTCGTTACTCCCGATACCATGCATAACAAACAATGCAGGATACTTCTTTCCAGGCTCAATATTTGTTGGACGTCGAAGTTCATACACCATTGATGTGTTCATAATGTACCAACCTTCCCCTTATGCAAGGTGTATTGCGTACGCACCGGGTCCGATGAGTGCGACACCAATAACGACCGCAATTAAAATTAAGGGATACTCAATACCGTTCATTGTAACCCAATAACCATTCTTCCCATGTACCGTTATAATTGCGACCAACATAGTAATTACGATCAACGCCGCTGCCAATGGAAGCCACAATCCTGCTGCGAAAAGTAATCCCCCGATGAGCTCAGCCAATCCAGCAACGAGTGCCATCAGGGCACCAGGTTTAATACCAATGGACTCTAGCCATCCGCCTGTGCCCTTAATACCATATCCCCCAAACCAACCGAACAGTTTCTGCGTGCCATGTCCAGCAAACGACAAACCAACGATTAATCGAATTACCAACAAACCATAACCCACGATATTCACCTTCCTTTTTTCTGTTTACTTTCATTTAGTGAGTGTATATCACAATGTTTACTATAAATTATAAACTTACATTTTGTCAACAAATGTTATAAAATAAGTAATAAACGGAGGTGTAAAAATGTTTGGTTGTAAACTCTGTCCGAAATTCGAATCCGCTTTTGAACATTGCAGTGTTTTCAGCGGCAAATGCGGGTACAATAAACACTACACTCGCCAGAACGGCAAATGGAATCAAAATTCTTTTCTTCATTGGCTTTATTCCTCCTCAAGTTTTAGGCAAAAAAAAACACGTTCCAAGTAAGAAAAGAGGACGTGTAAAAAATTCATCTACCGTGATTCTATTTTTATTTTCCTAGTATTTTCATCGACAAATCAAACTTCGCCGCAAGTCTCACACGAGAATCACCTTCTCGAATTTGTGCAAAGTTAATAGACCGCCTGCAAACGCATACGATCTCGTTCGAATTCATTACTGTATTACTTGAGTCTTGCAAAAATTTTGCTGTAGAAATTTGGCGAAGCCTGTCAAATCTTTAGAACCTTTGTCGCATTGAAAAAATAATAAAGGACACCTGTCATCTTTTGCGGAAATTATAAGTTACCACACAAATAATCCCAAAAGAGGAGATGTCCACTTTCATGGTAACTTTGTATTCTGCTATCGTCAAGTTTATTTTGGCAATGCAATTGCAATTTACAGCGCCACAACGGAACCATCTCCTTCACATCATGCAAGGAATTATTTTGTGTGAAGGGCGTAAAACCATTACACAAATTCGAAGCTCTACGAATTCCTATCGTCATCTCAGTTGCATGACGAAATTCTTGAAACACTCACCTTGGTGTGTAAACCGAATGCAAAAACGCCGTATGCAGTTTTTGTTGGAAAAGATCAGGCGTAAGCATTCTAAAAAGGGAGATACCCGATCCATCGTATTCTTGATCATCGATGATACGAGCTGTAAAAAAGATGTTTCTACCAAACATATTGAAGCACTTGATTTTCATTTTTCCCATGATGAAGGGAAAGGTGTGTGGTCCCATTGTTTAGTTACCGCCCATCTTGTTAGCGAAGGGTATTCCTTCGCATGGGATTTCCGACCCTACTTTCGTGAGGGATACTGTAATGTCAACCAAATTCCATTCAAGAGCAAAAATGATTTGGCTCTGGAACTCATTCAAAGCTATGAAGCATCTGATGATGAGTTGGTTTATGTTCTAATGGATAGTTGGTATACCAGCAAGAAAATCATAGATGCATGTAATGCAAAAGGGTTTCACATTATTGCTGCCGTTAAAACCAATCGCAAAATCCGCCCTGCGGGCATTCGAATTCAGATTGCTGAATTTGCAACGAATTATATTCACCAGTCCGATCTCCACTCTGTTACCGTGGGGAATCAGAACATGTACTGGGTATATGAATATGAAGGCCCGCTGGCAGACGTTGAAAATGTTAAAGTCTTGCTCTCCTGGGAAAAGGAATTCGATTCAAGCAAAACACCGTTTTGTATCCTTTGCACAGATCAAACGTTGGATCTCGAAACCATCCTTCGGTATTATCAAGTGCGCTGGAATATTGAAACCGGATATCGATATTTTAAGGAGATGCTAGGCTTTGACCAATATCAATTGCAATCGTTTTATGCCATTCAGCGTTATTGGGCAATTCAATTCTTGGTCTACAATTTTCTTGAATTACAACGAAACGAATGGTCCACTGAGCAGGATCCAATGACGTTAGGGGACGTAGTACGTCGAATTCGAAAGGAATATTTCGGACAAATCGTTACCTACGTCTATCAACAAGCCCTAGCTCAACGACCTCTTTTCGAAGTGTTAGACGAATTGAAACTAAGTGCCTAATTGCTGTTTTTACGAACACACTATACGTGTGCCCATTTTTCGGCCTAATCGGCCCAAAATGCAAGACTCAAGTGTATTATTTACAAATCATTGTATACATTACCGCAAATACCAATCTTAACGACCAATACGACTAACTCTTTGTCCTTGATTTGAAATACGATTCTATAGTCACCCATACGATATCGGAAAACGTCAGTGAAACCTTTAAACTTTTTCATATTCGGTAAATGATACAGATTTTCACCTAATGCTAAAAGTGTATAGGATATTCGCCATCCGCGTATTGCCGTTCTGCCAACTCTAAAGCCTTTAATTCTTCCTCAGTCAATTCCTCATCGTCCTCTTCGTAAACGACACCAAGCAACTCAGCTAATTTAGGCAATTTCTCTTCTGGTAAAATTTCTACGATTCGAAGTAACTCTTCGCGGCTCACGGACATTGCAATCACTCCTCGTATTAGTCGCTGAATTATATTATTGATTCGTGGCAATACGCTTCAACATTTTCACATCTTAATTTGATTCTACTACAAAATACAAAAGTTTCACACAATCCGTTAGGACCAAGCAGAAGAAAGTATCCATTGTTTACGCAACATAGGAGTACGTGTGGAACATCGCAAAAATGGTAACGATCACGCTAGACGCAAACAAGTACGGCGCAAACGCAAAATACGTTTTCTTCTTGATCGAAATTCGAAATCGTTCCATAACCAGGATAAGTTCACATGCCACAGTTGGTGAAATTCCCAACTTCCAAATATTGCAACAATTTTGCTTGGGAATGAGATCAGCAGCGCAGCCCACTGTTGATTAAACTGCCCGTGATCAGCCCGTCTTCGATGTTAATAGTGCGCCTTAACGTAAGCCTATAATAAATTGGAATCAGACGATTAATATCGTAATTGACATTCGAAATTTTACTGTCTACTTTTAAAAATAAAAAACTGGTTTCCCATCGAATAAGAAACCAGTTTTTCGATCAAACGATCCTTCAAACAATTGTTCTTGTCTTCTTTCTTATGCGTGAATCTTAATAAACGGTTTTCTGCTCCTGATGTTCCTTTAACAACTCAACCGCTTCCCGGAAGCGCTGTGCGTGGATAATTTCCCGTTCACGCAAGAACTTCAAGCTGTCTTTGATATCCGGATCGTCACTTATGTTGATCAACCACTGATAGGTTGCCCGTGCTTTCTCTTCTGCCGCAATATCTTCATACAGGTCGGCAATCGGATCACCTTTTGCGGTGATATATGTTGCGGTAAACGGTACTCCCGCTGCATTGTGATAGTAAAGCGCCCGTCCATGATCGACAAAATGACTTCCGAGTCCGGCACATTCCAGTTCTTCCGGAGTGGCATCTTTCGTAAGTTTATAAACCATGGTAGCGATCATTTCCAAGTGGGCAAATTCTTCCGTCCCGATATCCGTCAAAAGCCCGACAACTTTTGGCGGAATGGTGTACCGCTGATTCAAATACCGCAGAGCGGCCGCCAATTCCCCATCCGCGCCGCCATATTGCTCGATTAAGTATTTGGCCATTTTCACATCACATTTGCCAACACGCACAGGGTATTGCAATTTTTTTTCATAAATCCACACAACGCCCACATCCTTTAGCAATCCTCATGTCAATCGTTTTTCACATTTTCACATTTTCACATTTTCACATTTTCACATTTTCACACTTCCCAAGGCCAGGGTTGTTCGTTCCAACTCCACGGATATCCTGTATAGCTGTTGCCATACTGTTGCAGAGGCCCATACAGGGATTCAAACTCCTGCTTCAACATTTTGCTGTGCTGAACATATGCGTTGAATTGCTGCAACGCTTGTGTATCATCCGGATGTGTATCAAGGTATAACGTCAATTCAACGAGAACAAAATCAATCGCCTGAATGTCTTCCAGCTTTTGATAATACTCTTGCGGCATCGACTTCATTCTTGCTTTCCCCCTTGTTCTCCCCTTACTTGTGGTTCACCCTCATATGGGCTAAAAAACAACGGCCATAACGTTCCATGACGAAATGCTTCCATCGGAGCAAACTGCTGCGAATGATAGGGTTGAAATCCCACATATTGATTGGGTGGTACCACGTAGCTTTTCATCGATGGTTTACAAGGGTCATATGGGCTGACATAGGGTTCATAAAACTGGAACTGCTTGTGCATAGAAAATCCTCCTTACGGCATGTGCCTTGATATTCCGCTCATACCTATGGTATTCGAAGTGGAAAAATCGGCTACACGCCCAAGGTAAAATGGGCGAAAAATGTGTATAATACAGAAAAGGCAATGAGAACATGCCAGAAACATTTCACACAATTTGACCAAATGGACATGAGTTGCAAAAGAAAGAGGTAGAGCTATGAAAATAGGTGCAAATGTATCAATCGCAAAAACCGGACTCCTGGCCGCTGTCCAGGAATCCATTGCATATGAGGCGGATACATATATGATCTATACCCGCAGCAATCGCGGCGGCAAAGCAAGGCCAATTACAGACTTCAACCGGGATGAAGCATTGGATTTGCAAACAACCCATCAGATTTCCGACCCGGTCGTTCATTTATCGTATTTGGTCAACTTGGCAAGCGCCAAAGAAGATACATGGGAATATGGCGTGGAAGTGCTGCGGGAAGAAATTGCGCGCGTCAGCTATTTGGGTTTCCGCTATATTGTCATGCATCCCGGCAGTCATGTGGGTGAAGGAATTTCTTATGGAATCAAACGGATTGCGGAGGGTTTGAATTCCATACTGACAGGTGAGGAAAATCTTTGGGTATGTTTGGAAACCATGGCCGGAGATGGTTCGAAAGTCGGTTCTCGCCTGGAAGAAATTGCGGAGATTCTTTCTCTTGTCAAGCATCAGGAGAAAATGGCAGTTTGCATCGACACCTGCCATAACTATAGCGCCGGATATGACATCGTACATGATTTTGACGGATTTTTAAAACAATTTGATGGCATCATCGGATTGGATCGTTTGAAAGTCGCTCATATCAACGACTCCAAGACGCCTTTTGACTCACACAAAGATCGACATGAGAATATCGGCGCAGGATCGATCGGTACGGAAGCCATCTATCGCATTTGTCATCATGAACTTCTGCAAGGGATTCCGCTCATTCTCGAAACTCCCGGCGGACATTATAAGGAAGAAATCGCTTTGCTGCGTTCCCGGAAGCCGCTGGAAGTACAACTTTCCTATATGTAATCAAATATAGAAGAATACAGATAGGAGAGTATAGGACAATCCTTCCCTTATCCTTTATACCGGATTGTACGTAACTCATAGAAGCCCGTATCACTTATGTGACGTACGGGCATTTTTACACGTTCAATTTCTTACTGCCATCTTGTCATTATCTGCCTGTTATCGTCATTATCTGCCTGCCATCTTGCCGTCTTCTGCCTGCTATCTTGTCGTAACAAGGATGTCTGGACTGAAAATCCTGAGTTTCTTTTCAAAACCTGCATCAATGAGAATTCATAACCATAATCAATGAGAATTCAAAACCATTATTTTGGGATCTTCATACCAGGAATAGATCGCATTGGTCAATTGGGCAAAGGAATCAAAGGTTTCTGTACGACCATACTCACTGTTAAATTGAATGTTTCCGCGATTGTCTTGTTGGACTCGCCATTGCTGTCCGTCAATACGCAGCATGGCATGCCCTTTCGCTGCTAATGTGCTTTCCAGTGATATCTGCCAATCCACCTATACATCGCTCCTTGTTTGCAACATTCCTTCATCAACGCTGTTTCAAAACCAGACACGCTTGGTTCTGTTTGGAAACAGACGAAACAGACATTTGATAGGATGCGCAAACAAGGAGATTTTTATCAAAATGAAAGCGTTTTTGCGTATTGGTAAATAAAGAAATCCTAAGACACTTGCAAAATTTTAAATTGAATTTCTCCGCCAGGCGCCGGCACCTGAATCATATCGCCCTGAACTTTGCCGAGCAAGCTTTGACCGATGGGGGATTCGTTGGAAATACGCCCTTCCAGGGGATCCGCTTCCGCTGGACCAACGATCGTATACGTCTCTTCTTCTCCCTCTGGAATTTCTTGAATCGTCACAGTCGAACCAAGTGTCACAATTCCTTGTACGCGATCCTCGTCGCGAATTAACACAGCATTCCGCAGTTGATTTTCCAGCATGACAATCCGAGATTCGACCATCCCCTGCTCATCTTTCGCCGCTTCGTATTCGCTGTTTTCACTTAAATCCCCGTAACTGCGGGCAATTTTCAATCGTTCTTTGACTTCCGCACGCTTTGTCGTCTTTAAATATTCCAGCTCCTCTTCGAGCTTTTTCAATCCCTCAGGTGTCACGTAAAACTGTTTCGCCATTTTCTTTTCCCCTTTCCAAAAACCCGATATCTTATCTTAGGACATTGAAGCAAATTTTACACTTCAATCCGACAAGAAATTTTTTTGGCTTTCTTTCGTTTGTTAAGTTTCTTATCATTATCTTAAATTTTTACCAGCCTATTCAGGATTTGTCAATGGACTTTCTCCTAAATAAAATCGTCAAAACTGCGAACATTACGCATCCACGCGTTTTAGCCGTATTTTACCCGGCAGCACGTCCTGGCAGCCGATTTTCGATTGAAATTGGATTTGCAACACGGATTCCTCTTCCTGTTTTCGAATGTCCAGGATCACACCAATGCCCCATTTGGGATGCTGTACACGATCCCCAATCGACCAATTTGTATCATACATCGAATTTGACACATGCCGGTCCGTCAAATCTTCCGGAATCTCCAGTAAAAACCGGGACGGATCGTTGATCTGCATTTGTCCATAAATGGTTCGTTCTGTACAATATGTGATAAACAATTGTTTGCGTGCACGTGTAATGCCCACATAACATAAATTCCGCTCTTCCTCAATTCCTTCGCTGTCGAACATCGAACGCTGGTGCGGAAAAATTCCCTCTTCGAAGCCGACGATGAACACGACGTCAAATTCCAGACCTTTCGACGCATGAAGTGTCATCATTTGCACTTTGGCTTCTTCCTGATCCGAACCTTTATCAATGTCGCTAAGGAGAGATACTTCTGCCAAAAAATCGCTGACACGCCGATTGGGATGACGTCTGTCAAAGGACCGGGTCACTGTCAAAAATTCGTCCAGGTTGTCTGCGCGATTGCGCTCTTCTTCTTTGGGATGATGCAGGTATAGATCGCGCAAGCCGGTTCGCTGTAAAACCAAACTTACAAACTCTGTGACTGTGAGACCTTCCTGCATATCCGCCAATTGTTCCAACAGACGATGAAACTCCAGTACGGCTTGTGCCGCACGTCCGGACAAGCCGACCTTTTCTCCATGTCCCAATGCTTGCAAAAGCGTCAGTTCCTGCTCATGGGCATAATCCAGCAAGCGTTTGACTGTGCTATCCCCGATCGATCGCTTGGGTACATTGATAATCCGCAGCAAAGAGATTTCGTCTTGCGGATTGCTTAGTACTTTTAAATAGGCCATGAGATTTTTGATTTCCCGACGGTCGTAGAACGTCATCCCGCCGAGAATCCGATAGGGAATGGCTGCCTGCAAAAACGCTTCTTCAATCGCCCGGGATTGGGAATTGGCCCGGTATAAAACCGCACAATCCTGATACTTCCCATCATTTTGCACATGGTTTTGAATGGTTTGCGCCACATAGAATCCTTCATCTTCCTGATCCAATGCGGCAAAAATCTGGATGTTTGCGCCTTTTTCATTGCCCGACCAAAGATTCTTCTCTTTGCGTTGCGAATTATGTCGAATGACCGCATTGGCGGCATGTAAAATCGTTTCTGTCGAACGGTAATTTTGTTCCAGTTTGACTACTTGCGCTTCCGGATAATCCCGCTCAAAATTCAAGATATTCGAGATATCCGCACCACGCCAGCGATAAATCGCCTGATCTGCGTCGCCGACCACGCATATATTCCGATATCGCTGCGCCAGCAACTGCACCAGCTGATATTGAGCCCGATTGGTATCCTGATACTCATCGACATGTATATAACGAAATTTTTCCTGATATTGCTGCAGTACATCCGGGTGTTCAGAAAAGAGTTCGATCGTTTTGCCGATCAGATCATCAAAATCAAAGGCATTGGAGTCTTTTAGCCGCCTTTGGTATAAACGGTATGTACTTGCGACAACCTGGTCCAACAAGGAACGTTTTGCGGTCGCGGCAACATCATCTGCCGCTTCCAGTTCATTTTTCATTTGCGATATTTTATAATGAATAAGCTCCGGCTCGTATTGCTTCAAATCATAATTTAAATCCAGCATGCTTTGTTTGATCAGAGTCATTTGATCATCGCTGTCCAATATGGTAAACGTTGGCGAATATCCGATTCGCTCAGCTTCTCTGCGCAGAATTTTCACACAAATGGAGTGAAATGTGCCGATCCATATATCACCGGCTTTTTTTCCCACCAATTTGACAATCCGCTCATTCATTTCCCGTGCTGCTTTATTGGTAAACGTAATCGCCAATACGTTCCAGGGGTCTACCCGTCTTTCTCCGATGATATATGCGATCCGCCTTGTCAACACGCTCGTTTTTCCAGAGCCTGCGCCTGCCAGGACTAACAGAGGGCCTTCCGTTGTTCGGACCGCAAGTGTCTGTTCCGGGTTCAATCCATCTGTAATCATATTTGCCGTCAACAAATTCCAATTACCTCCTAATGAAAGGACATGCAATTTTAACAATACCACGTTTCAAGTATCAGGACAATAGATGCTCTTTTGCGGAAAAACAGTCATGGAACCTGTTTCATTTGGAACATTTGAAGCGGGTAGCAAGCAAGAAAATCATGTTTTATGGTAAAATGATAGAATGCCAATTTGCAAAGTAAGCAATGAAATTAAAAAACGGAAAAATAAGTAAAAATCAGATTGGCGCACATTCAAAATGTGGTTAGGCCATCCACATTGGAATTTAAAACACGGTTCGAACAATCGAAAAAAATCAAGAAACAGATCGTGAGGAAGCTGGTTCATGATACGAATTGACAAACAGAATACAGTTGAACTGCTTGCACCTGCCGGCAACTGGGAATGTCTTCGCGCAGCCGTTGCCAATGGCGCAGATGCCGTATATTTTGGCGTCCAAAAATTCAATGCAAGGGCAAGAGCGAAAAACTTTGTCATAGACGAATTGCCGGACATCCTGTCATTTTTGCACTTGTACGGCGTCAAAGGATTTTTGACGTTTAACATCCTGATTTTTGAAAATGAACTGGAAGATGCGAAACGCTTGATCGAAGTATGTATGGATGCCGGCGTGGATGCCGTGATCGTTCAGGATTTGGGGCTTGTCAAGCTGATCCGCGAATTATCGCCCGATTTTCCGATTCACGGCTCTACGCAAATGACTGTTACTTCTCCGGAAGCAGTGGAATTCATCCGCCCATTTGGCATGGAACGAGTCGTCCTCGGACGGGAAAACAACCTGAAACAGATTGCCAAGATCAGCAATCGCACAAAGCTGCCGCTGGAAGTCTTCGTTCATGGCGCCCTTTGCGTATCCTACTCCGGCCAATGCCTGACTTCCGAAGTTTGGGGCGGACGCTCGGCCAACCGCGGCGAATGTGCGCAAGCTTGCCGGTTGCCCTATGATCTGATTTGCGACGGTGAAAAACAAGACATGGGCCATGTCGCATACTTGCTTTCACCGAAAGATCTGGCAGCCATCGACCTGATACCGGAACTGATCGAAGCAGGCGTGACATCTTTCAAAATCGAAGGACGTTTGAAATCTCCCGAATATGTCGCAAACGTCGTCAGCAAATACCGGCACGCCATCGACGAATACATGGAGAAAAAGGCAGTCAACATCTCGGCGCAAACACTGCGGGAGTTGCAGCAAAGCTTTTCCAGAGGCTTTACACACGGATTCTTACAGGGCACCAACAACAAGCAGCTGGTGGAAGGCACGTTTCCGAAAAGCCGCGGCGTGTTTTTGGGACGTGTCGTAAAAGTTTTGCCGACGGGCGTGCTGTGTGAGATCGAAAATCCGTTAAAACGCGGGGACGGAATCGTATTCGATGCCGGAGATCCGACAAAAAACGAAGAAGGCGGCCGCGTCTATGAGATTTTTCGGAAGAAACAAAAAATCGAGGGAGAAGTCGAAGCAGGCACCTATGAATTGCAGTTCGGGCGCAACGCGATCCATTTGCGGAACATTCATATCGGGGATCGCATTTGGAAAACGAGCGATCCGGAACTGGACCGCAGGCTGCGTAAAACCTTTGAGACCGATCAACCGTTTCGCGAATTCCCCCTGCAGATCGAGGTATCTGGAAATATCGGAGAGGAACTGCAAACCGTCTGGACAGATCGGCTGACCGGACATTCTGTGGCCATCGCTTCTTGCCAACCGTTGGAGCAAGCGGTAAAGCGGCCCTTGACAGCGGAACTGCTGCAAGAACAATTGGGGAGATTGGGCGGCACCATTTTTTATTTGGAACAATTGGATACGGAACAACTGGGTTCCGATGTCATCTTGCCTGTCAAAGAATTGAACCGGATGCGCCGGGAAGCTGTCGTACAACTGGAAACGCTGCGCAAGGCGCCGCCTGTCTATCAAAGACGGAAATCGTCAACAGGTCCGCGTGGGGAAACAAACATTTCCCGACAGCCATTCATGGAGTCGGCTCCTGGATCGCATGACTCCTTGAATCGCCAACGTCCATTCTATGGGGCGTATGCCGAAACACCACAGTTGGTCATACTCTGCCGCACCATAGAGCAGGTGGAAGCTGCCTGCGGGACGGATGTGCAGTGGATTTATGCAGATTTTGAATTTACCAAGCAGTACCGGATGGCAGTCGAAACGGCCCGCTCCTACGGTAAAGCGATCGCACTTGCCACGCCGAGGATTTTGATGCCTGACGAGCATGGGATCTTGAAAGCGATCGAACTTTTGCGTCCAGACGCGATTCTTGTACGGAATACAGGTGCGTTATGGCAGTATCGCAATCATGGCTGCAGCATTCCTTTGATCGGTGATTTTTCATTAAATATCGCCAATCATAAAGCGGCCGAATTGTTTTTGGAGCGCGGCTGCGAGTATGTAACACCTTCCTATGATCTGAACGTACAGCAAATGATCGATCTGTTGCGCAATTCTCCTGCGGCGCATATGGAATTGGTGATTCATCAGCATATGCCGATGTTCCATACAGAGCATTGTGTGTACTGTACGTTTTTAAGCGAAGGAACGGACTATACCAATTGCGGGCGCCCTTGTGAAGAACACCGGGTCTCGCTGAAAGACCGGGTTGGCTTTGAACATCCGGTACGGGTCGATACCGGCTGCCGCAATACCGTTTTTCATGCAGTCGAGCAATCGGGTTCCGAATATCTGGAAGAGTTTCGATCTCTCGGCATCCGGCGATTTCGGATTGAATTTTTGGAAGAGCCCGGCGAGAAAGTGCTTGAAGTCATTCGCCTGTACCAGCGGGCGTTGGCCGGAGAAATCCCTGGCCGTTCCGTCTGGAAGCAATTGAATGCCATCAATCAGCTCGGCGTAACCCGCGGTCAATTGGACAAGGTAGGCAATGTGGATAAATAACCATATAGTGTCGTGAGGTGGCAAACAAAAGGATGGGAGAAACTGTACCGTTTCTTCCATCCTTTTGCATTTTCGCTTCATTTTTGATCTTTATCGTTTCATTTTCAATTTTCATTTTCGGTTCCGATCCCGATCCCATGATTGTTTCTGCTTATTGTTTCCCTTGGACAGCAGCGGCCGTTTGCTGATTGGCCATGTGCTGAAAATAATAATCAAAAATCCCTCTGGAAATCGGCCCGATGCTGTCGCTGCTGTGACCGCCCGCCGGCACCACGACAGAAATGGCGATTTGCGGATGATCCACAGGTGCATAACCGATAAAGACAGATGTATCATTGTTGTTGGGTACCGTACCGACTTCGGCCGTACCCGTTTTTCCGGCTACCGTATAGGGAGCGCCAAGGAATATATAATGTGCCGTACCGTCCGGGTCCGTGACTACGCGCTGCATGCCTTCTTGCACGATCTTGAGATTCTCCGGACTTACCGGAACGGTATTCAGCACGTTTGGCTGAAACTCTTTTACCACATGTCCGTTTGCATCGACAATTTGTTTCACAATATGCGGTTCCATGCGCTTTCCACCGTTGGCAATCGCACTTGTATACTGGGCAAGGGAGATCGGTGTAAATTCTTCATCCTGTCCGATGGCTGCGAACATCAAGTCGCCGGGATTGCCGCCATCGGATAAAAATCCGGAAGCTTCATACGGCAAATCAATGCCTGTCCCCGTCTTCGGCACCCCAAGCCCAAACGCCTGCTGATAATACCGCAATCGATCCATCACGTGGGAGTGTGCTTTTGGTCCGTCGCTCTCGCCTGCAAACCAATAATTTACATTATAGAAAAACGTATCGCAGGATACTGCCAATGCCCGTTCTACATCCACTTTTCCATGACCGGACAAGACCCAGTCGTGGAAATGCCCGCCATCCCAAACGAATTCGCCGCTATCGTCAATCGAAGTATTTTTGGTAATTACGCCATCTTGCAATGCTGCCATGGCTGTTAAAGGTTTTTCTGTCGAGCCCGGCGGATACAGTCCCTGAATGGCCCAGTTATTTTGCGAAACATACCATTGCTGCATATGCTTGCCGATCCCTTCCACGAACCATTGCGGATTAAAGTAGGGATAACTTGCCATCGCATAGATTTCACCCGTACTTGGATTCATGGCTACTGCGGTCGCTGTCTTTGCCGGCTTTCCTTTTTTCTGCAAATCCAATACGGACTGTTGCAATATGGCTTGCATCGCTTGCTGCAATCCGCTGTCAATATTTAGAATCAGGTCATCTCCTTTAACGGGAGCCGGGTCCATGCCAAAATTATGCACGAGATGATTGTTGCTGTCGACTTGCACTGTCAGCCTTCCATCTTTTCCCCGCAAATAGGACTCATATTGCATCTCGACGCCGGCCATGCCGACTTTATCGTCTTTTTGATACCCTTGCTGCTCATAAGAACTGGCCTTATCCCCTGGAATGGAATTCAGATAGCCAATGACATGGCCCGCCAAATCTCCATTTAAATAATTTCGCTGCGGCTCCTCAATAATATTGCATCCGGGAAAATCATTCTGATGCTCACGGATAAAAGAGACTTGTTTCTCATTCAATCCCGTATACACCCTGTGTGTAACACTGAGCCAAGGATTTGCCGTCATGCGCTTGCCAATTTCATCCTCGGATATTTCCGGAATGACATTGTGAATGCGGTTGACCAACGTTTTGAATTGCGGTTCGTCTTTCCCCAACGTGCCGCTATACATTAATGTAAAGGACGGATTATCCGATACGAGCAACTGATGATTCCGGTCATATATAAACCCTCTGGGAGCCGGGATTGGCATCTGGTCCAAATGGCTGTCTGTTGCAAGGGAACGATACGTAGCGCCTTTTGTCAATTGCAGAAAACCCAAACGGATGACTAATGATACCAAAATCAAAAATACGATTACAAATAAAACATTCAAGCGGCTAATCGAAAATTCCCGGACATCGGATTGTTCTTTGTCGTCTCTTTCAAATTGATTCATTGCACAGGAACCATCCTTTTTCTATATTTCATGCTCACTCCATACACTTCATAGTACCATATTTCCCAATGAACATTCGGTTTCATATTTTGACAATCGATTTACCATTGGCGCGACATGCAATGAGCGATTTGCATCGGTTTGCCATGGGATCAGTCATTCGGATTCGCGTGTAAATAGCAGACAAGCTGTAATTGGCTTTGAAACCGTTGGCGTTCCATCTGTGCTGCATGAATTTCTGCAGTTGAGACATTTGTGCTGGATACGTTTCCTGCCCCGACTCTTGCTTGCAGGTGTTGCAAGATGCGATCTGTCACTTGCTGCGGTGAAATTTCTATCTTTACGATCTCCTCCAAACTTCCCATGCTCCCACTCCGTAAAGACGGCAATGGGCGATGGGACTCCATAGTGTCGTACAATCCTGCACGTTCATACATTTGGCGAATCAGATCAAAATACTGCTCACCGGAACCCCTGACCAATAGAAATGCCTGGATAATGGCAGCACCCATCACCCGCCGTTGGGCGATGCCTGCGATCTTGATCCTATCAACTGATAAATCGAAATCACCTGGACAATACGAACCTTCCACTTCCCCTGTGCGGACATCCGCAACTTTTTGGAGTGATTCGGATAAAAGATTTGCCATCATACGAAACCCTTCAGAAAGTGGAAGTGCCTTATAATCCTGTGCCGGAAGGATGAGAGACACATTTAAAACATCCTGATCCAGCGGCACGCAAGCACCGCCACAGGGCCGTACAGCCACATCATAGCCTTTGGCAAGGATCCACTCAATCGCTTCGGACATGCGGGGAAGCCGCATATCCCGCCGTCCCATCATCAACGCCCGCTGGTATCGCCAGCAGCGCACAGTGGCCGGCTGCTGTTTTTTCGCCACATGGCTGGCAATTCCTTCATCCAGCGCATGATTCCATAAGGGATCGGTATGATTCAGTACAAGACAATCATCGATAAATCGAATGCTTGCTAATGTATCTAGTAAAGTTTCACTCACGAAAACCCACATCCAATAGTGTAATGTAAAAAACCAAGAAACATAAAGTGATTTCTCCAAAATCATTATTATACAGAAAAATCTCTGTAATCGCGAGACTTTCTTCTTTTTTCTGCAGTTTGTTCTGCTTTGTGTTGCTCTGTGCTTTCTGCCGTTTTCGACTGTTGTCGATTCAGGCTCTTGCCGTTATTCTTGTTTGCCGCACTGCAGCCCACACGTGAAAAAGAGTGGCGCTTTGGCCACTCTGCATGTCGCAGGTTATTTATTTGTTCGTTGTGCTACTGTTTTCTTGCCTGTACTTCATCTTGAATTTCAGAACGAAATCCTTCGATGCTCTCTTCCCGTCGTTCATTTTTTTCGATTAGATCTGTCCGTTCGTCTGCGCGAATTTCACTCTTGTGCGCTTTTAAATAATCCCTTGTATCCCGCATATTTTCCATTGTGTTGTCGATCATTTGTTGAAGTTTTTCTACATTATCGGAACGATCATCCGGTTTTGCCATCGCAAACGTCCCCCTTGTCAATGTGTTTTGCGTTTACATTGTGCACCAACCTCTGTTTCGTTATGTGATGAAAATGCAGGATCGAAATGCAAAAAACACGCAGCATAAAGAAATCGGGTATTGTCCAATCTACAAAGAGAAAAAAGCACATAGGAAGCAGGAAGCAAATTTCGTTTGGAATCACTATACTCCAAAAGATAAGCGGGGAATGTAACGTGATCTATGTGTCATTAACAAATCAAACGTTGGAAAAAATACCGCAGCTTCATGTCGATCAATGGGGGTTTCACGAACATGCAAACCAAAAATGGACGGCAACCATGTCAAAAGAGGAATTTGACCGATTTCTAAAAGAATCGAATTCCATTGTATACAAAAATTCCATTAAGGATTACCAGGATGGACATGTAAACGGTTATTTTTCTGTTTTATAAGCGGCTTGTATAGTATTTGGCCAACCGCACATAATACAATCGTCACTTTGACTGACCAAGGGAGGAACTGTCGCATGAAAAAAGTATGTGTAGAATCCAACTTATCTCCTATGCAGGAATATTTGAGCAATCAAGGTTGTCAAGTAGAAACATTGGATGCGAATTCCATACAAAATGCAAGCGCAAATTCCACTTCCTACTCCGCCATTGTCATTTCAGGTGCAGATCAGAATCTAATGGGGATGCAATCCGTACAGTGCGGATGCCCTGTCATAAACGCATCCGGACTGACACCGGAACAGGTGTATAACCGCATTCAATCGGAAGGAAAATAAACTCGTTGCAGCAAAGCTGAACAGCGGGGAACCAGGCGGAGAGTTCACTCCGCCTGGTTGATAATAAATAAAGGGTGCAATCGCTGATACAAATGGTCGACAGAACGCATTGCATACTCTTTTTTATACAAAATTCCTTGCCGGACAATCGCCAAACAGGGAATGCTGGAGATTTGCCATGTCTGCACCAAGTTTGCCGCGAAGTTTACATTGCATTTTACCAGCGGCAGACTTGCATGCATTTCGAGTACGATATTTAACATTCTCTCACCGACTTTGCAGGTTCCGCACAATGGCGTATAAAAAAACACGGCAAAGCTTTTTCCGTCTTTCTGCATTTGCTTTATATCCCGTTCAGACGCATCTTTCACTTTCATATGATCCTCCAGAGTCAGGCATTTCACTTTGCTCTCCTTTCATACTGATACTTTTTTTTATAATGAGCAAGTGCAAGCATCGGCCAAATATATCGATAACTATGATAATGTGTATAAAAATTTCCTGGCAAGCCCGCTCCTGTTGGATACGTGATGCGCCAGTCGCTCTCGTTTTGTTCCGCGAATCCGGTCAATCGGCGGATGCCTCTGTCCAATTCATTTACGGGCTCATCCAGTATTGCGACCAATGCATCGACAGCCCATGCGGTTTGGGACGGCGTACTGGAACCGAGGGAAACAAACTTCCGCACCTGATCGCTTTTGCACGATTCGCCCCAACCGCCGTCCGCATTTTGAATATGCAGGAGCCACCGCAATGCTTTTTGCAATGCCGGGTGATTTTTATCGACCCCGACTGCGCGCAAACCTGTGACAGCTGCCCATGTGCCATAAATGTAACAAACTCCCCACCGTCCGTACCAGGATCCGTTAGGCTCCTGATGGGCCAACAGCCATCGAACCCCTTTTTCTATCATCGGTTCTTTCCCTGAATGTCCTATGGATCCGAGATAATCCAATGTTCTTCCCGTCAAATCTACGGATGATGGATCGATTAGAACATTTTTTGTACCATCAACCGCAATCGAACCCAAAATCGGAGAGTCTGTATTTTTTTCAAAGGCAGGCCAGCCGCCATCATCATTTTGCATGGAAATCAACCAGCCGTTTCCCCGCTCAAAGGCATGTTTTGCCGATCCAGCGATGATCCCTTGACTGCGAATGGCACGCAAGGCGGCTGACGTGTCATCCACATCCGGATTCATCGTATTGGCATCGGAAAAACCCCATCCCCCCGGTTTCCCGTCGGGATTGTGGATTTTCCAATCTCCCGGACGATTGTGCTGACTCGATTGAAGATATCTACCGGCATTTCGAATGATTGGGGATCTTTCCGACATTCCCGCTTCCTGCAGCGCATATGTCAAAAGTGCCGTATCCCATACCGTCGATGTGGTGTTCTGGATGTGAATGGTTGTTCCCGCCGGAAATGCCAATGTACGCAGTCCCCGTATGGCTTTTCGTATCACATCATGCTCTTTTGGATAGCCAAGAGACAGCCATGCATAAATCAGCAGATAGGTAGAACTTGCATACCCGTAAAATGTACCGTCTGTTTCTATTCGCTCCAGCATATACTGTTTTGCTGTTGCAACTGCATGTTCGTGCAATTTCTGGGGAAACTCTTTCAGATTTTGAAAAAACTGTTGCAAAGAATCGACGCTTGCATGCAATAGATCATGCAAAGAACGCATGTGACGATGTGTTGCAGAATCTGCGTCCATTGCAGAATCTACATCCAAGTAGGAAATATCAGGCGTCATTGTGGATTTGATACTGAACGTTTTATCACTTGCGAGCATCACTGGCAGCAAGTGCGCACGTGCAAATCCGGCAAACTCATAAAAATTCACCGGCATGGAAGCTGGCAGCAGCAAGAATTCGAGGGGGAAGCGAAGATGCGCCGGCCATGGATACTGGCCTGTCAGTGCCAGCATTGCTTGTGTGATCAAACTGCATTGGTTCATTCCGCCCTTTGCTAGAATAAACTGCCTGGCTGTGGAAATGCGCTCATCCGTTTCTTTTACAACACCCGATGCCAATAATGCATAATATGCTTCTAACGTTGCGGAAAGATTTCCTTCTTCTTCATCATGAAACAATTTCCAGACACCGGCAGGTTCTTGCAGTGACAAAATGCGCTCGGCCAATGCTTGTATGAGGTCTTCGTCATGGATGAGCAATGTGCGCAATACGAAAATCATATAGGCATCCGTCATCAGACCGCTCTCGTAACAAAATCGAAAGGAACCGTCCGGCACTTGCCTTTGTATAGCTTCATGCGACATCCCGGAAATCGCAGCATCGATCTTTTCTATCATACGAAACACACACCGTCCTTATGAGAACTTTGTTGTATGATACGTGAGTCGCCGAAGATCCTTTACACGTTTCTGCATTTTCACATCCATAAAAATCCATAAAAATCCCCATCACACGTCAAACGTAATGGGGATTTCACCGGGTTGATTCGATTCCAGTCTGATTTACTTCTTGTTTTGCTCCGGTACGGCGGTTCGCAATTCACTTTGGGCCCGAACTCTTCTTAAGAAGAAAGAAAGAACCAGCGCAATAACCGTCAGAATCGTTGCAACAATAAATGCATCATTGATCCCTTCAATCGTCGATTGCTGCATCATAATCCCGTACAAGACGTTTAATGCCAACGATTGACCCACTTGCGGGAGCTGTTGCAAATTTGCCGAAAGCATCTGTCCCAATCCCTGCAGGAATTGATATACAAAAGGATTGCTGGCCGATATATGTTCTGTGTAATTGGCCAAGTGAAATGTAGATCGATTGGACATGACGGAAACCAGATACGCCGTGCCGAGGGATGCGGCAATTTGTCGTGCCGTATTGGCTGCTGCGGTTCCATGACTGGCCAGATAGCGAGGCAACTGATTCAAACCGGCTGTCATGATCGTCATCGAAATAAACGACATTCCGAACATGCGAAATGTATATAAAAGCATGATATGTCCATATGTCGTATCCATGCTCAATTTGCTGAAATTCCATGTGGTTAACGCTGTAATGATCAAGCCGATGACCGCCAATGGACGTACGCCCACTCTGTCAAATAAAGCGCCGGAAATGGGCGACATGATCGCCATGATAATCGCGCCAGGCAGCAAAAGAAGTCCCGATTCCAGCGGTGTAAAGCCGCGGATGTTTTGCAGATAGATCGGAACGAGAATCATCGCGCCAAACAATGCCATATTCACGACACAACTCACCAATGTTGCAATGGTAAATATGCTATATTTGAATACGCTCAAATCCATCATCGGCTCATCTGCCGTAACTTCGCGCACAGCAAACAGGATAATAAAGATGATTCCGATGATGATCGGAAGGACGACTGCTACATCCCCCCAGCCTTTGCTGCCTGCTTCACTGAATCCGTACAATAACATGCCAAAACCGATGGTAGATGTAATGAATCCCAATACATCCAAATCCCGATCCTTGCGCTCCATAATATTCGGCATCAGCGTCATCGCAAGGACAATATCGGCGATTGCGATCGGCATTCCGACATAAAACAAGATCCGCCATGTCCAATGCTCGATAATCCAACCGGATAATGTGGGGCCAACGGCAGGGGCGAAAAACATCGCTATGGCAATTGTTCCCATGGCGCGTCCCCGCACTTCGGGCGGATAAATGACAAGAATCACCGTCATCATCAACGGCATCAAAACACCCGCACCAAACGCCTGCACAATGCGCCCGATCAATAAGATGGAAAAATTGGTAGCCAGTGAGCAAATGAACGATCCGACTGTAAAAAGAACCATGGCTGTTATAAATAGTTTTCGCGTAGAAATCCGATCGATGAGAAATGGTGTCACCGGGATTAATACGCCGTTTGTCAGCATATACGCGGTAGACAGCCATTGGACAGTATCTGCCGATACACTGAAATCAGCCATAAGTTGCGGAATCGCTACATTTAACAACGTCTGATTCAAAATCGCCACAAACGCCCCGAGTACCATGACGAGCATAATCGAGTTTTTGTTCAGCTGTTTTGGTTGCTGTGATTTTGCGCTTGCCATTTGAAGCACACCACCCCCTGTACGTTCTTATTCTATTGTTTGGTTTCCATGTAAAAAATATTCGATCCGATCCATTCCTTCCTTCAATGTCTCCATGGAATACGCATAGGAAATCCGGATATATCCTTCCCCATATTCAGAAAAAGCAGCACCTGGCACGACTGCCACTTTTGCTTTTTCCAATAATTGTGCGGCAAAATCAAAGGAGTTTTCCGCAAAAGGTCGAATCGACGGAAACAGATAAAACGCGCCGGACGGCTTGATCCCGTCAAATCCCATCCGCTGCAGGCGTTCAAACACATAGTCGCGGCGCTGCACATACTCCACTTTCATTGCCACGGCATCTTCAACTCCGCCTTCGAATGCTTCAAGCGCTGCATGCTGGCTGATGGAAGACGCACAAGTAGCACTATATTGGTGCACCTTCAGCATATGGCGCGTAATATACTCTGGGGCAAATGTCAATCCGATTCTCCAACCGGTCATGGAATGAGATTTGGACAACCCGTTGATTACAATTGTTTTCTCCCGCATGGAAGGGAAGGAAGCGATCGAAACATGGCTGCCATCATACACCAATTCACTGTAGATTTCGTCGGAAATCACAAACACATTGCGGTTTTGCAATACGTTCGCAATGGATTCCAGTTCAGAATATGAAAGTGTAGTGCCTGTCGGATTTGACGGATATGGCAAGATCACACAGCGCGTATGTTCCGTCAGTGCTTGTTCGATTGCTTCTGCCCGCAATTTAAAACCGTCCGCTCGCGTATCGACAAATACGGGTATGGCGCCACACAAGCGAATCACCGGCTCATAGCCGGGATACACAGGGCCAGGCAAGATAACTTCCGCGCCGGGTGCCAATACCGTACGCAACGCAATATCAATCGCTTCTGTCGCTCCGTTTGTTATGATCACTTCTGACTTCGGATCGTAGGACAATCCATATTTGATGGAAAGAAATTGGCATGCAGCCTTGCGTGCATCCAGCAATCCTGCATTCTCCGTATACCCGGTACGATTTTCATCAATCGCTGTTTTTGCCCGTTCTTTTACATGCTGCGGCGTTGGAAAATCCGGCTGGCCAATTGTCAAGGAGATTACATTTTGGTGCTGTGCCACCAAATTTGCAAATTTGCGAATTCCGGAAATCTGAATCTTGCGAACGTTTGGATTGATAAGATGTTCCATGTCAAATTGCTTACTGTCCGATGCTGCCATATCTGATTCACCTCTATGTATGATAAAAATCTGCACTATAAAAATATAAAATCTCTTCCTGTACTTCTATTGTACTGTTTGACATTGTTGTACTGTTTGACATGTATTGTCCTGTTTGACATTGTACTATGAAAATTCACGATTTGCATAAGGAAAACTTGGCTTCTCATGCGTTTCGGTGAAGCGAAACAATTGGCAGCCCGTTTTTTTGGAATGGTAGTACATTTGCTTGCATTCAATTTCTGGATCCAATAAAAAAATGAGGAGAACTGTATGTCTCCTCAAAGGTATTTCGGATGATGCAAGACTTGCACATTTATGGATCGTTTCGCCTGTGCAATATTGTGATTCCATGTGATTCCATGTGATTCCATGTGATTCCATGTGATTCCATGTGATTCCATGTGATTCCATGTGATTCCATGTGATTCCATGTGATTCCATGTGATTCCATGTGATTCCATGCGTTTCAAACATATTCTTCCGATCCTATGATAGATTTACAGATTTTCCCCGACACCCCGCAGGAATCCGAGGCTGACGGCAATGGCCCGATTGATGCTTGGATCGTGCAGTGCTTTATAGAGATCCAACAACCCTATTTTTTCTTTTCGCTGCAGCGTTTCTTCCGCACGGTTAATTCCATTTACCACATTCGTCAACAATTGGTTCAGCTGCACCGGATCCAGCTTGCCAAGCACTTCCAAACCGCTCATGGCGTGGCTGATCGTATGTGTTACAGTCTGTCTGGACAATTGGTCAACAGCGATTTTCGTCACTTGCTCCCGCGCCTGGATCAGTGCCGCTGCCGCTTCCAATGCGCCGCTTTCATGCAGCGACTGAATCAGCCGCAACGTATCGAGCAGCGCATCCCCGTGATCGGATACGGCTGCACTCAGCTGATCCAGAGACTGCTGCCGTTGTGCTTCTTTACTTGGCGCTTGCCTGTGAATATGCGTAATTGCTCTTGCCACTTTCATTCCCCTCCTTTTGGCGCGTCTGTGCGCGCCCTTCTTTGTCCGCGCTGTCTGCAGGTTCGAAACGATCATGAATGGGCGTATAATCGGCGCGCTGCCATTTTTGTTCGATTTGAATGCCGAGCTGCGGCTGCCGGCGGCCAAAGCGAGGATTGGAACGCGGCAAGGGATGGCTTCCCCGCTCTTCCAAGACGGTCATTTTCACTTTTGTTTCCTTATACGCCGGTGTATGTGTAATGTGATCTGTAAAGCTGCTTGTCAAAAGATTGACAGCTCCTTCATCACTCACGGAATTCATCGGCAAATACAGTTCTTTGCCATGTACCCGATCTGTCACAACAGCCCGCACCTTTACCTTGCCATAGGGAGATTCCAGCCGAACGTACATGCCGTCGACGATTCCCCGTTCTGCGGCCAGTTCGGGAGACACTTCCACAAACGTATCCGGCACTTTGTGCTGGATGCCTGTCGATTTATTTGTCAAATTCCCTTCATGAAAATGTTCCAGCAAGCGTCCGTTGTTCAGATGCAAATCGTACTCATCCGGCATTTGCACGGGCGGTACCCAATCCACGCAGGCCAGTCTCGCTTTGCCGTCCGGGAAATGGAACGATTGCGTATACAACAGCGGAGTGTCTGTACCGTCTGCTTCTACCGGCCACAGCAAGCTTTTATATCCTTCCAGCCGTTCATAGGATACTCCTGCAAACAGCGGCGTAAGACGGGCCACTTCCTCCATCACTTCGCCAGGATGCCGGTAGGAGAAGTCGCCGCCCAACCGGTTGGCGATTTCACAAATGATTTGCCAGTCCGGCTTGCTTCCAGCCAATGGCTCGAATACTTGGTACAACCGCTGAATGCGCCGCTCCGTATTCGTAAACGTGCCTTCTTTCTCCAGGCTCGGGCTGGCCGGCAGAATGACGTCGGCAAATTGCGCTGTCTTTGTAAAGAAAATATCCTGTACGACAAAAAAGTCCAGTTTTCCAAGTGCTGCATGGACGTGATTGGCATTGGAATCCACCCAGGCCATATCTTCTCCGATCAAATACATGCCCTTTAATTTGCCTTCATGGATCGCATCGATCATTTCATGGTTATCCATGCCAGGTTTGTCAGACAACGGAGTGCCCCATGCCCGTTCAAACTTGCTGCGAACGTCCTCATCCGTCACCAGTTGATATCCAGGGAAAAACTTGGGCAGCGTACCGAAATCACAGGCGCCTTGTACATTGTTATGTCCGCGCAACGGATATGCGCCCGCACCGGGACGGCCATAATTGCCGGAAATCAAAAGCAAATTGCTGATCGCCGCGCTCGTATCGCTGCCGCCGCAATGCTGTGTTACACCCATTGCCCACAAGATGCAGGTACCGTCCGCATCCCGGATCATGCGGGCGATTTCCATCAGCGTTTCCCGCTTGATGCCAGTGATTGTTTCGGCGTATTCCAAGGTATATGTCTGCAAAAATCTGGAATATTCATCAAGCCCATTCACTTTCTCCCGTAAAAACGCTTCTGCCTGCCACCCTTGGTCAATGATGTACTTTGCGACCGCAGACAGCCAGATGTGGTCGGTGCCAGGCGCAGGGCGTACAAATACGTCTGCCCGTTCCGCCATTTCATGTTTCCGCAAGTCGGCAACGACCAATTTTTGTCCGTGCAATTTGTGTGCCCGCTTGACACGCGTTGCCAGTACCGGGTGCGCTTCGGCCGGATTTGCGCCGACGATGATCACCAGGCCGGCATTTGCTATGTCGTGAATCGACCCGGCATCGCCGCCATAGCCGACGGTTCGAAAAAGTCCATCCGTCGCCGGCGACTGGCAATAGCGGGAACAATTGTCCACATTATTGGTGCCGATAACGCCGCGAGCCAATTTTTGCATCAGGAAGTTTTCTTCATTTGTGATTTTCGATGATGAGATAAAACCTAGACTGTCTGCACCATGCTGTTCTTTGATCTGTGAAAGTTTGCTTGCAATCAGGTCAAAGGCTTCTTCCCAAGTTGCCTCGACAAATGTATCGCCGCGCCGAATCAGCGGCGTTGTCAACCGTTCTTCACTATTGACAAAATCCCAGCCGAATTTTCCTTTGACACATGTGGAAATACCGTTGACAGGCGCTTCCGGCGTCGGTTCGATTTTTAAAATGTGGCGGTCTTTTGTCCAGACATCAAATGTACAGCCGACGCCGCAAAATGTACAGACGGTCTTTGTCTTCTGTATCCGCGTATCCCGCATCGCCGACTCGATCTCGGAAACGGCAAAGATCCCGCCATACCCCGGCTCTACTTGTTTCACCAAATCGATCATGGAGTCCAAAACGTCCGGCTGTGTTTTTGTCAAGAAACCAGCTTCGCCGAGCATGGATGTTTCCATTAGTGCGTTGCATGGGCAAACGGTGACACAATGGCCGCAGGAAACGCAGGACGATTCATTGATCGGCGAACCATGATCCCACAAGACACGGGGACGATCCGCTTCCCAATCGATGGAGAGTGTTTCATTTACCTGCAGGTCTTGACAAGCTTCCACACAGCGCCCGCACAAAATGCACTGATCCGGATCGTACCGATAGAAGGGATTGCTCATATCCACTTCATACCCTTTGGAACGATACGGGATGTTTTGATGCTCGATTTGCAAAAGCTCAGCCGTATTGTGAACTTTACAATTGCCGTTGTTGTTATCGCACACGGTGCAATACAATAAATGATTTT